>NZ_JAMYME010000024.1:0-93828 GCF_040318345.1 Mesorhizobium sp. M1169 | reverse complement strand
CCCATCAAAAACTTGACCCGGCACCGCGGTGCTCAGGTCCTCATGGCCGCCGGATACACGTCTGCGGTCTTCACCGGATGGGTACAGCTTGTCTGACATCGTCCGCCTCATTCAGCTGACGGCCAGCCGCGACGGGGTCGCTAGGACGAAGTTCCGATGGGAACAAACAGCTTGTCACCGTTGTGATCGATCTCGATCATCTCGCTCGTGCGGCTCAAGCGTCCGGCAAATCCTTTGTGGAAGATGATGGCGTTCATATAGGCAAAGGCCATCGCCAGAGCCCCGGTTCGCAGCGGATAGTCGACCAGCGAATGAATGAGCAGAAAAGACACCGAGAGGAATGCCGCCTTCTGAAGGGGATCACGGCGAACCCTGGCCAGTGCAGCGAAAAGCAGTACAAAATAGCCTACCAAAAGCAGGATGGCAGGAATTCCCCCTTCGAAAGCAATTTCAAGATATTCATTGTGGGCATGATTGACGTATTTTTGAAAGATCATGCTTTCTCTTTCGTACATCTGATAGGCCTTTGGAAATGTCCCGAATCCAACACCCGTCGCCCAATTGCCCTTGATCCCCTCTATTGTGGTTAGGGCAAATTCTCCTCTCCCGAACGCCGGGTCGAGCGCCTCTGCATCGAGCTTAGTCCAGGCGCTTATCGTATAGATCGAAAGACCGATAAAAATCAGGAGAACGCCGAATCCACTCACCCTCGAACGGGCTGAAAGAAAGATCACGGACAATACTGTGATCGCCAACCCGATAAGAACGCCGGCGCGGGAACCGGCGGCCAAAAGAAGCAGCAAAAGCGCGATCAGGCCGAAGGATCCGGACAAGAGATGCCCGCGGAACAGACCATAATAGACGACGAAGGGAATAGACACAAAAAGCAACGCCGAAAAATGATTTACGTTGGCAAAAAGGCCGGCATTGATCGTAAAAGGCAACAGCCCGACAATAGCGACGTCGTCGGAGAGGGAATATTGAATTGCTCCCGCCAAACCATTACAGATAACACCCATGAAGAAAAACGGAAGGAGCGCGCTGACCTGCTCGGCACGCAAACGCAATATAGCCAAAAAAAACGCTGCGGCGGCCAGAAGATAAAGCAGGCATTCGACCGTCCGGCCGACCCCTACGCTGATGAAACGAAATCGGCTTTCTCCCATCCAGGGATCTCCGAGCAACAGCTCCGGCCGCAACCCGTTGAATATGGCTGACGGCAATGGGACGACTTGCAAGACCGTCCACGCCACGCCGAAAGTCAACAGCCATAGAATAGATCGGGGGATTCTCTGGCCGGGGATTTTCGAAAAGACGGCCGCGGCCGAAACAATGGCCGCAACCTCGATCAGAGTATCGGTGTACAGGCCGCTCGCAGTACCGCCCCCTATTAGCAGCGATACGACCAAGACCGTGCCGAGGAGATATTTATCCCATTCCGACGGCCGAGCGTTCAAGATGAAAGTCTCTCAATGCTCAATTTGTGCATTACCAAAGTGCCGACATATCGAAATCGCCAGCTCTCTGCAATCGCGGCGGTCTGCAACGTCAATAGTTGCATGGGGCAACCAGTCGGCACAACCGAGAAATCCTGGCCCAGCTTTCGGCGGCTATATGTGCCCTCGGGAATGTTGAAGATCGCAATTTCGCCGGCCGGGCCTAGGCATTTGACCGACCAGAACAATTCTTTTGGAAGCTTCAGATTTCGTGCAGAGGCTACGAGGGAAATTTTATACGAGCCTGGAGGCAGCTGAATATATTGTTGAAGGGCAGTGTTCTTGACTGGCGTGTTCAAGAACCGGATTGTTGCCCCCCCCTCGCCCTCCACAGCGTCCTGAGATGTTGCAAATGTAACTTCCAAGCCGGAGTGATCAGGGACTTGCCAATCGAAGGGCTTCCCGTCGGAGACGGGCTCAAACGTGCTGTTAAAAATGTATCCGCCTAGTTTGCGCTCTTCATCAGACAGACTGAAAAGAAACAGTCGATAGGCCGGTTCGTATTGCTTCTGACGAATATAGCCATTGATCACACCGGACAATTCGCTTGACGTGGGCGGCGCGGCTGATCCGGTCAAATCGAGCAGAAGCCGATTTGATAAGTCTAGCCCCGCCGGAGTTCTGCTAAGAGCGATGAACAGATTGGCTCTCCAGGGCGCCTGCGCCCTGATGGCCGTCAGCATAGCCTGGTACCCATCCGGATTCGAGAGAATCATCGGCAGACCTTCGGCGATCGCCGAAAATTGTTCCGGCCATCGCCGCAACAATATGTCGATCTCGCGAACTCCCTTGGGCAAATCACCCGTTTCTACTGCACGGCTAATGGATCGCTGCAGCGCATGGATTTCTGTTTTGGATAGCTTTCGGGCTTGATCGAAAACCCGGTAGGCCTCATCCTTTTCGCCCTGCCGGTATTTGATCTCGCCTATCAGACTGTAGAGACGCGCGTCCGCAACATCGAAGGCCAGCGCGCGCATAGCCCTGTGAAGCAAGACATCAAGATCAGGAGCATTGTTCGTGTCGTTCAGATCACTGGTGATTTCATCTATCACCGCGTCAACATTCAACGGATCCAGGGCAACAGAAACGGCTGGCGTTTCCGTTTCAAGAAATCGACTTAGCCCGATCGACAAAGCCAGCAACACCAGAACGGATGCGACGAACCAAACGCTTGAACGCCGCAGACTTTGCATAAGCGGGCTGGCCTGCTCCATCATCTAATTTGCCCTCAATCTTTGGAGTACTAGTGTCCGTGCCGTAGTTGTAATATTGGTAGTTCATGTATTTGTAGCCATAATTGTAGTCGAATTTGTTCACCGCAAACTTTGACATCGCGGCTCCCACTACGTTCGAGCCAGCAGATCGCAAGCGCTTCAGCGCGGTTTTTGCCGACTTGCGTGTCACCTGATTCGATGAAATGACCAGCAATGTGCCCTCAGCGAGCCGACTGAGGATCGGAGCATCCGAAAGACCAACGACTGGTGGCGCATCGACAATGACAATATCGAAGCGCTTGCCAAGATTGGTTATGATCAGAGCCATCTTTGGTGAGGACAGCAGATCCGCAGGATTTGGCGGGATCGTTCCAGAGGTCAAAACGGTCACATTGGGATATTTTGTCGCCCTGAAAATGTTCGCCAAATCGTCCTTGCGAACCGTATTTGTCAGCAGGTTACTGAGTCCAATCGTATTATCAAGACCAAACAGGCGATGAAGGTTCGGCTTTCGAAGATCGCCGTCGACAATGAGAACTCTTGCTCCAAGAGCTGCGAACTCCTGCCCGAGTTTGAACGATGTGGTCGACTTGCCTTCCGAAGGCTCCGAACTCGTGACAACCAGCGATCGTGGTGCGCCTTCCGCACCGGAAAATTGCAGCGAAGTTCGAAGCGAACGGTAAGCCTCCGACAACCCGGACTTCTGATCGGCGATGCTGGCTGTAAGCTCCCGGTCGTCAACGAGTGGCAAGATGCCGAGCATGGCCAATCCAAGCTCCTTTTCAACCTGCTCGGGGTTGGTAAAGGTATTATTCAACAACTCGATGATATAGATGATCGATGCACTGAAAGCGAGGAAAAGGGCCAGTGCAATCGCGAGATTGATGCTCAAACGCGGCGAATATGGGCGTTCCGGCTGAGTGGCAAAATCGGTGATTGCCGCGCTTTGCGTCTTGAGCTCGGAGCTGACGCCAACCTCGTTCAGCTTAGCTATAAAGTTGTCATATTGCGACCGGTTTGAATCGACCTCGCGCTTTAGGATTGTGTATTTTATGTTCTTGTCATTGAAGGTAACCTGCTGCTTTTCCATCTCGGCCAACTTGGACCTAAGATCGGCCTCTTTGTTCTGCGCCTCCTGGTATTTCAGCCGCAGTGAATCCGTTATTGCAAGCACACCATTGTTATAGAGACGCTGCAACTCCTTGATCTGCGATTGAAGCTGCTGCATTTCGGGAAAACCGGGCTTGAGAATGCCCAGCTTCTGCTGGTACTGGCTGGTCAAGTCCGCCAGCTTCTCACTGAGTTTCTGCAGACCTTCACTTTCCAGGACGGGGGACAAACTCGAGCCGCGGCCTTTATCTATCTGGTCCACCACCCGTCCGGCATCCAGACGATCCTGGATCGCCGTCGCAAGGGCGGTGTTCAGCGCCTCGATGTTAGACCCTATCAGCGACTTGTCGTCACCAGTTATCGTGATGCCAGCATCCTTCGCATACGCAACCAGTTCTTCTTCGGATTTCTGGAGCTTTTGCTTTACCTGCGCAACCTGTTCCTGGATGAATTGCCGTGCCAGGTCTGACGTCTCGCTTGTTTGGTCGAGGCGTTGATCAATAAAGCTTTGCGCAACCTGATTGGCTACATCGCTTGCATATTTCGGCTTCTGATCTACAAAGGTGATCGATAGCAAGCTGGTATTGGGGACCAAATTGACAGTGAGATCATCTAGAATGCGCTCGATAGCAATTGCTTCACGCTGCTCTGGAGTTTTCTCTTGAATGGAAGGCGATTTCGAAATTCCGAACGCACGATAGAAGACGTTGCCGAGAGAAAAGCTCGGCGTGGGAAAGAGGAAATCCGGCTTTTCAGTCAGCCCTAATTGGAACACAACACGCTGCGCCAATGCGCGGCTTTTGAGCTTTTCACGGGCGGTGAGGAATGCCCGCACGTCCGCATTCTCAGACACTACCTCGATATCCTGGAAGACCTTGGCCGAAGGAACTAGCACTTCCAATTGCGTTGTCGCCTGGTATCTTGGTGTCTGCATCATAGTAATGATGACGCCGGCGATGAGTCCTGCAGCCGCCATCATGGTGATAAGCCAGCGGTACTGGACAACGTAGAAGAGCAGCTTTAGCGGATTGAAGCTCTCTTCCTGCTCGGAGTAATCGCGGCCATACGGGCTATAGCTTTGTGCGCCGTCGTAATAAAGGTCGGCGGACAAGGCCTGGACATTTCCTGGACCTGCAATTTGATGCTGCCTGTTGCGATCGAGCATGGTGCGAAGTGATCCTATTCGACTGACCGGCTGCAGACTATATTCCCGGGATGACGGCAATTCGCGCGGCACTGGAGGCAATGCCTAGCGCGTCCTTGAGATTGTTCACCGCAATCTTCGTTTTTGAGGCAAAAACGACAACCTTGTCACCGCCGTAGATCCGCGGATTACGGGCCTTGCCAGCACGAATTGCCTCGACGTTGTAATTTGCCACCAGCGTATTCTGGCCGATATTGCGGTAAACGAACACCTTGCTCGCATCCCCAACTGGGCTGAAATTTCCTGCCAGAGCGATCGCATCCAGAAGCGAGGAATTACTCGTCACCGGAAAGATGCCGGCCCGGTTGACTTCACCATCGACGGTTATGCGTTGCCCAATCGACTCCTTGACGAAGATCGTCACATCAGGCGACTGTAGGTAGTTGGCACCGTAGGACGTCTCAATCTCTTGCTCCAGCTGACGGACGGTTTTTCCTGCCGCCGTAATGGTTCCGATAAGCGGAAGCGATATCTGGCCGCTGGAGTCGACTTGAACCGTTCTGCTCAAGTTGTCCACCTGGAATACATTCACTTCGAGTACATCGTTCGGAGACAAAGGCTGCTCGCTGCCGTTCTGAGTGTTTTGCGGCGGAGGCAGGTCCTTCACCACCTTCAGCGCGCCGCCGCCCGAAAGTGGCGTCGATGACGACGTCAATTGCAGCGCATCGACCGCACTCGAGGAAGTCGGTGTCGTCGACGAGGTGCTCGTGCATGCCGACATTGCAAGCGAAGCTAGCAAGACGAGTGCCGTGCCTATGTGGTGTTTTGCCAAATGAAAAATACCCATCACGCTATCCCGCCCTTGAATAGGCGGCCCAATCCTCCAAAACGGCCGGCATTACCGGCGGCTGGGTTTCTCGGACGTGCTTTTCCGATCGGCTCAATGGGCCGGTTCGCCAATATTTCCCCTGGACGTTTCAACACCATGTTGCGGGCCTCGTCTTCCCCACATCGCTTGGCAGCAGCAGCAACCGCCTTAGAAAGCCCAGGACGGCGGCGCGTTGCGCTATGAGTGTCCGATGCGATGATATCCACCCTACCCTCGTCAATCAGCTTTTCCGAATAATAAAGCGCCGTGCGTCCAAAAGCACCAATAATCGAGTCTGCGGTAAGCTGGATAAGGCAGCCGACCGCATTCAACCTCTCGATAACGTCGTAATTCGTTTTGATCCAGGTCAAACGCTCAGGATGAGTAAGAATCGGAATGAAACCGGTGTTTATGAGGCGTAGAGCAAGATCCTCCATTCGTGGAGGTAAGACATGATGCGGCGGTTCGAACAGAAAATAGCGGGACCTGTTCAAGGTAGGTACGCTGCCCGCCGCCAACTGGTCCGGAAGATCCGGCGCTATGTGAACATCGGCGCCGATGTAGAGAGCAAGTGGTATGGCGGCGCTACGCAGCGCCTGGTGCAACTCTTGAACAGCCCGAACGATGTTCGATGTTCCGTTCTCGTAAACGCCCGGTATCACGTGTGGCGTGCACGCCATGTGGGTCGTTCCGTCGGCCACCGCCAGCCGAGCCATTTCGAGCGATTCGGCAAGGCTGGGCGAGCCGTCGTCGAGGCCGGGCAAGATATGAGAATGTAGATCGATCATGGGCTTTTGTGACTGCAGCGAAGCAACGTGGCGGCGTAATCCCCAAAAAGTATAAATGCGTCACTCGCAAGACAGCGAATGACGCATTTGTCAAGTTCATACGATACGATGGACGCCAGGTTCCGGCTACCGGCGGAGAGAGTCGTCATCATCATGCAGGCCGACGATCAGCACCGCACCGGCGGCAAACGCTGCGCCTGATGTTTCCAGCGCTAGACACATGCCGCCCTCCGCAGGATTGATCTGATCGTCGCGTTTGCAGTATCCGAAACTTGCACCAACACGCAGCAGCAAAAAATTGCGATTCGACCATTTTGCCTGGGTAGACCGGCACTTCGCCCTTCATCCCGGCATGTTCGCCAGACATCTGCGTGTCGCCTTGGCTTAGGCGATCCGGCAGTCGCGACACAAGCATTCACGCCAAGCTCGCTCTGTCGCCAACAACAAACACAGCAGAAGCGCCACACGCCTCTGCTGCCGTTGCGTTATTTACTACGCGGTCAAACTTAGTCGCTAACGGCGTGGCCGTGATCTTTGTCCGCCGTTGCAGCCAGAACACCAGCCCCAAGAGCCATGCCGCCAAAAATAAGGGCCGGCGTGTAGTTGGTGCTGTTGGTATTGCCCGTCTGGGCGGTCTTCTCAGAACCCAAGACATTGAGGCAGATCTTATTCTCGACACGCGAGATATCGAGCGTCGAATTCGCCGGGACGCTCACATTGCAGCCACCAACCTGAACCGAAGCCGAGCCCTTGGAGCCAACCACGACACGGCTGCCGAAATCAAGCGCACCGCCGGCTTTCGCCGGGCCATAGCCAGCCACCTGCGAGATCATCACGTCGCCATTGACGCTGCCGAGCGATCCAATCGGATTAACGCCGTTATAGGCGGTTGCACAGGTGCACGACCCATCCTGCGCGAAAGACGACACCGGGGCGAAGCCGGCCAACACAACAACTCCGGCCAACGCACTTTTCAAAACTAGATTCATCCGCATCAATCCTTCTGTCTCACGTTACCTGAGGCCCACCCAACCGCCAAGGTACTAAAAAGCGCGTAACAGCTTTCTGCGCCAATTCCAACCCATTTCGCATATGCGAGATAATTTTTGGTTTCGGTGTGGTTGATAAAACACACTACTGACCGTTGGGATCTATCGCAATAGAGTCGGTCCCCAAAGCGAGCCGATCTGGCGTTCCTTGTGGCACTTTCGTCACCTCGTTTCGACGGTTATGTGAAGGCTCCGGAGGGGCTACGAGCCTGGCGCGCACGACTTGTAGGCCGAACCCGCCTGCGCGGGGAGCCCGCACAGGATGCCGGCCTCGATCAGTTTCGCAGCCAGATCCGTGCCGTCGGAGGTGAGGCACTGAACCACGGCGGCGTCACGGAAGTTCGGCGCGACATTGCCGTCGCACGGTGTCCCCACGCCCACGGGTTTGCATCTCAAGGCGAGCCCTTGATAATCCCGACGCATCGCCGCGGTCGCCAAGACGCGCATGGATTGGGGTTTGGTGAATGCAGCGCCGCACAACACAATCTTGCGGCCGGCGACGCGCAGATCGTCGACCGATTCGATGGCAAGCTTGCCATCGAAAGGTGTAAGGGCCGCCACCGGCTTAGGCACCGGCGCGAATCTATTCGTTCCCTTGTTGACGATGATAAGAAGAAAAGCGCCCACGAAGGCCAGCGCTATCAATGCAAGTATTGGTACTTTCCCGATCGACAAAGGTCCCACTCCCGCTTAGCTGGAGGCCGATTTCAAGAGATTTCACCCAACGAATGCCCATGGCTCAGGCGGCGATCAACCATCCTCAACAGATTGCCGCAGCGACGCAAGGGCCCGTAACCGGTCTCTTGCCAGAGGCCGTCTATTGACGCGGGATCTACTTGCCAGAATTTAATTACGACTATCGCGCCGCGGCGCCCGGCCGCAGACGGCCAATCAAGTCGGGTACCAAAGGCCACAATAGGGATCTCTGACCCGACGTCGATGCAACTTGCGTTGCCATGGCGCGAATTGACCGAAGTTTGTAAATGCTGCTCCGCAGGTTCTTGAAGCCAGCTGCTTGGCCCGCAGCCGGCACAAAGTGTTCGAGCAGGCCGATGTCGAAGCGGCTGCGAACGAGGGCGGACGGCGAGAAGCCCAACCGGGTCTATCCGCTAGCGGTTGAAGCCGTGAAGCTGAAGCGCATCGATGCGCCTGTTCGATCTCGAGCGCACGATCAACAGCCTGCCGACGGGCCAACCCAGCGCCGTGCGCCAAGGGCGGAGCGCGCCGCTGGTCGCTGGCTCGAGCGCGGGTGGTCTCCTGCAGTCGCATTTCGGGGTCGAATCCGACGCCATAATCGCGGTGCCAGACATAGCCGAAGGACACGGAGATGCGCAGTTCCCCGTGCTGGCCTTGGCGGGCGGCCTCGTACATGCGGCCACGCAGCACGCCGAGCTCGAACTCGCTGATGCTGCCCTTCATACCGCGCCGGCAGGCGATCGTTCAGCAATCCCGGATCGTAACTGCGTCCCAGATCGGACACGCGTGCATCGACCTCGCCGCACAACTCGAGCAGCCGATGCCAGTCCGGCCCGTTGCGTGAAAGGCGGGACGCCTCCAGGCAAAGCACAGCGCCCACCATGGCCGGTACACCGATCGTCGACAAGGCGTTCGAAACCGGGACGATCGACAGCCACGCTTGCGGTTCGTCCCAGATCCTCCTCGATCACCTCTACTTTGCGGAATCCCCAGCACCGCGCGACGTCGACAAGCTCATATTGCCGACGCTGGCCCTCAAGGTTGAGCTGTACCTGCGCCAGAGTGGAGTGACGGCAGGAAAGCTTGGCCGTTTGCAGGCTCCGGTCGCGGTGCCGATCGGCCCCTTCAGCCTTCAGCTCACACCCAAACCGGACCAATGAAGTCCTCAGATGGATATCGCTGCTCCGCTGTTTAACGCCGAGATGCTCGGGGCTCGATCGAGATGTTGCCGGAAGACGGTTGCCTGCCTCCAGGATTTGCGGCGCGTTCATCAGTTAGATTGGTCTTGTGATGGGAAGGACCGTTTCATGGCCGGCGCCTTGCGTCATCGAATGGATTTGGATCGTCTTCAGACAGTTATGGGTTGGCCAGCAGCAGGAGAAATAACGCATGTTCACCGCACATCCTAGCGCGCGCCGAACCCCGTCAACATCGTCTGGATCGTTCTCAGCACGATGACCAGGTCCAGCCATGGAGAAAAGTTTTTGATATAGTAAAAATCGTAATGCAATTTTTCCAGCACGTCGCTAATGTCTGCGACATGACCTTGATTTACTTGGGCCCATCCAGTTATCCCGGGCCGGACAATATGGCGATATCGATAGAATGGTAGTTCACTCTCATACCAGCGCGAAAGAGCCAGCGCCTCGGGACGTGGGCCGATCCAGCTCATCTCGCCCCGAAGTATGTTCAGCGCCTGCGGCAATTCATCGATACGCGATTTTCTAAGGACTTTTCCAACGCGTGTTATTCGAAAGTCCTTCACCTTAGTCATCGCCTTGTCACGATCGTCTACATCCAAGCTATCGTCCATCGACATCGTTCTAAATTTGTAAACCCAAAAAATCTTGCCATGAAACCCGATGCGTTCCTGCCGAAACAGTGCGGGGCCGGAAGAGTCCAGCCGTATGGCGAGTGCGACAACAAGAAGAATAGGAGCTAGAAGTATGAGCAACAACAATGCAGCGATCCAGTCGATCAACTGCTTCAGCTTGATATAGGCGTGATTGGGATTGAGCGAACCCAGCGTGTTTTCGGCCAGATGCTCGATCTCGACCCTACCGGTTAGCGACTCGCTGATGTGCCTGATGTGGTAGACTGGCACCCCGGATAGGGCGCTGTCGGCGATATAACGCTCCCATTCCCCCGGAAGGTCAGCCCGCAAATCCGCCACAACCCCGCTCAGCCCATCAAGGCTGTCGTTGGCAGAAGTCAACCGACTCCAAGTCACGCCACTAATGGTCAGGATCTTCTCTACCCCGCCACCCGGAACCACTGCCAGCCGGTAGGGTTCAAGTTGCCGAGTCCAAAGGCTCACACCGAAGTACCAGGAAATGGAAAGCAAAAAACTTCCAATCGCTTGGAACCGACTATATTCGTAGCGCAAGAGGAAGATGGTGAGCAGCGCAGCTCCATAAGTCATCGCAAACGTCGGCAGAATGTAAGAGGCCGCTGCGAAACCTGGGAAGTTTCCCATTCGTCGATAGGCGAAAAAGCCCAGAACATGGGCAACCCCGGCCGCAGCCATGGTGGTCTGGAGATTTGACTCCAACAAGACGTTGTAATCCATAGTCGACCGAATCATTGCGGGAACAAGGATCGCCACGAAGATGCCGCCGAGCAATTGAAAGCGAATCCGCAATAGCCAATGCTGGCGGATACCGATCGTCTGAACGGGAGCATTCAATGGAGTTCTCACTGTATGAAACAATTTAGCTAGCTTTGTTGAAGACGTTCCCTGCATACCCATGTCCGTCCAACTGACCTCTTTCTATATATATATTCTGCCCCAGATCAATCCATCCACCGATCGCGACATGCTTAGCGGAGATGACGTTAACGTGGCCAACTTTGATGTACTTTTCCGGCTAGCACTGTTTTTCAGCTTGATGCCCCCCAATCCGCGCTCTGGACGACACGCGTCGCGGTTCCAACCAAGTTGCAAGTTATACGTTATCATACGTTAGGGTTTGCGGCGTTGAATTCGTTTCGCACAAACTACGAATCCCGAGCCCCTTCAAGCCAGATCAGGCGCAAATCTAGGCCTGACAAGGCATCAATCTCGATCGTTCCACGGTCGCCGACTGGGTCGGCTGCGCCCGCCTGGCAACTGCGTCCGGTGCATGAGCGGCTGCTTGGCCGAAGTCGTCTCCAAGCTCTTCGCCGACCCAGACGATCGGGCGAGTGCTCGATCCCGGCCACGGCAAAACGAAGACAGGCCAACCCTTGGCCTATCCCTGCGATGACCAACCACGGAATGGCGGCCACCCGCCGGGCGGTCGCCTAGCCGCTCGGCTATCTCGCCAAGGTTCTCACCAAGATCGTCAATGGCCACCTGACAGCCAGATCGATGATCTCCTGCCATGCGCCTACATCCGGGCTCCCGAGATCAGAGCCGTGGGCTGAAGACCGCTTATGATAATTCGGGGCGTGGCGTTGCTGCTCTGGCCGAGCCGGCGTATAGGCATGTCGCATCATGAGACTCCCAGTTTTCAACCGACGAAAAGTCCTCGCCTGTCTCTCAAGCTTGGCTTGCGGCAAGCACACCCACCTCGCACTCCCAGACTATGAAAGCCGTTTAGCACTGTCGATGGCCAATGTCTCTACATGGCGAAGTGTGCTGCACGTCGGCGGCTATGCAGCAGCCAGAGATGGCGGTGCAGCATGTTACCGCCGTGTTTTGAGTGAACCCAACCATGCGGGCAAGGTACAGTCTCAGGACGGTGCCTGGTGGGAGATCATTGGAGATGTCGTTACACCGCAAATGTTTGGGGCAAAGGCCGACGGCCTTGCGGACGACACCCCTTCGATCCAGGCAGCGATCGATCGTGGGGGCCGCTATATATATTTGCCTGAAGGGATCTATATCCACACGCATATTGAGCTGGGCGAAGGTCAAACTCTCTTTGGTGCCGGCATGTACGGAAAGTCCATTCTTAAGCTGAAAGACGGTGCAGCTGATCTATTTTCTGCTGTCGGCCTGCGTGGATTAACTGCCAAGTCCGGCATTACGGAATGCACATTTCGGGATTTTGAGTACGACGGGAATACCGAGAAAAACCGAGACTGGGGCAGCGGATCAACGCGGTGGTCGAAAGATGAATACGATCTAATTTATACTCAGGGAATTTACTTTGGGACTCTCGGTAACAGGGTTCCGCCTCTTCGGGCATTTCTTGAAAACATATATATTCACGATACCGTGCGAAGCTCAATTGTTTGGGGTAGTACAAAGATATTTGGCAAAAACTGGCACCTAGCCAACTCAGACGCGGACCACCTAATCTACGAAAGCGGTTTCACCGGCTCTGATATTACAGATGTCGTTCTAGAAGGGTTTTCTCGAAACGGGTATATTGTTTGCGATGAGGGCATCCAACTTAAGAACTTGACCTTTCGCAACCTTTCCGGAAATCCCACAGCCTATGATGGGCAGCTTCTAATCGGAACTCGAAACAGCGGAAAAAATCCTGCGGCATTGATTTCTAATGTTACGGTACACAAACTTGACCCGGATGTCTTACGAGGATCAGGCACTCTGGCCATCGTGTTTCAATTTCTTGGTTCGGTCATTCTGAGCGGTTTCACCTACATCGGTGGCAATACTGCGCATAAAACGTCCATAGCAATTTTTTCTTGGAACAAACACCTTGGATCTGACCAACATTATGAGATTTACCATGTCAGCGCTAGCAATTTAGGATCCAGAACCCAACTGGTTCAGGTTGACAGCGTAGCCGCACCAATACGTGACCTGCTACTAAAAAGCATCACGCTCAGTTTCGCCGAAAAAATGGCCGTGGCAGACCAGTTTCTGGTTAATCTTCAGGGATCTATCGAAGGCCTGACGATTGACGGGCTCTCCATATCAGGACGGGGCACGAACAACTTCGCGTTAGCCGCTCCCAATAGGATTGTCACCGACGTGAAGTTTAAGAGGGTTTTTATGGAAAGTTGCAAAGGTTGGGTCCTTACAAAGGGAGGCAGCGGACACATAGCTTTTGAGCAGTGTGACTTCCAAGGCCCTGAGGTGAAAGGCCTGACCTCCGATGGCTCGACAGACAACGTGTTCACGAGCAACGTTCGCATTGGAAATGCCCCACGCATGAGCTCTGGTAAAAGTATCCAAAGTGGAAACGGCGTCAGCACAACATTCCAAATTCCTCATGGCCTTAACATTGCTCCGAAAAGCTTCAAGATTACTCCGATCGGCGCTGCTGGAATGGCTAAGCATAAAACAACTGCAAACTCGACCAACCTGGTAATAACATTTGACGCTGCACCGCCAGAGGGAAACGCCAATCTGGTGTTCATCTGGGTCGCGAAGGGTCCCATCTGATTTAGGTCATCGTGGTCTGGGTACGCCGGGCCGTTCTGCAGGTCAGTCGCCTCGCCGAAGTCCCTCACCAGGATCATCAGCGGCCAACCCAACAGCCACCCTGGGGCTACATCAACAAACCTGAGCTTGGGGCCGTGGCGTGAGAAGGGCGGTTTCCAAAGTGGGCAGCGGTTTTGTGACATTGATCGGCAAGCGGAGTTCACTGCCTGAAAATTGTTACCTCCCAGGCATCAGCTCAGCCTTGATCCGCTGGGCACAACGCAAAGTCAGAAGCAAAAGCATCATCGTAGGGTTTGCACCACCACCTGTCGGCAAGACGGACGTTGAGCAAACAGAAACATCTTGAAGGGCGAATACCCGAAGCTCACGATCAACCACGCCATCAGAGGGATTGTAAGCCATGCGAGTTGAGCCCGTCGGATGATATATCCCGCCACCTGATTTCATATCGATTGCGACATCCTCTGATGCCCGCAGGTCGAGTTTCGCAAGATGCGCAATCTCACTTCGACGCCAACTATCCTCAATGGCATCCGTTGCTCGCTGCATCGCGGCTACTTCCCGCTCACCAACAGACCAGTGAATAGAGGCGAGCGGCTGACCAAACACGTCTTTGAACTGATCGGACAAAGCTATTTGGTTCGACCGGTGCGCTCCTTGGTCGATCACCATGTGCATGTCAAGTCGACTTTCGTCAGGGTAAAGTAGGCGCTGATGGACCAAGCGCCACCAAACCGCACGCAGAAACCATGGCAACCCACGCAGGAGGTGCACGAAAACCATACTACTTGGAAGCTCACGCCGCTGCATCGACCGCAAGAGATCGCGGAGTGCCTCAAATCCGCTAGAATCTCCAGAAAAAGCAATGTGCGCGAAGCACGCGGGCACAACAGTACGCAATTGGGATTGAGGAGACAGTTCAAAGCGTAAATTTCGCATTACTCCGCCACGTTCAAAGCGAAACCCGACCAATTTATTGAGCTTTGGTCTGTTCGAAACTTTGAGCGTTGCTACCTTTGCAGACAGGTGGTCCTGAAAGTAACATCCGAGGCTGGAGCTCATTGAAGTGATCATGCCATTCGATACACGGTCTATGAGAAGTAGGATTCTAGTGCTCTCGATCGCACCGGCCGCTATAACTGTATGCAGGGGACGAACAACAACTTTGCCACCATTCAAAGCCTGAGCCTCGACCTCCGCAAGCCTCCCTCTATCGATCCCGAATCTCGTTGCGGTTGCATTGATAATTATCTCCAGCATTTTCGCTGCCCTCGCGCGACGATGCAAAAGAGTGTAGACGTTCCGCCGCGAAAACCGAGGCCATTTCGCTAATCGAGCGACGTGGTCCTCTCCCATGGGCGTAGTGCCATCTTCATAGGAATTGTTAGAAAATCCAAAAAGCCTTTCAATATTAGTAAGAAAAGGGCTAAGATCATCCCATTGAACGGGCCAAATGCTCGGATTAAGATCAACGGGCTGAAACGGAATAAGCGCTCCACCCCAGCGCGTCGAACTGCCGCCTAAGCAACGGAATCTGCCGTATTCAGCTCCAGCATAGGGCTCGCCCAGTTGATGTACTGCATTTAAGGGATGCGTCTCGCCTCGTTGTTCCTCGGCGCCAGATTCTAAGCAGACGACACGCAGGCCTGCTTCGGCTAGGGTTACGGCGAGTATAAGCCCTGCAGTACCTGCTCCTACAATAAGAACATCTGCTTGTCGCTCAAGCTTCTCCCCTGACACCTTTAAGTCAAATATCAAATTACTTTCTCCAATATCTCCGCGTATTGCCTAATCCGTTCCTTCTTTTTCGTACTAACTATAATAGCTCCTGTCGTATTACGCCGCAGCGCACCGCGAAGTATCTCATCAACAGAACGGGCTGGATTTATCGACAACGCCGACGAAACGTATCCGTATGTTATTTGCAACGGCCGCTCATATTTAAGAAGAACGTCGGCCTCCTCTCCATCTAAGCTGTCTAGAACCTGAACCAAATGAGATAGGCGATCGGCGCTGTCCAAGAACGGTACAAGTTTACTGGCTGTCGACGCGAGACCAAAGCTGCCAATTCGACCTCTTGACACTTCGCATTCCAGCCAGCGCTGCCATTCTTCGGATCGGACACAGGCAACGTCAGGCTCGTGCAGCAAATAGATTTCAATATGATCCGTTCGCAACCTAGATAGGCTAGCCTCCAGAGCCACCATGGCGCGTTTCAATTGAAAATCGACCGTGGGGCGCGAAATAGACGGAAATGCTCGACCAGCCGCTTTTCGCAGGAACACTGTTGACTGCCAACTATCTTCACCGCCAGGCGAGTATATCCCCACTTTCGTTGTCACTGTGAATTTCGTCCCGGCAGCGCGAAGAGCGCCAAGATCCCGCTCAGCCCAACCAAAACCATAGTACGGAGCAGTATCGAAGTGTGACAATCCCGCCTCTACGGCTGCGGAAAGCAAGGCAAGACGTTTCTTACGTGGCCCCGCATTAAACAATGATGCAGTTCCGAAAATTAGCCTCGGCACAACAACATTTGTCCCCGGAATATTGACGTTTCGAATTCGGGTATCTGGCGCACGAGTCATACTTACTGATCCCTGTATTCACGGGAAAACTGGGCACGAGTTTTAGCGGGTTTGGCTGGATTTCCCACATAGACCGTCCATGGCGCCAAGTCCCGAAAAGTGACCGCGCGGGCAGCTAAGACAGCCCCCTCACCGATGGTTACGCCTGGACCCAAGAAAGCTTCGGCGCATATCCAAGCATCTTTCTTAATCTTGATCGGGCGTGCCATCAGGCTAAAGTTCGGCCCATTGATGTCATGTGTTCCTGTGCACAAGTGCGCGCGCTGCGACACTACCACATTGATCTCTAAAACAATGGGGCCAACGCAATAGCATTCGACCCCCGGCCCTAGGCTGCTGTACGCACTCATCGTAAGATTAGAAGGGTCCCAGATTCGAGCTGAGCCATATACCTTTGCCGTCGGGTGTACATTCGCCCCGAAAATTCGCAACAGCTGTAGCCGCCAAGAATGAAGGGGAGCGGGTGTCCAAGCCGCAAGCGTGAACCACGCTATTCGCCAGAGTGCCCGAAACAGCCGATCTCGTAAAGAGAAGGTGGGGCCGCCAAGAATTGGATTGTCGTTCATTCTTTGCTACAATGAGCCCTTATTCTCAGGAGCCTCAAACACAAAATCGCGCGGAGTTGTCAAAACATGTTTCATTACGCAGTGTGTTTGGCTTCCGTCGTATAGCTAGAATCAGCTAACGCTTAACCGTGTCAGTGGCGCTTCATATGTCAATTGTTAACAGCGCGACCTAGCTTTCACATAAATCATCACAACGCTGCCTTGGATAGGGCTTTTGAACGAAGATCATCAGTGTCCCGGAGAAAAATGCTGGCATAATTCGATGTATGAAGTCCATAATGTTATACATGTACTGTCGTCCACAATGATAGGACGGCTCGGAACGATAGATGAAGCTCTCGTTATCCCATCCAGGGAAAAGAACTGCTATGTTTTTCAAACGGTTCATTTTATAGCGTTTCGGAAAGACGTCCTCTGACTTACGTCCTGGCTGTGCTCGTGAGAGCATGGCACTCTCAAATCGGTTGGGCAACAGACGAGAGAGCAATGCTACATAGCAGTATTTATGGGGAGTCCGAGCGCAAAACCACCCGCCGGGCTTTAAAACCCGCTCAACTTCATCGATAAATGACTTGGGATCATCGACGTGCTCTAAAACAAAATCGCATATTATCAAATCAACTGCGTCAGGTTGCAACGGGATATGGCCTTCTTCGATAAGAACTGCGCTGTCGCAAGCCCGATTATTCATCACCACGGGATCAACGTCCGCCGCAATCAGGCTCCTAACGTAGCCCTTCATTTTACGGAGGCTTGATACAAAATCCTGGCGACCATCTTCGAACCAAGCTGCACGGCCAGCGCCGAGGTCAAGAACCGTCATGTCGGAAGTAGCTAAGGACCGTATTCGAAGATAGAAATCTAGAGTTCCATCTCTCGTACTGAAGCCACCAATCATAACAGTTCCGTTCTTATCGCCTGTTGCAATTCTCAGATTCCAGCTGCCGCTTGTGTATGATCCAAGCTTTGCATGGAATGACTTGTGCTAACTGATGCCCAATGGGCCAAATCGAACCGCATTGCGTGGGCAAGCCCGCTGACCTTGGCCGAACGGATGGGACAACTGGCGCTTCATCGTTTTCCGAGGCAAAGTACGCTCCAAGGGCGGAGTGGTCCCCGAGTGATTACAGTCATCGATGCTCCCCGCAATCTCGTGCGCCTGTTCCGCGGGCGTTCGCTTCAATAGCGTGGCCGCTGAGCCAATTATTCATGACCTTTTCGCTTCTCCAGTTGGCGATCGCCAACAACACTCGACAGCAGCATCAAGATGGTCACCTGAACGAACGCTGTCCCGAAGTCCCCGCATCATAGGCTGACCTACGCTCAGTCGTCTTAGCCCGACAGCACAAATCGCGACATGGCATTTGAGCCGACCTTACCATATCGCAAGGCGAAGAGACACCGAGGTTCAACGCACTCTGGCCATCTTCCACCTCGCGGTCGCCATAAACTCACCATCAATGTCAATAGGCTTTTCGTTGACATTTATCCGGCCTGTTCTTTTACCCCCCCGTACCCACTGGCATTGCCAACCCGTGCAGTCGAAGGAGCGCGTGCCGGCGTGCAGCTTTCAGATCTTCTGTCATCATCTCGCTACACATTTCTCGCGCCGAAATCTGCGGTATCCAGCCCAGCTTCTCGCGGGCTTTGGTTGGATCTCCCAGTAGGGTTTCCACTTCCGCCGGGCGGAAGTACTTCGGGTCAATCTGAACCACTACCTGGCCCACACGGAGCGCCGGTGCCTTTTCGTTGTCGACTGCAACGACAGTCGCTGTCTCGTGAACGCCTTCGCCTTTAAAAGAGAGCTCAACGCCGATATCGGCGGCCGCCCACGTAATGAATTCGCGCACGGTGTATTGTCTTCCGGTGGCAATGACAAAATCCTCGGGTGTCTCCTGCTGAAGCATCATCCACTGCATTCGGACGTAGTCTTTGGCATGGCCCCAGTCACGCAAACTGTTGATATTTCCCATCCAGAGGCAAGACTCCAGCCCATGGGCGATATTCGCAAGTCCACGCGTGACCTTTCGCGTAACAAACGTCTCACCCCGACGGGGACTTTCGTGGTTAAATAGGATGCCGTTGCACGCGTACATCCCATACGCCTCACGGTAGTTTACAGCGATCCAATAAGCATACAGTTTAGCCACAGCATAGGGGCTGCGCGGATAAAACGGGGTGGTTTCTCGCTGAGGACTCTCCTGGACAAGGCCGTAGAGCTCGGAGGTCGACGCTTGATAAAATCGACACTTCTTCTCAAGACCCAAGAAGCGGATAGCTTCCAGCATTCGAAGCGTACCAATGGCATCTACATCGGCTGTGTATTCTGGTGCTTCGAAGCTGACAGCAACATGACTCTGCGCCCCCAGATTATAGACTTCATTTGGCTCGACCTCGCGCAATATCCGCGTCAAATTAGACGAATCGGTTAGGTCTCCATAGTGTAATTTGAGGCGAGGGCTCGGCCGATGAGGGTCTTCATAAATGTGATCGATTCGCTGAGTGTTAAGCATCGAAGCCCGGCGCTTGATACCGTGAACCTCATAGCCTTTCTCTAACAACAATTCAGCAAGATAGGACCCATCTTGCCCAGTTATTCCAGTAATAAGAGCGCGTTTAGGCATGACTATTCCTTACCCTTTACTGAAAAACTGGCCGAGTTTACCAATATTCTTAGAAACTAGGGTGCGGATGCCACCGATCCCATTTAGCCTTAGCGCACGATAGTCCTCATAGCTTTTTCGCAGGATGCGCTCAAGCGAGCGATTGCTCTCCCCACCAACTCGCATCTTTACTAGAACCTCTGGTATCCACACGGCGGAAATATTACCTTTTCCGAAATACCGTAGTATGCTGTCATAGTCTGCTGCGATCCGATATGTTGTGTCATAGCCTCCCCACTTCTCGATCACATGGCGTTTGAGAAATAGTGCAGGATGCGGCGGCATCCATCCCCGTCGAAGACGAGAAGGATGGTATTCACCAGACCTCCAGCGGCGAATTACCCGCGACGTGTCCATCGCGGACACGTAGTCCAGATCACCATAGACGGCGTCGGCGCCGCTGCTTTCAAAACACTGCGCGACCCGCAAGAGTACATCCGGGTGTGCGAGGCGGTCATCTGAGTGAAGAAGCCCGATAAAGTCCCCCGTACTGCGTGCGAGTGCCCGATTTAACGCATCATAGATCCCATGGTCCGACTCACTAACCAGATGCTGTTTTGGGCCAGCGTAGTTGTTGAGAATCCGAAGCGTGCCGTCAGTTGAACCTCCGTCTTGAACAATATGCTCATAGTCATCGTACCGTTGCTCCGCTAGACTTTCAAGCGCCTCGGCCAAAGTAGCCTCGCGATTCAACACCGCTGTAATGATAGAAAATTTCACCTTGTTCTGACTCATTTCCACTTCGATGACATTTGACTCAGCCACAACTACGCCCCGGCACGTCGACCTAGATACTTCAACATTCTTACAATTACACGATTATATCGAGAACCGCCCGGATTGCCGTAGGAGCGTCGACTTTTTCCCGATCCATATATCGCCGAACCTCCAATAGCTTCATATCGACGAGGAAGCGGTACCAAAAGCCTTGCAAAAGATGAAACGCCAGACCGCAGCGACCGTCTAGAACTCCAAATCGGAATAGATATCGGTAAAGAAAATACAGAAGAGCACGCCCTCCTCCCGGCAGCCGGGCGTAGACTTTTTCCTTGAACCAACGCTTTATACCCGCCTGACCGCCATTAAGGCCTGCCACAGTGTCATGAACGGCGAACCCATACTCCAAGTTTAGGAGGTCAACGACCTCACGGCTAGCGTACGAGTTATGCTTGTCAGTCCACCAGGTTAATGAATTTCGATTATCATCAAGTATTTCGCCATGAAATTCTTCAACTTCTCCCTTGACCTTGATATGTTCGTCCATCCAACGATCTTCGCAGCGGCCAGCGCCATGACGAAAGATGCGAAGGACCCGTATTGGGAACAATCCGCCATAGCGGATGGGCTGCCCCAAAAACGTCATGCGACGTCCAACGTTCACCCCAACAATATCCGCACCCAAAGTCCTCAGTCGCACCTTAATCTCGTGAGCGAGATCAGGCATAATGATCTCATCAGCATCTAGACGCATTACCCAGCCCGTGCCCAGTGGGAGCTGGTCCAAGGCCCAATTAAATTGAGTTGCGTAATTTCGCCATTGATTCTCCCGGACTTCTGCTCCTAGACTTTTAGCGATCGAAACTGTGCGATCCGTAGACCCGGAGTCAACGACAAAAATCTTCGTTGCCAACCCTATCACAGACGAAATTGCCCTTGCGATGTGTCGTTCTTCGTCGCGAGTTAGAATAATGACGGTTAACATTTTGAAGAAATACGCCGGTCGTTATTGGTGCCACTAGCTGCGTTGTGCGCCCATATTGTCTCATAAAGCGCTGCGAAAGCCTTGCCGGAAGCCGCCGGAGAGAATTCTTCAACAACCCATCTGCGTCCGATCAGTCCCATCGAACGCAAATCTCTTTGCGATAGCTCAGTTATCGCTTTCGCAATATCTCCATTTTCTGGCTCAATGCAAAGGCCGCAGCCCCTACTTTCCAGTTCCTTCCAAGGCGTTGCAGTTGTCGTAAGCACGGGAAGTCCGTGGGCTAGAGCCTCGGCAATAGCGATACCAAAATTCTCTGCAAATGTGGGCAGGACAAACAAGTCCGCCTCTGCAAACGCGGCAAACTTTGCGGCGCCGTCTACATGCCCCCGCAATCTTACTCGTCCACCGAAAGTGGCTGCCCTCTCTGTCAAGTGAGCAACATACACTGGATCTCCGGTCCCATAGATATCAAGGCTGACTCGCTCCGGCAATTGCTCCATCGCCGACATCAGCCGGTCCAACCCCTTCTTTGGATGCAGCCGACTAAGAAAAATGAGACGAAGAGCTCCATCAATCGCCTGAACACGGTTCGGCTGCGGCGGAATATCGACACTGTTCGGAATTACCACTACTGGTAGCCCGGGCATTGCACTCGCAGTCGCAGATCGTTCCTCTTCGGCAGTTGTGTGGATGAACGTGATTGGCGGACAGATACGCCGAGCAACACTTTGAAACAGGCGCTTAAGTCGTTTTCTAGGACTTTGGGCCCATTGTTCGGTCGCCTGTATAGCTCCTCGCGGAGACCAGACGACCGGCTTCCGGAAGAGCCTAGCAAGAAATAGGGTTGGAATTGTTGGAAAGCTATAAGTCGCGGTCAGATGCACGACATCGCACCGTCGTATTGCCGGGATTAGACGAAGGAGAATTTCCAGCGAAATGCTATGGCCAGCCACTCTCCGGGCATAATGAACACTGTATCCAAAATCTGGTCTCGACACTGCGCTGACTCTGTCCGATACATTCAACCCTGCAGCGTCTGTTGTTAGTACTTCAACTTTCATCCCGGGAGTCTTGGACATAGCGTCGCAAATTGCCAGAGTAGAGAAGATTGGACCACCCCAGAACGTGGCGGGGTAATAGCATGGCGTGACGTGAAGTATATGAAGTTGACTCCCCTTCCTAATGATCGGCCTATCACCCCTGCAAGGCGCGAACGAAAGAGCGCTAGACTTTTCAAGGCGAGCGATCACCGTGCGCCCTTTAGCATAAATAATAATGTCGCGACAGTCACCCTAAAGCCAATATATATCGACAGGCTACCTAAAATATTGGTCTGAAAGAACCCAAGTACGTCCATTACTGCCATCTTGTATGCGACCAAAACCAGAGGAAGATATATGAAATTCTTGCTTTCCATGTAGAAATACGACTGTCTGGTTAGCACCCCTAGAATGAGCCCCGTGCATGCGGAGATCAGCGCGACGCCCGCCCAGCCCATCAACCAGTATCCTTCCCCAAAAATGGTAATGGCTACGCGCCCAATCGTATCATCATTCCTTGACACAGTTCGGTTAAATATCTGACCCGGGCTAACGAGCTCGGGCTTATCAGGCCACAGAACCCGCGGAATCAAATACGCTAAAGGCGAAACGAGCCAATCTGTGCCCATGCCTGCATCGTATAGCTCCATTGCCCTAATTTGCGGTCCAGCATAATTCAACCTAACCCACCAAAGCTGATCTGGAAGCGACATAAGATCGACTAGGGTAGCTTGATCATGACCTGCTTCGCTGATGCTTTGAAAAAAGATACGAACTCGCTGCTCAAGGGGGGCTTGATCCTCAATGCCGCTATAGCTGTAAACGGCCTTTCGGGATGAGAGATTCACATTCTGAGTGGCGGAGAACAAGACCCCAGCAAATACTAGCCATATCGCCAGGGACTTGAAGCTGCGCTTGCCTAGGAACGTTCCTAGCGCTGGCATCAGCACAGCGAACATGACGGTCGTTTTCGAGAACTCTAATAGGCAAAGCCCAAGATATGGAACCCAGAGAAAAGGAAACATCCACCTCATGGTTCGATCACCGCGAGCGGCCATGAACGCCATCAGAAAAAAGCCAAGGTCCGGCACCTGGGCCAGATTACTCAACATACCAGGCACAACCCATTGCACATACCCCCACCGCGCAGGGATGAGCACTCCGTATTTCAGTGCGAGCCCGCCGAGAACAAACGTGAGAGAGATTACGCGGGCAGGAAGAGCTGACGCAGCCCGCCCCTTAGGGAACTCGCCATATCGAAGAGAAAATCCGAAGTTCAAAGCCGTAAGAAGCACGGTCGCGCCAAAGAAAGTAAGGACGTCGGCCCGCAACTGACCAGCTTCTCCTGGGTGGTAGAGCCCAAGCGCCATAAAATACTGCGTACTGTCGTCAGACAATATTGTAGAGAGATTTCCAAAACCAAAAAAAACTGCGCAACAGACCATAAATCCGATTGCTGGCGAGAACATCAGATCAGGATTATATCGAACCACGCGCCACACTATTAAAGCGAATCCGGCAATAACGGCTAAATGCCCTGGCAATAGAAGAGCCGTAAGTGTGTAATCTGTACAGCCATTTCGACATAATTGCGAAACAAGCAAAAAATATATTAGAATAGATCCAGAAAGGACTGCGCCCATCGAAACACTACGCTTGATACAGCGTAGGCTTCCGTTCAACCGGATCTTTTGCACTGGCGTTCTCTTGTCCGAGTCTGATGCGCCGGCAGCCATCTGTGCGAGAGAAGCGGAAATGGTTTCAGCCCTCCAGCATGCTGGAATAAATGGTCTGGTGCTTAGCTCGGAATGCCTGATAATCAAACCTCTCTTCCGCGACTGCGCGGGTTTCACGCTTAAAGTGAACCTCGTCTGCTTTCAGCAAATCCACAATGGCGGCTACAAGCTGTGCAGGGCTTCTCGGAGAAACAACTCTGCCATTACGATGGCCATCGATCGCTTCCTTTGACCCGTCCTCATCACCAACGACAATCGGAACACCACAGGCCATGGCTTCCAACGGACTCAGAGGGATGCCTTCTCCTCGGCCCTGTCCAAAGTCACTAACCAAACTGAAAACATCTGCATAGCGATAAATTCCAGGCAAATGCGCTTCGTCAACTGGACCAATGAAGGATACCAATTCCGCTATTCCGATTTCACGCGCGAGTTGTTCAAGGCGCGGGCGATCATCCCCCTTTCCAGCTATGACCAGCCGCGCTTCTGGCACTTGGGCACGCACAGCGGCGAAACTTTCGATTAGACGATCAAATCCTTTGTGCGCCGCCCCCTTTGCAAGCCGGCCCAAGCTCATGACGATCCGGTGAAACTTAGGGTTTGGCAACCCATAACGCTCAACGAGAATCGGATCACGCGGACCCGGCTGGAAGCGCTCCAGATCTACGCAATCCCAAATCACTTTGGGTTCTTTTGAATGCATTCGATGCGAAATCACGTAATCTGCGGTAGCATGACAATCAGCAATGATCAGATCATGCTCCCGCATCGCTCGTAATCTCTTATCAGAAAGCCCGCTCCATAGTTCGAGACCGTAGACATTAAGCAGCGTTTTGGCTCCTGAAACTTTTCCAAGCTGGCTAATCAGGGGGGAGAAATTGACGTGCGCGGAGTGAATCAACTGGGGGCGCCAAAGAAGTGCATCACGGGTTAGCCGTAACGCCATGGAAAAGCGATCCGACGCGGTGGCGGTTCCATTCGAGCCGTTCCAGTATGTACCGACAGGATCTTCAAAACCCGTTCCATCAGGCCCTGTCAGCGAATAAACCCGCACATTCTCCTCTCCTAAGATATTGCGCAAAGCCCTTATCTGATAGCGGGAATACCTGCTTATCCCCCCCTTATCAAAGCAACCCGGCGTTACGAATAAGACCTTACACTCTCTCATAGGATATTGTTACCCGTCGCGCCACTTCGATCGATTTCACGCAATATACTTTTTACGGGTGCGCCATAAACTGTATTTTTTTCTACTCTCCCCATAACGACTGAACCCGAAGATATCCAAGCACCTTCCCCAATTTCGGTTCCTGGAAGAAGCACTGAATTCAGACCTATTGCTGTGTTGCGGCCGACACGCACCGAAGCTGAAATTAAAGACTGTTCGTCGATCGGAGCCATAGAAGAAAACTTGTAAATCTTCCGGTCTGTGGGATCTGCCAAATTACGGTAGTGATGCGAGAGAGAGTAAATTTTGCTCCCACTCGCTACACTGCTATCTGAGCCGATAGTGAGCCCACCGTGCCCCTGCAAGACGACAAATGGTGAAATATGACAATTGTCACCGATCCTGACCTCGCCCTCCCTTACCCCGTCAAGCTCAGCTTTGCGGAAGAACGCTCCCCGATTGGGGTTCGGCTTGCCCGCCAGTATAACGACATAATTATCGATCCAAGTGTTTGCGCCGATTTTTACCCAACCCGGGTTTACGATGCGAACCCCACAATCAATTACTACGCCAGAACCCATCTCAGCGAGTCGGAGGCGGTAATAACGATTCCTCAACGATCGGCCAACCGCTCCGGGAATGTTCGAAATCAACGCCTCGACAAAGCAGAACAATAACGAAAAAAGCTGCTGAGACATTAGGTCACCAGCCGCGCTGGAAATGGTCGATCAGCACGGAGCAAATCTCATCGAGATCGCTCGAAGTATAATCCGCAGAAGTTGGCAAATTGATTCCGCGGGCGGACGCAGCATGAGAAACGGGTGTATCGGCGTCATCCAAATAAGGCATATCTGACATCGGAAAGAAATACGGTCGAGTATCGACCCCGTCTCGCCGCAGCCGCACGATTAGGTCATCCCGCGCTTCACGATTCATCCCCTCTACCTCTAGACAGACCATCCAGTAGGCGTTGGTAGCGTTTGGCAGAGTCCGATTCAATTGAATCCCGTTTACTCCAAATAGGCGGCTTTGATAACCAGAGAAAAGCATACGGCGGCGCTTGAGAAAGCTTTCAAGCTGCTCAAACTGCGCGCATCCGATCGCAGCCTGAAGATTCGTCATGCGATAATTGTACCCCAGCATATCATGCCAGTAACGTCGTTCACTGGACATTGCATGGTCTCGTAGGTGGCGACAGCGCGACGCAAAGGCATCACTGTTTGTCACGATCATTCCGCCCTCACCAGTGGTCATATTCTTATTCGCATAAAAGCTAAAGGTCGCTCCATGCCCGAGACCACCGACGCGCTGACCGTCAAGAGTGGCCCCATGCGCCTCTGCGGCATCCTCGATCACGAAAAGTCCATGCCGCTCTGCTAAATTCATGAGATCGATCATAGCCGCGGGATGCCCATAAAGATGAACAGGGATAATTGCACGTGTCCGTCCCGTGATTCTTTCCGCCGCAGATTCCGGATCCATACAGAGTGTGATCGGATCAACGTCGCAGAATACGGGCTTGGCACCGGCCATCAGGACGGCATTTGCTGTTGCTATGAAGCTAAGGTCCGGGACGATAACTTCATCCCCAGGGCCTACTCCGGCACTTATAAGGGCTAAATGCAGCGCTACGGTACCGTTACTGACCGACACCGCGTGACGAACACCACAGTAGTTGGCAAATTCAGTCTCGAGACGAGTCACGTAAGCGCCCAAGGATGAGATCCATCCCGATTTCACAGCGTCCGTTACATATTTAAGCTCGTTACCGCGCAAGGACGGCCGGGAAACAGGAAAGAACTTCTTCTCTGACATAATTGCTCCGGTCTAGAGTTCCACACTAATAATAATTATCGCGTCATGTGCCGAGATGCTAGTATATCGCAACGAATTCCAATGCGTCTTCGAACAGCCAACCAAGAGAAACTACTGATGGAAAGTGCCGTCAAGCTTGCAGCGACGGCGGTTCCAACGGCTCCGAACAACATACTAAATACACCCATGCATAAAAGCCCAAAAGCTAAACTACCCGCGGCTATTAGCGAATTCAGATGAGACTCTCCGCACATGTTAAGAATCGTAGACGACGACCCCACAAAACTAATTGTCAAGCATGGTAGCAGAAGGACGCATGTAACAGTATATATTCCAGAATACGCCACCCCAAACAGTACCTCGATTAGGCTGTGACCAAATATTACTATAAAGATTGAGTAAGCAGCGGCCGCAACAAATGATGAACGGGATGCGTGGATGGCAAGGGTGGACAAAATTGCCTTGTCATTGCGCGCCCAGGCAGCTGCTGCACGAGGCATCAGCATGCTGACTACGATGGAATGGAGATTGGCGGGAATAGCTCCAATAAGAGCGGCTACTTTGTATTTTCCAACGTCTGCGATCGGCACGAAAGCAGAAAGGATCACTACATCAGCGGCCGATTGCACGATCCCCAAGACGCCGATCAAGGCAAAAGGCGGAAGCTGACGCAGCCATGTTCCAATCTGCCCCCGGCGAACTTCAAAACCGCAAGGTTTTGGCTGCGTTTGACTAATAAAATACCTACTTAATAGAAGCGATCCGATGCAACCAAGAAAAAACGCGATAAGTGCCATCTCGACGCTTCTGGAAGAGGCAATAAAAAGAATCGAAGCGGAGAACAGAAGAAGCATTGGCTTAATAATGCCGTCGGAAAATTGAGCCTTCACAAGCAGGCCGCGCCCACTTAGAATGGCCAACGCACGCTGCTGCAATGCCATTGCAACGGAAATGGCTGCTGCCATGCCGATCACAGGTTCAAGGCCGCCTGTCCTCGATATAGCTTCTGGCGAGCACATAATGACGGCCCCCCCTATAGCAAAAACTGATGACGTCGACAAAATCAACCTGAGTGAAAAACGCTCGATCGCAGACGCTGTTCTCATTTCTCCGCGTGCGTAATTGGCAGCAATCTCTCGGACAATCAATGTCGGCAATCCTAGATGGAGACCTAAGCTCAATGCGCCACAAATCGCGATTACGAATGCATATATGCCATAATCAGCGGGACCTAGGTATCGCGCTAGAACAGTTACTGTTAAAAATCCGGCTCCGATGTTAAAGAATCTAATAAGCAGTAATGAACCGCCTTCCGAGACCATTCGATTTGGCAAAGCTTTCACAATGTCATACAGCACTCTTCCAGCTACCTTCCTTTGCAACACAACAACTCTTAATGTGCGGCCGAAAGATCGCTTGTGCTTCTTCCGGACAATATCCTGTAAACAGGTCCACACCAAGTGAACCAAACAAATTAGATCCGATTTGATGACAACATGGCAGAATCGAACATAGACCTCGTGTCGCCTCGGCCAACACTGGAATATGCAATGCCGTGCTTCATAACTTCTTCGCCACGATAGACGTTGCGAAGGTCAACCATTACTGGCGTCGCCATAAGGACACGAAGCCGTTTCAGATCCAGCGACCGGAACGCATTCCACTCGGTGACGATGACGATCGCGTGCGCGCCGTCGGCCACCGCGTAGGCGCTTTCCCCGAATTCAATGCCCTCGATCATCTTGCGCGCCTGCTCCATGCCGACCGGATCATAGGCCTTGATAGAAGCGCCCGCGTCCTGGAGTGCCTGAATGATGGCCAATGAGGGGGCATCGCGCATGTCGTCGGTGTTCGGCTTGAACGTAAGGCCGAGGATACCGATCGTCTTGCCGCGCACAGAGCCGCCGCAGGCCTCGACCACCTTGCGCGCCATCGCCCGTTTGCGCTGGTCGTTTATCGAGACCGTCGTTTCAATCAGGCGCACGGGGCTTGCCGCGTCCTGCGCGGTCTTGACCAGTGCCAGCGTATCTTTCGGGAAACAGGAACCGCCATAACCCGGCCCCGCGTGAAGAAACTTTGCGCCGATGCGATTGTCCATGCCGATGCCGCGCGCGACGTCCTGCACATCGGCACCCAACCGCTCGCAGAGATCGGCAATTTCGTTGATGAAGGTGATCTTCATGGCCAGAAACGCGTTGCCGGCGTATTTCGTAAGCTCAGCCGTACGCCGGCTCGTGTAGAATATCGGCGCGACATTCAGCGAGAGCGGCCGGTAGATCTCGCCCATGACCGCTTTTGCCCTTTCGGCATCGGTCCCGACAATGATGCGGTCGGGCCGCTTGAAGTCCTCGATCGCCGATCCTTCGCGAAGAAATTCCGGATTGGAGACCACCGCAAAATCGGCGGTGGGATTTTGCTCGCGGATGATGCGTTCCACCTCATCGCCGGTCCCCACGGGAACGGTCGATTTCGTCACCACGACCGTAAACCCCTTGAGCGCGCGACCAACTTCGGCGGCCGCGTCATAGACGAAGGACAGGTCGGCATGGCCATCGCCACGCCGTGATGGCGTGCCCACGGCAATGAAGACGACATCCGATTGAGAAACAGCATCCGCCAGATTGTCGTCGAAACGCAAGCGGCCTTGCGCAGTGTTGGTGGTGACGAGGTCGTCAAGCCCTGGCTCGTAGATCGGTATCTTGCCGAGTTTGAGCATGGCAAGCTTTTCCGCATCCCGGTCGACGCAGCAGACCTGATGGCCAAAGTCGGCGAAGCAGGCGCCCGAGACGAGCCCTACATAGCCGGCACCAATCATTGTTATTCGCATACAGCGTACCCTCAATCAGCGCCGACGAGACGATCTCGCCACACAGCGCCTAGTCCCACCGAAGAACGGCTACCGCACTCCCGGGTGAAAACCCGAGAGCCGATCCTACAACAATTTGCATCGCCTCGCCGCACCTTGATGCTTACGGCTATGCGATGGCGACGAGATCCCTGGTATCCAGATCGACAGGTATCTCGCCATTCATGATGGCAACCAGAACCCGAGCTCTTCCGGCTGGATCGAGCCGGTCAAGGCGACCGATCATTTCGGCGAAAGGGCCGGAAAGGATCCGAACCGAAGCGCCGGCTGCGAGGCCGCCGCTGAAATCGAGCAAGCCATGCCTGCCGGTCAATGCAATGAAGCGCTCTACCAGACCGGAGGGGACAGGCAAAGGTCGGTCCCCCTGCATGACGAGGGAGCGCACACCGAACGTTCCATTAATCGAGCGCCAACGTTGCAACGCGACGTCAAGCGCGATGAACATGTAACCGGGGAAATAAGCCGCAACTCGTGTTTCGAGCCGCCTGGCATGACGCACGGTTTTCTCGCAGCGAGGCACAAAGGGCTGGAACCCCTGGATCCGGAGATGCCGCTCGGCAACGTGCTCCTTTCCGGGAAAGACGCTGGCCGCATACCAGCGCGTTGCCGGCGTGGCGGTCGGCTCAGGCGACGGGGTTGTTGCCTTGCTCGTTGTTTTTTCCGCGCTACTCACGTGTCTCCCTTCGGCGGTCGGCGGCATGATCTCAGCTCAACGGTTACGACAGTGTGTGGATACCAGCAAACAACCAAGCCACTAGAGTCAAGGCGGTTGGGTTAAGAATTTCCTACACATTGCCCAGAAATTTAGCTGTGCCTAAATAATCACCGAGCCGCTTTCTTTTTCAGCTGGCTGAGATGCTATGTCGAGCAATTTATTTCCATACGGAAGTGCTTGGTTACGCTGCTTGTGACGAATCGCCCGTTGGTTCTGGTACTTAGTCCGTCGACTTGAAGCTAATGTGACGGAAGGCGTCGCGCACAAGCCTGCCGCCAGCGACAAAGATCCTGCACGGTCACACCAAGTACGGCGAAAACCATTCGGCAGGTTTTCGCGCAGAACTGGTCACCATCGAGTCATGGGGGTTCAGGCAATAACATGGCCACAGCGATGCAACGTGCAGGTCCATCTTTGACTTAAGTTCCGCTCGACCGGCTTCACGAACGCTTCAGCAGCGACCAGACAGCCGGCACCAGGCTCGCGGCCAGCGCAACCTTGATCAGATCACCGACGATAAAGGGCACCACCCCGAACTGCCAGGATTTTTCCGGGCCGATCAACAGCGCCAGCCAGGCAAAGCCCATTGCCATCATGACGATCTCGGCCACCAGCATGGCATTGAAGAGCTTGATAGGATGGCGATCCCAGCCACGGTCGGCAGCCCAGCCGACGATCGCCGCCATGACGACGAAGCCGGCTAGATAACCGCCGGTCGAACCGAGCATGTAAGCGATGCCGATGCCTTTTTCCGGCGTGCTCTGGAAGACCGGAAAGCCCATCGCGCCCTCAGCCATGTAGAGAAGCAGCGTTGCTACGCCGAGGCGCATGCCGAAGGAGGCAGCGATCAGGAAGACGGCGAGCGTCTGCATCGAGATATCGACCGGACCGAGCATGACCTTGGTCTTGGCCGACAAGACCAGCAGCAGCGTTCCGGCGAACGCCAGCAGAAGCTGTCCCGCCAGGCGGGCCGCGCCCTTTTCGGGCAAAGCGAGAGAAATGAGCGGACGCATCGTCGTTGCAATTGCCATGGTCTTCCCCGTTCCGGATTGCCGCCGAACGCGGCCTTGCGTTTTCCTATATTGGCTTCCGTGCTATGCGGCAATCGGTTTTGCCCTCGCCCCAAAAAAGGTCGCGACGTTCGCATGGCGCTGAAATTCGACACACGCTTCGACCCTGCCTACGGCCAAGGCGTAGCCGTTGCGCCCGACGTCCTTCGGATCACCGCCAGGAACCCAAGCCCGTTCACCTTTCACGGAACCAACAGCTATATCGTCGGACGCGAGACGCTGGCGGTGATCGATCCCGGACCGGATGACGAGGCACATCTTAGAACACTGCTCGAAGCGATCGGGACCAGGCCGGTCAGCCATCTCTTCGTCAGCCACACGCATCGCGACCATTCGCCGCTGGCGGCGCGGCTGAAGCAGCATACCGGTGCGGCCGTTCTGGCGGAAGGCCGACATCGTCCGGCGCGGCCGTGGCGTACCGGCGAGGTCAGTCCGCTCGATGCCAGCGCCGACACCGACTTTGCTCCTGATATCGCGCTGCCGGACGATATGGTGATCGATGGGGACGGCTGGGCGATCCGGACGGTGCTGACGCCCGGCCATACCGCCAATCATGCAGCCTTCGCGCTGGAGGGAACCGGCATCCTTTTCTCGGCCGACCACGTCATGGCGTGGGCAACCACGATCGTCGCGCCGCCGGACGGCGCGATGGCGGACTACATGACATCGCTCGACCGGCTGATCGAACGCGACGACCGGCTGCTGCTGCCCGGCCATGGCGGGCCGGTGACCGAGCCGCGCAACTTCATGCGCGGATTGAAAACGCATCGCAAACTGCGCGAACGGGCAATTCTGGAGCGGATCAACAGCGGCGACCGGGCAATCAAGGACATGGTGGAGGTGATCTATCGAGACACCGACCCGCGCCTGCATGGCGCGGCCGGCCTGTCGGTGCTTGCCCATCTGGAAGACCTGGTGGCGCGCGGCCTGGTCCACACCGATGGCGCGCCGGCTATCGACGGGATCTATTCGCCGGCAAAGTAGTATCCTCCCGATATCATTCCGCCGGCGCCACGCCCACCTGGCCGGCGACTTCCTGGTCAAGTTCGGCAAGGAAGTCGGTGATGCGCGCTGCATTGTCGCCAAGGTCATGGCGGCCGTAACGCGAGGCCGAGCGCATATCGACGATGATCACATCGCCATCGTCGGTCACGCGGATGGCAACATCGGCGGGAAGGCCAAGCAGCCAGCTCCTGGCCAGCGCATCGATCGTCACGTCGCTTTGCCCTGCTGCGTCGGGAAATGGCGCCGTGAGCTGCCAGCCGCGCCGATCGACCACGGTTTTGACCGCCTCCAGAACGCGATCGAAAGGCAAGGTGTAGCTGCGTCCGGTAACGAGCGGATAAGCTTCGATTTGCAGGCGCTGCTCGCCGGGCGTCGGCGGCAAAAGCTCGTTCATGTCCTTTGTCCGGGTAGAAATATCGAGCGCCGGCGGGTCGTCCAGATCCGTCGAGATGTCGCGCAGCGGCGGATAGGTCGCCGCCCAATAGGCCGCGACGCCGTAAGGGACCAGCACCAGAAGCGCCAGCAAGGCGCCGACGGTCAGGTCTTGGCCGCCGCGATCGCCGAAATTCCACAATCGCGCAAAGGCAAATCCGGCAAACAGAAGCGCAAACGTGGCCAGCAAGGCGACAATGCCAAGCACCCATAGGAAAGCTTGGGTCTCGACGAGGTCATAGCGATGGCCGATGAGAGCGGTCAGCAGCAGGACTGCCGAAAACGCGCCGGCGCGCCGCGACCAACCGGCAGCCTTCGACGTTTGTCGCTCGGGAATTCCCGTCATTGTTTTCCGCGCTGCCCCAACCCGAACAGAGGCATAGTGCCTTTCAGCGGCGGCTTGAAGGCGCAAAGACGCCGCATCTCCGGTCAGTCCGTCGGCAGGTGATAATCCCGGAACTGCTGGCGCAAGGTAATCTTCTGGATCTTGCCGGCAGCGGTGTGTGGGATTTCGCCAACAAAGGCGACGTCGTCCGGCATCCACCACTTCGCCACCTTGCCGTCCATGAATGCGAGGATGTCCGTCTTGGTCGGCTCCCTCCCCGGCTTGCGTACGACCACGAGCAAAGGCCGCTCGCCCCATTTGGAATGCGAAATGCCGATGGCGGCGGCCTCTGCCACATCGGGATGGCCGACCGCGACGTTCTCGAGCTCTATGGTCGAGATCCATTCGCCGCCCGACTTGATCACGTCCTTGGCGCGGTCGGTGATCTGCATATAGCCGCCGGGATCGATGTGCGCCACGTCACCGGTATCGAACCAGCCGTCTTGATCGAACTGTTCGGATCCGATGCCGCCATAATAGGCGCGCGCGACGGCCGGCCCGCGGACCTTGAGCCGGCCGAAGGTCTTGCCGTCCCATGGCAGTTCGTTGCCGGCGTCGTCCGTCACCTTCATTTCGATGCCGAACGGTGTAAAGCCTTGTTTCTGCTGGACGCCGAGGCGGGCCTCGCCCTTCAGCCCGGCATAGTCCGGCTTCAGGGTGCACAGCGTGCCGAGCGGCGACATCTCGGTCATGCCCCAGGCGTGGACGACCTGGACATCGTAATTGTCCTGGAACTTCGTCGTGATCGCGCGAGGACAGGACGCGCCCCCGATGACGACTTTCTGGAGATAGGGAAGTTTCTTGCCGGTCTCTTCCAGATGCTGGAGGAGCATCATCCACACCGTCGGCACAGCGGCGCTGAAGGTCACCTTCTCGGTGTCGAGCAGCTCGTAGAGCGAAGCGCCATCCATCTTGCAGCCGGGCATGACCAGCTTGGCGCCAATCATCGGCGCGCTCTGGGCAAGGCCCCAGGCATTGGCGTGAAACATCGGCACGACCGGCAGTATGGTATCGCGCGACGACAGGCCCATGGCGTCGGGCATCGCTTCGATCATGGCGTGCAGCACGTTCGAACGATGGCTGTAGAGGACGCCCTTCGGGTCGCCGGTCGTGCCCGAGGTGTAGCACATGCCGGCGGCGGTGTTTTCATCGAATGTCTTCCAGGCGAAGTTGCCGTCGGCTTCAGCGAGCCATTCTTCATAGGCAACCACATTGGGCAGCGCAGTCTCCGGCATATGCGCCGTGTCGGTCAGCACAATAACCTGCTTCAGCGACTTGACCGCGCCGGCGATCTTTTCGAGCAGCGGCAGGAAGGTCAGGTCGACGAAGATCGCCTTGTCCTCTGCATTGTTCATGATCCAGGTGATCTGCTCGGGAAAGAGCCGCGGGTTGAGCGTGTGATAGATCGCGCCGACACCCATGATGCCGTACCAGGCCTCGATGTGGCGCGCGGTGTTCCAGGCCAGTGTTGCGATGCGGTCGCCAAGTCCGAAGCCGTCACGCTCGAGCCGCTCGGCGACCTTCAGGGCGCGATGATGGATTTCGGCATATGTGCTGCGCACGATCGGCCCCTCGATCGAGCGCGACACGATCTCGCGGCTGCCGTGCTGCCGCTCGGCGTTGTCGATCAGTTTGTGGCAAAGCAGCGGCCATTCCTGCATCAGCCCGAGCATCTTGTTCCTCCCATTATTTTTTGCGCCATTGTGGGACGAACCGGCGAATTGTCCAGCGGTGACCGGGCTGGAGCGGTCCATAGGGCGAAATGAGGCCGAATTCGCCACAATCCGGCCATGCTCGGCGTTAACGTTCATTAACGGCGGGGCGCGATTGGCTAATGAAAGAGGTGTCGCATGGACGCGCAGCTCGACGACAAAGCCCTCGAAAATACGCTTGCCGAAAGCCTGGCCGATCTGGTGGCCGCCGATGTGGCGCAGGCCGATCTGGTGCCTGACGCCAAAACCGTTTCCGAAGATGAATTCGTCGAGGTCGTCGGCGGCGCCCTCGAAGCTGTCGGCGGCACGCTCTTGTTCAAGATGTGCGTCGAGAACGAAGGCGAAGCCCAGCACGTCGCCGCCGCATCGGTCGGCGATGGCGGCAATCGCCAGTTCCTGCTGCTCACCTTGCCGACCAACGGTGGTGCTTTGAAGGTCGAGACCACCTCGAAAAGCACCAATCCGGTGGCCGGCATCGCCGCCGCCTATGCCGGGCTGATGGACGCTTTCCAGGCCGCCGCCTGATTTTAGGCGCGATACCGGAGGAAAGCGCAAGACTGCCAGCCGCGGGCGATGCCCGCCGGTGGCTTGCAGGTCTTGCGCAACGCGCTTGCCAGACACATCTTGGGGTAGAGGCAAGGAGATCCGATATGGACCAGATCGCAAATCCGTCACCCGGCTTTCAGCGCAATCCGGACAAGGTGATCACCGTCGAGCCTTACAAGGGCACGGTGACGGTGCGCGCCGGCGATGTCGTCATCGCCTCGTCCAGCAAGGTCAAGGTGCTGAGCGAACCTCCCTATCCACCTGTTTTCTACATTCCGTTCGACGACATCGACTTCAAACAGCTTGGCAAGACCGAACACTCGACCCATTGCCCCTACAAGGGCGAGGCCAGCTATTGGAGCGTGCTGCCCGCCGGCGATGCAGGCAAGGATGCAATGTGGGCCTATGAGCGGCCGTTCGACGAGATGGCCGATATCCGCGACCACGGTGCGTTCTATCCAAACAAGGTGACCATCGAGGCCACGCCCGACTGATCAGTCGGTGGTGCCTTCATCGCCGACGCCATCGGCATCGTCGAGACGCACGAAGGTGAGGCCCTTGGCCTTCAGCGCCAGAAGTCCCTGCACCACGCCTTCGCCGGCCGCATGGGTCGGCTGGTTGATGTGAGCGATGATGACGTCGCCGTCCTTCGCCGCGGCAATGCGCCGGGCGGTCTCTTTTGCGCCGAGCAATGAGCCGCCATCGCCGTTGATCGAGAATCCGGCGATCTTGAAACCAAGCTTGCGGATCATCGCGATTGCCGATGGGCTGTATTCGGCGGTTGCGCCGCGAAACCATTTCGGCGCCGGTTCGCCGGTCACGGCAAGAGCGGCAGCACCCGATTCGACTTCGGCCAGCACGGCCTGCGGGCTGCCGGCACTGCGAATGCCGTAGATCTTTTGCGGCGTGTCGACGGCCGGGACGTGGCGGCCGCCATGGTTTTCCAATTCAAACAGTTCGGGATGCGCCCGCATGATCTCGACGGCGGCGGGGTTGTGCTTCAGCCAGATGCCGGTGACGAAAATGGTGGCAGGAATCTTGTTTTCCACCAGCGCCGAGAGAATCCGTGTGTCGGTCCTTCCGCCGCACGCATCGAGCGTCAGCGCGACGCGGCCGCCGCCCGCCTCGGCCTTGATGTGCAGCGTCGGTGCGACGAGCAACTGGGCGTTGCCAGGAGAGACAGCCCACAGCGATATCGCAACGGCGCAAAAATACTTTTGGAACAGGCGCATCGATTTATTTCCAGGTCGGCCGGATCAAAGTTGAAGCGGCGACCCCAAGACCGGCATCAAGGCGGAAATCGGGACGGTGCCCCTGCAAAAGCGTCGGCAGCGGCAATTTGACCGCCGGCCTGACCTTTGGCAAGCGCGAGGTCACAACGCGTGCTCCACGTCCTTAACCTTACGTGAAAGGATCGCGAGCACCGCGTCGACCACCGCTTTGACCTCAAGTCGCCAGACGCAGCAAGCCTTGCTCGGATCGGGTCGGCGGCACAGGTCCCTGGCTATGCACTCGCAAGGCATGGAGGGCCGCGGCGTAACACTGGCCACGCCGACAGGCCCCCAGACGGCCGGGTCGGTCAGGCCGAACAGGCCGACAACCGGCGTTCCCGCGGCCGCCGCCATCTGCATCGGGCCACTCTCGTTTCCCAGAAACAGGCGTGCCTGGCCGAGGACCGCCAGCAGCGTTGCCAGTGACAGCGCCCCGACCACGTTGACGACCGGCGAAGCGGCCTTGGCGACGATGCGCTCGGCCGATGCCCGTTCATCGGGGCCGCCGACAAGCAGGAAGTCCAACCCGGTCTGCCGCGAGATCTCGTCGATCGCCAGCGCAAAACGTTCCGGCTGCCATTGCCGCCCCCGGAAGCTCGCTCCTGCATGAACGGCTATGAAGGCGTTACGCCGGAGATGATGCCGGTCGAGAAGCGCCAATGCCCTGGCGGTCTCCAGCGGCAGCGGCTCAATCGTTGGGACCGGCGCACGCAACTTCACGCCAAGCGCCTCAAGCGGCGAAAGATAGCGGTAGAGATAATGCTGGCCACCAAAGCCAAACGGCTTGGCCAGGACGTTGGCGGGCTGGCGTTCCAGCCAGCGCAACGGTTTTTCGGGAGGATCATATCCGACGCGGGTCTTGGCGTTGACGAGCCTGACGATGATGCGTGAGGTTTTGGAATCGGCCAGGTCGATGGTCAGGTCAAACCGGAACCGGCGCAGAGCGCGCACCATCGCGTAAAGCTCGCGACCACGCTGCACAGGGGTGCCACGCATGCGTACGCGTCGGAACGACACCACGTCCGAGGCGATGCCATGAGCCAACAGGAAACTGGCAAAGTTCGCCTCGCAAAGGAACACGATCCTGGCCTTTGGATATTGGAGGCGCAGGTTTCTGGCGAGCGCGGAAGCGAGGACAAGATCGCCGATGAATTTCGTCTGGAGGATGAGAATCGAGCGGACGTGCGTGGGCGGGTTCTGCAACATCTGTTTCTGGCACCGGGGCGGGTTCGGGGGCCGGAAACTGGGCAGAAACGATGTCGGGATTTGGAGCCGACAGACGCACGTTCGCGTGAATTCGGTTACAAATCGGTAAGGTCAGACGCCGGTGGACTCCAACTCCTATCCGCGGCCGTTCTTTGCAGCCTGCACCGCCGCTTGCGCGGCGGCCAACCTGGCGATCGGCACCCGGTAAGGCGAGCACGAGACGTAGTCGAGGCCGACCTTTTCGCAGAAATGGATCGAGGCCGGGTCGCCGCCATGCTCGCCGCAAATACCGAGCTTGATGTCGGGCCGCGTCGCCCTGCCCTTTTCGGCCGCCATCCGCACCAGCTCGCCGACACCCTCTATGTCGAGCGACACGAACGGATCCTGCTCGATGATGCCTTTTTGCCGGTAGGTCTCGAGGAACGAGGCGGCGTCGTCGCGCGAGATACCGAACGTGGTCTGGGTCAGATCGTTGGTGCCGAAGGAGAAGAATTCGGCCGCCTCGGCGATGATTTGGGCGCGGATCGCGGCACGCGGCAGTTCGATCATCGTGCCGGTCAGATAGTCGATCCTGACACCGGTCTCCTCCATCACGCTTTTGGCGACCGCATCGATATGTGCCTTGACGAAGTCGAGCTCCTTCGCCAGCCCGACCAGCGGCACCATGATTTCGGGGACCACCAGCGCGCCGGCCTTCCTGCCGGCCTCGATGGCCGCCTCGAAAATGGCGCGCGCCTGCATCTCGGCGATTTCGGGATAGGAGACGGCAAGCCGGCAACCGCGATGGCCGAGCATCGGATTGAACTCGTGCAGCGCCTCGGTGCGCCGCCGGAGCTTGTCCGGCGACACATTCATGGCGGCGGCGACCTCGGCCACCTCCTCCTCGGTCTTGGGCAGGAATTCGTGCAGCGGCGGATCAAGCAGGCGGATCGTCACCGGCAGCCCGGCCATGATCTCGAACAGTTCGAGGAAATCCGAGCGCTGCATCGGCAACAGCTTGGCCAGCGCCGTTCGACGGTCCTTTTCCGTATCGGCCAGGATCATCTCGCGCATGGCAATGATGCGATCGCCGTCGAAGAACATGTGTTCGGTGCGGCAAAGACCGATGCCTTCGGCGCCGAAGGACCGCGCCATGCGAGCGTCCAGCGGCGTCTCGGCATTGGTGCGCACCTTCATGCGGCGCGCGCCGTCGGCCCATTCCATGATGGCGGCGAAATCGCCCGAGAGTTCGGGCTGCAGCATCGGTACCGCGCCTTTCAGCACCTGGCCGTTGCCGCCGTCGATGGTGATGATATCGCCCTTGCGGAACGTCGATCCCATCGCCATCAGCGTGCCGGCCTTGTAGTCGACGCGCAGCGAGCCGGCGCCCGAAACGCAAGGCTTGCCCATGCCGCGCGCCACAACAGCGGCGTGGCTGGTCATGCCGCCGCGCGTCGTCAGGATGCCTTCGGCCGCATGCATGCCATGGATGTCTTCGGGGCTGGTCTCGATGCGCACCAGGATCGCCTTTCGGCCTTGTGTCTTGGCCTCCTCGGCGTCGTTCGAGGAAAACACGATTTCGCCAGTGGCAGCACCTGGCGATGCCGGCAGGCCGACGCCGATGATATCGCGCGCCGCCTTCGGATCGATTGTCGGATGCAGCAACTGGTCGAGCGAGGCCGGATCAATGCGGGCGACGGCCTCCTCCTTCGAGATCAGCCCGTCCCTGGCCATGTCGACAGCAATCTTCAGCGCTGCCTTGGCGGTGCGCTTGCCTGACCTGGTCTGCAGCATCCATAATTTGCCGCGCTCAATGGTGAATTCGAGATCCTGCATGTCGCGGTAGTGCTTTTCCAGGCGGTCGGAGATGCTGACGAAAGCCTGGAAGGCGTCAGGCATCAGCTTCTGCAGCGACGGCTTGTCGGAACCGGCGGCAATGCGCGCCGCCTCGGTGATGTTCTGCGGCGTACGGATACCGGCAACGACGTCCTCGCCCTGGGCGTTGACCAGGAACTCGCCGTAGAGCTGCTTTTCGCCGGTCGACGGGTTGCGGGTGAACGCGACGCCGGTGGCCGAGGTGTCGCCCATATTGCCGAAGACCATGGCCTGGACGTTGACTGCCGTGCCCCAGCTTTCGGGGATATCGTGCAGGCGCCGGTAGGTGATTGCGCGGTTGTTCATCCAGCTGGAAAACACTGCGCCGATGGCGCCCCAGAGCTGCTCGTGCGGATCCTGCGGAAAGGGCTTGCCAAGCTCCTCCTCGACCTTGGCCTTGTAGAGCGCGATCACGCCTTGCCATTCGATGGCTGTCAGCTCGGTGTCGAGTTCATGGCCGAGGCCACCCTTCTGGTCTTCGAGGATTTCCTCGAACACTTCATGGTCGAGGCCCATGACGACATCGGAATACATCTGGATGAAACGGCGGTAACTGTCATAGGCGAAGCGCGCATCGCCTGAATCGGCGGCCAGTGCTTCCACCGTCTCGTCATTGAGGCCAAGATTGAGCACGGTGTCCATCATGCCGGGCATCGAGGCGCGCGCCCCTGAGCGAACCGACACCAAAAGCAGTTTCGAGGGATCGCCGAAACGGCGTCCGGTCAGCCGACCGATATGGTCGAGCGCGACCGCAACGTCCGCCTCCAGCGAAGCCGGGTACGTGTGGCCGTTGGCGTAATAGGCGTTGCAGACCTCGGTGGTGATGGTGAAGCCCGGCGGCACCGGCAGGCCCAAGCTGCACATTTCGGCAAGGTTGGCGCCCTTGCCACCGAGCAGATTGCGGTCGCCGGCACGGCCTTCCGCGGCGCCGTCGCCAAAGGTGTATACCCATTTGGTCATGCTTGCTCCCCGGTTGCAGGAGATTGGAAAGGGTTTGGCAAATCGAGCGATATGATGCTGCAGTGCGAAAGGCAAGGCATCGGCCAAGCCGGCCGGCCTCTACAATCGATTAAGGAAAAGCGGCACAGAAAAAGACTTGCTTTTTGGAAAGCTTTGTTGTAGAACATAACGAGAACAAAAGGGTAGAACGATGAGAATGGCCGGAAAGCTCGATTATCTGGAAATGCCGGCGACAGGCGGAACGCTGGACAGCGTGAAGGCTTTCTACAGCGCAGCCTTCTCATGGTCGTTCACCGATTACGGGCCGACCTATTCAGCTTTTGCCGAAGGGCTGGACGGCGGTTTTCAGGCGGATGGCCAAGATGCGCCGGCCAAGCCGCTGCCCGTGCTCTATTCCGAAAGGCTGGAGGAAACATTAAGCGCCGTCGAGAATGCCGGCGGCACCGTCCTCAAGCCGATCTTTTCATTCCCCGGCGGCAGGCGGTTCCATTTCGTCGATCCGGCCGGCAATGAAATGGCGGTTTGGGGTGAATAGGTCCGTTCAAAGTGACGATTGCAAAACTGGCGGGTCGGTCGCGCATAGTCGATATGTCGGCATTGAGCTTTCTCGCGGCTCGTCCTATAAGGCCGCGCGCACAGCGGGCACGCTCCGGCTGTTGGGGCGTCGCCAAGTGGTAAGGCATCGGTTTTTGGTACCGACATTCCCAGGTTCGAATCCTGGCGCCCCAGCCAGTTCTCCAATTTGACGGTCCCCCGAGTCGTAATCTCAGTTGCAGATATCTTGGTCGCGGGCTGGTATCTGCGGTATCTGTCCACAACAAATTGGTGTCTCCGGCAGAGAGCGCGATCCGCTGGCATCTTAGTTTAATGTCGGCTCAATTGGCCGGCAGTCAAATGCATCTTGTGGAGAAAAGCTGTTTTCTGCCCCGGTTTGGCGTTCGATCTTATAGTTTAGACTTTTATGATCCAAAAACATCAGATTTTCTTACCCTCCTTCAGATAAGTCAGGACATCCAACGCCTCTCTAGTAGCAACCGGCGCAATTATCAAACTAATTTTAATAAAATCCAATTTATTTTTAAATGTAAGTGATCTTGTTGTCTTGTACTGTCGTCCAACAAGTATAATGTCGTATAAGTATCAATAAGAATCTCCTCGGGAAAACAACGTGGGGGATATCAGATTTAAACTTGTTTTTATCGCGCAATTTCGAATATCCGTAAGTATATTTTTCGCCGCAACGTGAGAATCCTGCCGCCGATCAATCATTCTATCAGGGCGTGCGGGTATGTGATTTGGCGCTAATATACACCTTCTAGTAGGCAGGCATCCGCGGGGCGCTATCGAATCAAAATGAGGGAATATGGATGGCGACTCTCCATTACACGTCGGGCGGATCCGGCACGGACATTGCAAAAGCCGGATTCAACCTGGCTAGCGTGCAATATGTTGACCAGGTCAACGAGCTGCCAGAGGGCATGAAAGGCCTGGTCTATCTCGACGAGGCCAACGGCGTAACCCAGTCCTTTATCGACAAGGTTACTCCTTTCCTCGGCAATCCGAACGTATTTGGGTTCTTCCTGGTTGACGAGCCGGATCCCACCGGGCAATGGGGCACTTACGCCTCTGCTGCGAATCTGAAGGCAGAATCCGACTGGATTCATGAGCACTTTCCAGGCGCCAAGACCTATATCACGATGATGAGCTTGGGGACGTCGGCGAATCCGGATTTTAGGGGCACGTACAATCCCGCCAATACCGGTATCGATTACTACGGCGTGGATGTCTATCCGGTCCGCACGGATGGCCCGGTCGACTACAACATGATCGACAAATTCGTCGCTGCCGCTCAGGCATCGGGCATCCCGACGAGCCAGATCGTTCCAGGGTACCAAGCGTTTGGCGGTGGCGAGTATAACACCGACATGGGCGGCAAATATGTCGTGCCCACCGCCGCCCAGATGGAAACCATGATGGAGCACTGGGCAAAGCTGGTTCCGTCACCCGCCTTCGACTACGCGTACGCCTGGGGTTCGCAGCGAGGCGACACAGCGTTGGAGAGCTCTTCGGAACTGCAGGCCGTTTTCCGGCAACACAACCTCGCAACGACGGGGACCGAACCGCCTCCCGTCGATACAAGCGACACCTTGTATGGCACCAGCGGCGACGATGTCTTTCACGGCGCCGGCGGCCACACGATGATCGGCTATGGCGGCAATGACATCTATTATGTCGACGACGTCCGCGACAAGGAGGTTGAGACGGCGGGCGGCGGTACCGACAAAGCACTCGCCTCCGTAAGTCATGTGCTTGCGGCCGGGTCGGAAATCGAGCTTCTCGCCACCAGCAATGCGTCCGGCACGACGGCGATCAATCTGACTGGCAACGAGTTCGGCCAGGCCATCCAGGGCAATGCCGGCGCCAATGTCATCAACGGCCTTGGCGGCGCCGACAAGATGAGCGGCTATGGTGGCGACGACACCTACTATGTCGACAATGCCGGTGACAGGGTCATCGAGGCGGCGGGCGGCGGTACAGACAGGGTGTTCGCTGCTGTAAGCCATACGCTTTCGGCCGGCTCGCAGATTGAGCTTCTTGCCACCAGCAATGCGTCCGGCACGACGACAATGACCCTCAACGGCAACGAATTCGGCCAGACCATACAAGGCAATGCCGGCGCCAATGTCATCAACGGCCTTGGCGGCAGCGACATGATGAGCGGCTATGGTGGCAACGACACCTATTATGTCGACAATGCCGGCGACAGGGTCATCGAGGCGGTGGGCGGCGGCTCCGACAGCGTGATCACTTCGGTGAGCCATGCGCTTTCGACGGGCTCACAGGTCGAGCTTCTCGCTGCAAGGTATCCATCCGACACGACAGCAATGAACCTCAGCGGAAATGAGTTCAGCCAGACCATTCTGGGCAATGCCGGCGCCAATGTCATCAACGGCGGACGAGGTGCCGACATGATGAGCGGCTATGGTGGCAACGACACCTATTATGTCGACAATGCCGGTGACAAGGTCAATGAGGCGGTGGGCGGCGGCTCCGACAGCGTGATCACTTCGGTGAGCCATGCGTTTTCGACGGGCTCACAGATCGAGCTTCTCGCCACCAGCAATGCGTCCGGCACGACGGCGATCAATCTGACTGGCAACGAGTTCGGCCAGGCCATCCAGGGCAATGCCGGCGCCAATGTCATCAACGGCCTTGGCGGCGCCGACAAGATGAGCGGCTATGGTGGCGACGACACCTACTATGTCGACAATGCCGGTGACAGGGTCATCGAGGCGGCGGGCGGCGGTACAGACAGGGTGTTCGCTGCTGTAAGCCATACGCTTTCGGCCGGCTCGCAGATTGAGCTTCTTGCCACCAGCAATGCGTCCGGCACGACGACAATGACCCTCAACGGCAACGAATTCGGCCAGACCATACAAGGCAATGCCGGCGCCAATGTCATCAACGGCCTTGGCGGCAGCGACATGATGAGCGGCTATGGTGGCAACGACACCTATTATGTCGACAATGCCGGCGACAGGGTCATCGAGGCGGTGGGCGGCGGCAGCGACAAAGTGCTCGCCTCGGTGAGCCATGCCCTTTTGGCCGGCTCGCAGATCGAGCTCCTCGCCACCACCAATCCGTCCAGTACGTCTGCAATCAACCTGACCGGCAACGCCTTTGCCCAGACCATCCAAGGAAATGCCGGTGCCAATGTCATCAATGGTGGCGGCGGTGCTGACATCTTGACCGGTAACGGAGGCAATGATGCCTTCGTGTTCAACAGCGCTCTTGGAGCCGGCAATATCGACAAGGTCACCGACTTCAACAAGCTCCAGGACAAGATCCAGCTCGACGACGCCGTTTTTGCCGGGCTTAAGTTGGGCGGCCTTTCATCCGATGCTTTCTTTGCTGGCACGGCTGCGCATGATAGCTCCGACCATATCATCTACAACAGTTCAACCGGAGCGCTCTCTTTCGACAGCGACGGGATCGGTGGCGCAGCTCAAATACAGTTCGCCACTCTCTCTCCAGGTCTGTCGCTTACGGCAGGTTCGTTCCTTGTGATCTGAACGACCCGGAACGGCGGACCTTCAATTCGAGACGGTCCGCCGCCTTATCTTTGTTCAAGCACCGGATTTTCCAAGCAAAGTGACCGGTCTGAGTTGCGGTCTCCTCCTGGAGTGCAACGTCCCCTCCATAAAGGCTCACTCCAAAATGGAGTGGTATCGTCCTTGTCTTCGTGATCCTGCCTCTAGAAGAAGCCGGGATGGTCTCATTCAATGTCAATACTGAGATATGGGGATAGCCCGCCGGCGTCAAAAGCGCTCAAATGTCTGCAATTTGTCGCTGCCTTGACCTTGAGCAGAGATGCGGAGCTCGATTCAACTCACGACACTCAATTATGCGCTTGTGGTCGCAGAGGAGGGCAGCTTTCTGCGTGCCTCGCGACGCGCCGGGATCGATCACACCGCGCTCAGCAGGCGCATCCGCGATCTCGAATACGCGGTGGGTACGAGGATATTTCATCGCCATGCCCGCGGCGTCGGCCCGACCCCGGCCGGCGAGCGCTTCCTGGAGCGTCTGCGCTCCGTGCTGCTCGAGCTCGACAACACGCTCACACTGGCCAGGTCCGGCACCAGAGATGACCAACAAAAGCTTTCCATCGGCTCCAACGGGATCATCCTCGCCGGGCGAGCCTTGGATGCAATCATCGAGTTCGGGCAATCTCATCCCAATGTGACCGTCAGCTTGACAGAGAGTGCTTACCCTTCGCCCGAGGCTGCTCTGGGTGCCACTCAGGTTGACGTGGTCGTGACCTCCTCCTCCCGATTTACCGGCGGCGCATTCGAATTGACGCTGTGGAAAGACACTCTGGCTGTCGTCCTTGCCTCAAATCATTCTCTCGGAAGCCGTTCGGTGATCGAGTGGCACGAGTTGCACCAGGAAACGTTGCTGGTGCGCAGGGGCGAAGCATTTCAGATCGCCGACGCTGTTGGGCGCGGCGTGCAGCTTCCTCCAATCGTCGAACATCACGTCAGTGCCGGCATTCTTTTGCGCCTTGTCGGAAACGGGCTTGGAGTTGCTCTGATCCACGACGGAGATGCCAACAATATTCCTGAAGGTGTCGTCTGCCGCAAGCTGCGGATCGGGCGCAAGCCAATCCAGATCTGCAATTTTGCACGTTGGCGACCGGACAACGCCAATCCTGCCCTGCCGATCTTCATCGCGTTCCTGCGTGATCAGTATTCGTCCTGACGGCTGACCGACCGGCATACGCCCGGAACACTCGTCCCGGCTTCAGGCTTCCTCGGCCTTTGGCAAAGGCTCAGTCCGACCTCATGACCGGGTCAGCATCGGCGCTATCAGCTTTGCCGGATCGGCGACTATCTGTCCGGTCTCGCGGCCGAGCAATTCTGAACGGCGGCGGGCAGTTCGATCGTCATCTTGACCGGCCGGTCATGGCGGAGAGCATGGCGGGCCGTACTCGGTCAACCCGAAACTTCGGCAATGCGCACCAGATCGCTAAGCGCTGAACGGATTTGTGGCCAAGGAAATTCGGAGCATTCCTCCCATGTCTCGCCCTCGCGCAATACGGCATCCAGCTTGCCCGCCACGCCCGCAAGAGTGGTGGCCGGCGTCGTCGAGAACGCTTCCAGCAGATCCGCCGCGCGTTCGCCAGCCTCGCGCTCGGCTCTGAGCGCAGCAGTGTAACCGGTCTCCTCGGCAGCCGCATTCCAGCGTGCCTGATACATCGCGAAATAAGCTTCGGCCTTTTCACGAAGCGCCATCTCAGGCTCTTTGCCGAGCACTTCGTTGAGCGCCTCGATGGAGTGGACCGTCACTTCCCGCCCCTTGGGCAGGCGGACGATCACACAAGGAAGGCCGACGCTCTCTAGGAGCCTCGTCTCCAGACGCTGCTGCCTACGGCAGAGCCGTTCGGTCCTCTTATGGGCTGTCTCCCATTCCCGCCAAAGTGCCAGCGCTGGGTCTGCCGGCATACTCGGTGCAGCTGGACTTCCGGCAAATACATTTTTCTCAGCCACCAACGCCGTGGGCGTGATCATCCCAGCCGCAAGCACTCGCCTGCGGGTGACGAAAGATAAAGTCGTGGTATTGTCGGAATCAGCCATGATCCGAGCTCCAAGCAGCTTGGGTTGTGGTCAGGCTGGGCACGGTGCGTCAACACCGCGCCTAGCCGCTTAAATGCAGATAAAGGTACAGCTTGAGCAGCACATGCGCAACAAAAATCATCATAATATAGTGATTGCATGACGCCGATACAGTGTCGAATGGCTCGGGCGGCGCTGAACTGGGGAGTATTGGATCTAGCTCGGGAAGCGGGAGTCTCCACCCAAACGATAGTCCGCTTCGAACGCGGCGAGGCGCTTAAGCAAGCAACTGTCGATCGTATTTGTCACGCGCTCAAATCGGCCGGCATTGAGTTCATTCCGGAGAACGGTGGAGGTCCTGGCATTAGGCTGGCACGCCGATCTAACAACAGATGAACCATTACGGGGAAACGTCCCATTGGAATGAAACTGCGGCGAATCTCTCGCGACCGAGTGCCGCGTAGGACCCGATTTTCCCCAACGTTTTGCGACAGAAATACCTCGGTGTCAGCTCCAGTGAAATGCGGACGCATCCCATGCGAACCTGAAAACCGAGTTGGTGGGCAGGCATGCGGCTGCACCATGCAGGATACCCAAAGGCCGGCTGGCCAACGGGCAGGGTTTGGCACGTTTCCGGCCCTGCCCGCCCTCGACCACCAAGGGCCGGCATGCCACATGCTCGTCAGCGTATGGCAGACAGGCAGGCCTGATTGCATCCTGTCACAATCTCATCGAAAACAGGATGGGCAAGTCGCGTCACTTCCATGATGAGGACGGTCGCCTGCAAGAAGGCCAGCTCACTGAAGATGTCATCCCATGCGATATCGCCCCAGCCGAGCGGCATGTGCAGGTCGCCTAACCCAGCGCTGCATCCTCCTGCGGGAGATAGGTTCTGTGAAGCCCTGCGGGCGCCCGAAGGAGTCGTGGGCATGCAGGTGCCCTGCCACTGGCGCCATGGCCCGCAGTTGCTCGCGGAAGTTCAGGCCGCGGTGGGTGGATTCAATATAGGCGTGGCTGAAATCGATGAGCGCCATCAGGTTGGGATGGCCGACCGCCTTCACCGTCTGCGCCACCTCAGCCGGGCTCTGCCGGCACTGACCAGGTTCCATGGCGAAGAGGTTCTCGAAGGCGATGCGCACCCATAGGGCTTGCTGAACTCGGCAAGCTCGAACAACGCATCGCGCTCGCGTTCAGGGCCTTGGCAGCATCAATCTGGTAACGGTAGACCGCCGGGTCCGTGAGGTTCGATGAGACGACGCGGTGAACTGTATAGCGGAAATCGAACTTCCTCGTCAGCGCGATAAGCCTCTCGGCTCTCTCGGGGACGACGCGGCCACCGACCACGAGGTCGAGGGTCGTCAGTTCCAGTTCGACGGCTTCGACGCCCATATCGGCAAAGCTGCGAAAGTCCGCTTCAAGGCTCTCCATCTGCGATTGGAAGAGATTGAGTTAAAACCTGCGGCGATAATCTTGCTCATAAGCATCCCCAATGACGGGCGGCCAGGAATGCCAGGCCGGTCCGGATCGTTGTCAGGTGAGATGGCAATTACAGAACCGATGCCATTCTCGAAACGAGCTTCGTTCACCCCAGGTGCGATCGAGCGGTCTACGCTATTGCCAGTGGGCCTACATTAACTCGGATCAGACCGCGACGACCTCGAGTCTCACAAAGCAGACTGCCTGCCCCGAACCTGGAAGCTCTCAAGAGCACCTCTCGTTCAGACAGACTTGATGCTGAGAGCCCCTTTCTCAAGCTAAACTATTACAGGTTCACGCAAATCACCTTGTCATCGTGGCGAATTCATCAGCCTCCAGAGCTGGAGGAACCGGCAAGATGCGCGGCATGAGGCAAATCAATTCGACCGCCGGAGGCCCTGCCGCTGCAGAGTTTCCGGGTTTGCGTTTCATTGCTGCGGCGTGCTCGCAGATCCCAGGAAAAGACCGGTGAAGTTCGCAACACGTTGAATTCTCGGCGACACGCAGAGGTTACAGCTCGCCTTTATGTACGCCGCAACGGCTCAGATCTGTCTGGGTTCGGTCCACTCGGCGCCCGAGAGGCGAAGATTTCGGGATAGAGGCGCTTGAGCCACTGCGCGCCAGACAAAGCTATCCGATCCGTGTCATACTGTCAGGCAAGACACTAGCAATTTGGGGGCCGCAGCAAATGAAAGAAGAGAACGACGTTCAGAAGTTGGTGCGCACGCTGCGGGCTCGAGCACCTGATGACGCGGCTGAATTGCTGGCCCGAGAATCTCCCGAGTTCATCCGCGACACACTAAAGCTGTTGCCGGACGGGCACGCCCGTAAGGTGGCCGAGCATTTGCCACCGCACATGCGGCCCATCAGGTCTCATGGCGGTGGCAAGGATTTCGCGGTCCCCGACTCGCTCGTCGAGCTGATGGACCCGATTCCCGCCAGCGTTCCTGTCGCGACGACGGTTGCCGCCGCAGTGGAGGCGGTCAGACGCGCCAAGGTGCCGACCGAGCTCACTTATCTCTACGTCACGGACGAGGGCAATAAACTGGTTGGCCTGGTGGTCCTGCGCGATCTGATGCTGAGCGAAGCGGACGCGACGGTGGATCAGATCATGCTGCCCAGGCCGTTCGCCCTTAATGTCGGTCTGTCTTTGAGCGACGCCTGCAAGGCAGCAGTACGCCGTCAGTACCCTGTCTATCCGGTGGTGGACGCGGAGAACCGGCTGCTCGGGCAGGTTCGCGGCTGGCGCTTGTTCGAGCAGCAAATCATCGAGATTTCCGCCCAGTCTGGCCAGATGGTGGGTGTCCAGAAGGAGGAGCGTTCTTTTACGCCGCTGTTTTCAGCCTTCTTGAAGCGTCATCCGTGGCTGCAGCTGAACCTGCTGACGGCCTTCATGGCCGCTTTCGTGGTCAGTTCATTCACAGGCACGATCGAGAAGATCGTCGCCCTGGCGGCGTTCCTCCCGGTCTTGGCCGGGCAGAGCGGAAACACCGGCTGCCAGGCACTGGCTATGACGCTGCGTGGCCTTGCCCTGGGGGATGTGGACAAACGACCGAAGCTGCACCTGGTGATGCGGGAGGGCGCGCTCGGGATCGCCAACGGCGTGCTCGTCGGCCTTGTTGCGGCAGCGGCGATGTGGTTCTACGCCTCGCGGCAACCGGAGTCGGCGGCCCAGGCGCCCATGCTGGCACTTGTGATCCTGCTTGCCATGTCCGGATCGTGCCTCATGTCCGGAATCTCCGGCGTGCTGATCCCGCTGGGCCTGCGCCGGGTCGGCGCCGATCCGGCGGTCGCCTCGGCGATCTTCCTCACCACCGTGACCGATATTGTAGGCATGGGCCTGATGCTGGGCCTGGCCACCATGCTCGTGCTGTAGCAAGACACGTCCGGTGACGCGTCCCTGGGAGTCGGGGCGATAAGCTGACCTCGTCGCGTTCAACGAAACAGCAAGAGCCGTGCCGCATCGCGCACGCGTCGTGAGAAGCACCTTCCGGCAGCTCTCCGACCCCTTGCGCAACGCGACGGAAGACCTTTGGATGAGCCGTGAGTGACCTTGAAGCCTCATTCGGTGACCAGATACGCGCAGAATCGCGCAAACGATACTAATCTTGTCGGCCGCGCGATCCGCCACTGATGATGATTTGAGTTAGTTGCCACTGGTGCCGAATACTTCAGTTATGTACAGCAACGCTGAGAAGATGTTTTGACGACCAGCGCAGCCGAAATACGAATAACCCGATAGTTTGTTGCGCCGCTGCAACAGCTGCCGAGACTCGCATGGTCTGGTGACAGCTCAGTCGCCTTTTTCTTGGAGTCGTGCTAGATCCTTCGCACTAGTCGGGTTTGGGGTGGGTTCTCGGCATGCAATCTTCGTTTCGAACGATCTTCGGCTTCGCCGCGGCGCTGCTTTGTACCGGCGTATTGCCGGCCGGCGCACAAGGTCTTTTTACGGCCTATGATGATGCGTTTTCGGCCCGCATCGCCAGTCCGGCCGACAACGGAACGCTCGCCCAGTTCGTCACGGTTGCCGTCAACGCGGGACAATACGATCAGGCGATCTCCTCAATCGAGCAGTATCTGATCAAATATCCCCGCGATGCGCGCGCCCGACTGGCGGCCAGCCGATTGTACTATCATGTCGGCTCCTATGAATTGGCCCGGCGGCAGGTGCAGTACGGCATCGAAGTCGGCGGCCTTACCGCAAGTGAGCAGCAGGAAGCCGTTCGCCTGCTCGCCCGCATCGAGCGCGCGTTGCGTGGGGTCACCTGGGAACTCGCCCTGACCGGCGGCGTGTTCAGCGCATTTACCGATTTTGAGCCCGGCGGGGCGCAGGACGACGACAGCTTCGTCTCGCCTTATGGGCGGGCGGAAGGCTTTGTCCGGTGGGACCTCGGCACGCCAAGCGCCGACGCTCTCGTTCTTTCAGGCTCGTTGACCGCAACACAGCGCTTTTTCACGGAAGACCTGTCGGTTCCGGGCAGCGAGAAGACCTTTATCCACGGCAACGCCGCGATCACCTGGGACAAGGGACTGCCGAACAGTGGGCTCGATTCGCTGCGCCTGCTGCTTTCGGCGTTCACAGTTACGGATCGCTTCGACAGCGATATCCACGAGACCGGCATCGGCGTCAGTGGGCGCTTTCTTGTGCGCCCGACGGTCGAGACGACGCTTTTCGCAGGCGGCGGCTACATCGATCTAAGCGCCTCGCAAGGCATTTTCGCCGATAGCAGGGTTTTCTATGAGGCGGGCGGCAGCTACCGCTTCCGCAATGGCCAGGCGCTCGGACTGCGGCTGGTCGGCTCGAATGACTTCGCCTCCGGATCTGGCGAAATCGGCCACAGCTACACGGGCGAGGTCCGCTATGGCGGCCTGTTGATGAACGTGCCGGATCTTTTCGCATGGTCGCACCAGATCGCCTTTTCGGCCGGCCACAGCAACACTCCCGATCTGTCCGTCGGCATCGGCACAAATATCAAGAGCGACTTTTGGCGCATTGCCTCGGAAAGCGATTTTCAGCTGACGGAGGCGCAGAAGATCAGCGTCGATCTCGCCTATCGCGAAACCAACTTCGACATCGCCAACCGCGACCGAAAATCGTTCGAAATGCTCATGAGCTATACGTTGACGCTCAATTGAAAGAGGCCGCGATGAGGACCCCGTACCGTCAGATCGCCATTTTTATCGCCTGCCTTGCCTTTGCGGCACCATCCGCCGCTGAGACGGTCGGGTCGATGACGGCCTACCAGACCAACATCGTCCGCAACAACGGCGGGACAATGAACGTTGGGGCCGGCGTCGAACTCGGCGACCAGCTGCGCAGCAATCCCACCGGTCTTGGAATGCTGGTGTTCCGGGACGAATCGAGCGCCAAGATTGGTCCGAACACCAGCCTGACGATCGACGAGTTCGTCTACAATCCGGGCTCCGGATCGGGAAAGATCGACATCGGGATGAACAGCGGCCTGGCCCGTTTCTATGGCGGCCAGGTTTCGAAAGGCGGCGTCATGCAGGTTGCGACGCCGCATATGGTGCTCGGAGCCAGAGGCGGCATCATCGAAGTGCTGGTGGCAGCCGGCCAGACCGTGGGCATTCTGCGCGCCGGCCGCATGACCTGCACGATCAATGGCAAACGGCTGGTCATCACAAACCCGGGCTACGCCTGCACATCGGAAGATGGCAAGCTGCTGACCGGCTACGGCGGAATCGACACCTTCCCGATATTGGACAGCATCGACCGGATTGCCGGCACCGGCCTGCCAGGCGCACCGGGTCCGGGATTGGACGTAAGCGCACTTTGTGCGTCGGCACTCGGCGGCTCGCTCAAAGTCTGCGACTCCACCGACGGCGCATTGCCAGGAGTGGTCATGGAGTTCCCCGATACCCCAACGCCACCCGTGGGCGGCGGCGTGAATAAGGGCGAGTGTGAGGGTGAGGGTTGCTGCTACTACTGCGAATAGGCCTGGCCGCACGACATGAGCCTCTTGGTCGGTTGGCGCTGGGCTGATTGGCGGCAAGCTGCCAGGAGTAAAATATCCGGCCTTTTGGTCGTGCTCCTGCTGCTCGCTTGCCATTTGGCTTTCGACGGGCCGCTGTCGCGCCTGCGTGAGCGGACGTACGACTTCTACCAGTTTCTCGCTCCGCGCCAGGCGACGAGCAATCCTGTCGTGATTGTCTCGATAGACGACGCCAGCCTCAAGGCACATGGGCGATGGCCCTGGAACCGGGGCCTCTTGGCCGATCTGGTCGATGGCATCACCAACTCCGGCGCCGCGGTCATCGGGCTTGCGCTGGTGCTGCCCGAGGCCGACACCTCGCCTGAGGGCATCGCCGGAGACAAGCGCCTGGCAGCGGCGCTGGCCAAAAATCGAACGGCGCTTGCTGTCAGCCTGGGCAATGAGGCGACGGTTTCAGATGCAGGGCCCAAAGCCGGCTGGTCGATCGTCGGACAGGTACCCGACACACTTCCCGGCTTCGCCGGTCTGACCGGCTCGCTTGCCGAATTCTCCAACGCCGCCGCGGGCCTCGGCGTAATTCGCACCTTGCCCGATCCCGACGGCGTACTGCGCCATGTGCCGCTGCTGTGGCTTCGCAATACCGCTCAAGGCGTGCAGCTGTGGCCGTCCTTCGCGCTCGAGCTTCTGCGCCTTTACGCCGGGCAGGACGGCTACATAGCCCGGATGAATGCCGCCGGGTTCGACGCACTCAGGATGGCCGGCGCCATCGTGCCGCTCGAGCCGGAGGGGAGCATCCGCCTCTGGGAAACCGCCACGGATACGCCGCGTATATCTGCCAGCACTATCCTTTCGGGCGGCAGTGATCCACGGCTGCGGGACGCCATCGCCATTGTCGATCTGTCGGCCGTGGGACTGACGCAGTACCTGCCCACCCCGACACGTCCAGCGCGACCAGGCGCGGACATCCACGCCGATGCAATCGGCCAGTTGCTTGCCGGGCGCTACCTAACAGAGCCAACGCATGCGCGCACGGTGGAGCGGCTCTGGTTTGTCCTCAGTGCCGTCATTTTCATCGGACTTTCCGGAGTGCTCGCCGGGCGTGTCGTGCTTGGTGCCCTGGCTCTCGTGCTGCTTGCCGTCACGCCGTTCGTGTTCGGCGCTCTCGAATACAGCCTGCAGGGTGCACTCTATGACCCGCTGCAGCCGGCGCTTGCGACGATCCTGGTAGCCGGCTTCGAAGGCTATGTTCTCTACAGGCGCAGCGAGCAGCGCCGGTCCACCCTGGCACGGCAGTTCGCCCAGTATCTGTCGCCTTCCGTGGTGCAGCGCCTCGCAAGCTCAGACACCGAAGCGATCCTGTCCGGCGAGAAGCGCGAGATCACGATCCTGCTCAGCGACATACGCGGCTTCACGACGATGAGCGAACAACTCGACACCCAGGAAATCGCAAAGGTGGTCAACCACTTTCTCGGCATTGCGACCGATGAGATCCTCAAGCGCGACGGCACCATCGACAAGTTCATGGGCGACGCGGTGCTGGCCTTCTGGAACGCGCCGCTTGATCAGCCGGACCATCGCGAGCGCGCGCTCGACGCGGGCCTTGCCCTGATCGAGCGGGTGAAGCGCGAAGACGCCGCCTTCAGCGCGGACGGCCACCCCTCCATCGCAATCGGCGTCGCCATCGAGACGGGCATTTGCTCGGTAGGCAATTTCGGCTCCGAACGGCGTTTCGATTACACCGCGATCGGCTCTCCGGTGAACCGCACGGCTCGGCTCGAGTCGACGACCAAGAAGCTGGGCATCCCCCTGGTGCTTGGTCCGGGCTTTGCGGCAGGAGCGCCGATGCCGGTCGTCCAGGCGGGCGCCTTTGAACTCCAGGGTTTCAAGGGCGAGGTGCCGGTTTTCACCGTTCCGGAGATGCAAGCTGCTCACCAAGGTATGAGCCGCGAAGTGGAGAGCCAACGTGGTGAGCAGTCTGGCACCCCTCCCGTGGTGGTTGGTTCGCCGCCATCCGTGCAAATGGCACCGCTTGATCTTGCACCCCGAACCCGAAGCACACGCTGACCGGATCCAGCGGATCGCAGGTGCCGACCTGCTTTGTGAACTAATACTGCTGGGGAGGCCTAGGTGTCATCAAACGGCCCTTTAATTGCGGGTGGCTGTCAATCCGGATCAGCGCGACAGCCGATGAGACGCGGCAAGACGGCGAAGGGATCCGTCGAGGTAACCCCGGCAATGATTGTCGAGGCCGCCGAATTTTCGAGCGAGAAGATAGGCCGTGTTATCCAGTTCACCACGAATGGCAGCACGGCTTCGTTGAGTTCGCCGGCGCCATCATGTGGAGGCAGCGCCCTCGCCGCCGGATCATGCGCTCGGGATGTTCCCAAGAGCATCCAGCCGTAGCACTCCCCGAGCTGCCTAACGAGAGAGTTCGCTGGGCCGGGATTATGGCCGTTATGAACCTGACGCAATCGATGCAGCTGGCGCTGGCCTCGTCGGGCGCGCGGGCGGTCTATCGACATCAATCGGTCGCCGCGGATGTTGGGATGCGCATGCGTCGGCGCACGCAGCGTCGATACGCTTTGGGCATGTGGGCGTTGACAGTGACATGGCCGGAGCGACGTGTTTCAGACGCCGAGCAATTCCAAGGACTGAGCACCAGAACCGACCCTCCCGACGGATTTTCGCGAGCTGGATTCCTCCCTCCCTCCTTAGCAAAACCGCCGCTCGCGAATTCGCTGGCGAGTATATCTCCGAATATGATATACATATATCACTCAGAGGATATACAAATGCCGCTCTTCATTCGCGATCCCGACGTCGACGCCATGGCCGTCGAGCTGCAGCAGATTACCAACGCGCGCAGCAAGACCGAGGCCGTCAGAACCGCCTTGCGCCATGAGATCGAGCGCAACCGCTGCAGCGTCCCGCTGCGCGAGAGACTTGCCAAAGTCAAGGAAATGGCGCGGCGGATCGGGCCAGCCAACCCTGATTTCGATATGAAGAAATTCACCGACGAAATGTGGGGCGACGACTGATGTTCGTCGATGCCTCGGTGATTGTTGCCATCCTGAACGAGGAACCTGGCGCGGAAGAACTGGAAAAGCGGCTCGCGGCCGCGACCAAGCCGCTGTATATCTCCCTGCTCGTCCGGTTCGAGGCGGTCCAGGGTCTCGCGCGAGCGTCGGCCGAAGCCATCAAAAAGAACGCCAAGCCCACGGCCAACATGCTGGCGCAAGCCCGTGATACCGTCGACGCCTTTTTGATCGAGATCGCCGGCAAGGAAATCATGATATCCGGCGACATCGGCGACCGGGCGATCGAAGCCAGCATGAAATACGGCAAAGCCGTCGGGCACAAAGCCGATCTCAATTTCGGCGATTGTTTTGCCTACGCCTGCGCGAAGGCTCACCGGCTTGCCCTGCTTTACAAGGGCAATGACTTTTCACAAACTGATCTGGCGTAAGGCTTTCCTGGCCTTGCATCGCGGCGCGAGAGCCATGCAGACGCTCGGTGTCGTAAGCCGACTATTCCCGCTGATTATGAGCGATGAAAGACGTCGACCATCCGGTTCGCGAGGTCCGCATCGTTCCCGGTCCGATGCGGTATGTCTGCGATGATGACGCGAGCAAAATCCGCTGTCGTTAACGTCTTAAAATGCGCGGATATTCAGCTTGCATCGGAGCTGCCTGTCTCAGAAAATCGGCCGAGTGGCCGGATGACATGATGCTGCGTGGGATGCGCGAGCATTACCGGAAATCGAGCTTACCGAAATTGTCCAGGTCATTGAGCACGAACCGCTCAAACCAGACGGCTGACGTCGGCTGATCGAGCTGTCCAAAACTGCGGGTCGGTTCTCCAGCCGATTGCGACCTTCTCGGCTCAGGGTGAACAGTGGTAGCGGCGAGGAGGAACTCGTCGGGCGCCTGAGGTTCGCCGCCGATCCATAGGCGCTGTCGGCGGCCAAATACTCCGGCTTCAGGCCGAAGCGGTCCGCGGTCCTGTCAATCCTGGTGCGCGCGGCTCCCACCTCAGCCTGCCGGATCGCGCGGGTCGCCTCGACGTCCAGGGTGACGCGTTGAGCGGTCACTCCGTTCACTACCCAAAGCTGTGCTTCTTCGTCCGTATGCGGAACTGATTGGAGGGTATCTCGCTGGCCACAAACTGCGGGGCATCCGTCCGCAGCTGTGATAGGTTCGGGTATGGGCATGCAATGACCGAAGTACGCAAGCTCGCGGCAATCCTGGTGGCGGACATCGTCGGCTTCAGCCGTCTGACGGCGAGTGACGAGGATCGTACGCTCGCTCGCATCCGCACGCTGCGAAGCGACCTCGTCGACCCGACCATCGCAGTTCATCGGGGTCGGGTCGTGAAGAGCACCGGCGATGGCGTGCTGTCCGAGTTTCGGAGCGGCGTTGACGCGGTCCGCTGCGCTATGGAGCTGCAGGTAGGGATGCTCGAGCGCAATTCCGGATTGCCGGCAGAGCGTCGAATTGAACTGCGCATCGGTATTCATATCGGCGATGTTGTCGAGGAAGCGGATGGCGACCTGATGGGCGATGGCGTCAATATCGCTGCTCGTCTGGAGGGCATAGCGAAGCCAGGAACCATCTGCCTGTCTGAAGATGCCTACCGTCAGGTGCGGAGCCGGCACGACCTCGCGATTTGTGATCTCGGCGAGAGAGTCCTTAAGAACATTGCTGAGCCGATGCGTGTTTATGCGCTGGAGGTCGGTACGCCTGCCCGTCGCGAGCCACCTGTCTTAACCGGCGCCACACCGGCTCCGCTCGCCCTTCTCGACAAGCCGTCCATCGCCGTGCTGCCCTTCATCAACATGAGCGGCGACGCCGAACAGGAGTTCTTTACCGACGGCCTGACAGAGGACATCATCACCGATCTCTCCAATGTACCGGGCTTCTTCGTAATCGCCCGTAACTCCACCTTCGCCTACAAGGGCAAGCCTAGTGATGTCCGTCAGATCGCTCGCGATCTAGGGGTCAAGTACATACTTGAGGGCAGCGCGAGGCGGTCCGTCAAGCGTTTGCGTGTAAATGTGCAGCTGATCAACGCGGCGGAAGGCGGCAATCATGTCTGGGCCGAGCGTTTCGACCGCGAAATCGCCGACATCTTCGACGTTCAGGACGAGGTCACGCGACGCGTTGTTGAAGCGATTTCTGGCAAGCTCAGTGAAAGGAACATTGTTAGCCGTTTTCGACCGTCAAATCTCGAAGCCTATGATCTCTGTGTTAGGTCGCGAGGCAAATGGAACATTTCCAGATCAGACAACAGCGAGGCGCGTTCAGCTTTGGAACGTGCCGTTGCACTCGATCCAAACTACTGTGAAGCGCACAGCAATCTTGCCATCTCACTGCTGTTTGGCTGGATTATTTGGGGAGAACCACAGGTACCCGGCCGCGCAAAGGCTCTGATGCACGCACAACGGGCCGTGGAAATCGATCCCGGCGATTCCAACGTTCGCAGGATCCTAGGCTGCGTTCAGCTTTTTGAGCGCAATTGGGATGAAGCAAAATCTCAATTCGATGCCGCCGTTCGGATAAATCCCAACAATGCAGATGCGGTTGCATGGATTGGTGAGCTTCAAATCTACTTGGGCAAGCCGCAAGCGGCGCTGATAGCTTGCGCGGAGGCGCTGCGTTTAAATCCTCGTCCACCCGGTTGGTATTTCTGGATCGTGGGAATGGCGCAGATTTCCACCGGTCAGTACGAAGAAGCGGTCGTGTCCTTGAGCCGGGAAGAAACCTACGGGACAGGTTCGAGGGAGCACCTGATTGCCGCGCTTGCCCTTGGCGGCCGCTTGCCTGAGGCACAGGAGGAAGCCCGCCTATTTCTTGCGGGCAATCCAGGTTGGACGATCGGCGAACTAGTAGCGAACTTGCCATTTAGGAGCATGAGTGCTGCCCAGCCCTTTGTCGATGGCTGGCGTCTGGCGGGCTTGCCGGAGTAGGTGTATTTCGGCGTTGGTGAAACCCCCGCACGCCACCAGGTGGCGGACGTAGCGGCACCGGCGCGAGTCCGCGAAAGCGCTATCGACCGCTCCATCCCTGCAAGTTGCCGTCTCGGTTCCGGCCGCGGCCGGTCGAAGGATACGACCTGAAGGTCGGCTGCTGGCGGATTTGTCGAAAACGTCCTCGGCCAAACCATTCAAGCGGCTTGCCTAGAACACTACGTCCTAGTGTTTTGCGTGCGCTGCCCGGTTGTCAGTCGCCGCGCATGGTCGCCTGGAACGTCGGCAGATGCTTCCTTTGTGCCTCGAGCATTTTCTCGCGATAGACGCCATAGATGACGTCGGTGTCGTGCAGTGTGACGCCGGCAATTGTCGGCGAGGCAAAAACCGGCAGTTCGATGCCGCGTTTCGAAAGCGCCTCGGCGGTGCGGGCGATCAGCTCATGCGCCAGGATCATGGCAAGCACGGTCGACGAACCGGAGACCGGCCGGCTCCAGCCCTCGACCGGCACGATGGCATCCTCGATCGGCGAGCAGGTGTCGATGACAAGGTCGGCGGCATCGGCAAGCCGTTTGCCGGAAGAGTGCGTCGCCGGCTTGTCGAGATTGTTCTTGCTGGTTATCGCAACGACGAAGATGCCGCGTTTTTTCGCATAGAGCGCGGTGTCGATGCCGGACGAATTGCGGCCGCTGTGGCCAAAGATGATGATCGAATCGCCTTTGTTCAGCGGCTGGTGATCGAGGAATTTCTCGGCGTATTTCTCGGTCCGCTCCAGCCACAGAAGTTCGCGCACGCCGCCGGCGCCGAGCACGTTATGCCACATGACACGCGGGTCGGTCAGCGGATTGAAGCCGACATAGCTGCCGTAGCGCGGAAACACTTCCTGGACCGGCAACACCGAGTGGCCCGAGCCGTAAAGATGAACCAACCCCCCGCTCTCGAGCGTGTCGGCAAAGCGGCTGGCCGCTTCGCCAAAGGCTTCGGCATTGGCTTTCGAGGCCTGTTCGATGAGGGCGGCAAGGCGAGGTATGTAGAGATCGGACACGTCGGTACTCCTGTTATGTGTCGGCTTCGGTAATGGCTCAGCTTCTTGCGGTTGGCGCGGCGCGACCGGCACGCAGCGTCGAACGGATTTCGTAGCGGTCGCCCCGCATGACCGAGACGGTGAATTCGAACGGGCCACGCTCGTCGGTGGTGATGCGCTCGACCACGAAAGCGGGGCTCCCCGCAGGCAGATCGAGCAACTCGGCATCCGCCGTCCCGACCGCGCCAACACGGTAGTTTTCGCGCGCCGCGACCGGCACGATACCGTAATGGCGTTCCAACGCTTCGTAGAGCGAGCCCTGCAGCAGGCCGGCATCGAGAAAGCCGGGCACGCGCGCGGCCGAGAGTTGCGCAGTCTGAATACCGATCGGTTCGTTGTTGCCGAGCCTGAGCCGCCGGATGCGCACCACCGGGTCGCCCTCCTCGATCTCCAGCGCTCCGGCCGCGGCCGTATTGGCGGTGGTCAGGCTGCAGTCGAGCAAGCGCGAGCCGGCGACCACGCCCATATTGCCCATTTCCTGCGTGAAGCTGGTGAGTTCGCGGGTGCCGGCGACCAGGGTGGTGGAGCGCACGAAGGTGCCACGGCCATGTTCGCGCCTGAGCAGTCCGTGCTCCTCAAGATTGCGCAGCGCGTGACGCAGCGTGATGCGGCTCACCCCGAACAGGGCGCACAGTCTGTCTTCGGCCGGAATCTGGTCGCCGGTCGCCCACTCGCCACTCTTTACGATGGCGCGGATGGCCTCTTCCACCTGATACCAGAGCGGCTCGGGCCTTCGGCGGTCGGGCAGCTGGAAGCTGACTTGGCTCATCTTATCTGCCTCCACTGTGCACCAGCGAGACCGGCCAGCGAGGCGCCGACGAGACCGGCGCGGGAGCCAAATTCGCCGGACCGCAGCACGACATCGCGCAGATGCGGCGGCAGATGACGCTGCAGAGCCGCAAACAGCGGCGGTCCGACGACGTCCAGCGCATCGGCAAGCCCGCCGGAAATCAGGACCGCCTGGGTGTCAAGCAGCGCGACCGCACCCGCCAAGGCAGTGCCCAGCCGGCGCGCCGGCAGCTCCAATGCGTCAAGGGCGGCCGTCTTGCCACCCCGGGCCGCCTCGACCAGCCTGCCGCCATTGGCGAGCCCGATCTGGCGCGCCGCGGCGTCGAATGCCCGCCCGGAAGCGAAGCGCTCCAGCCAGCCGCTACGGTCCTCGCCTTCATCCTCGATGTCGGCGCAGGCCCAGCCGAATGAGCAGGCGCCGCCACGTACGCCGGCGACGATGTGGTTGTTGACCAGAACGGCGGAGCCGATACCGGTGCCGATCGCCAGCAGGATGGCATCGGACAGGCCTTTTGCGGCACCTTCGACCGCTTCGGCCAGCATGGCGACCTGCGCGTCATTGCCAACGGCAACGCGCAGACGAGGAAACAAGGCCGCGATGTCGATGCCGTCGAGATAGGGCAGGTTCGGAATCCAGCGGCAGACCGAGCCCTCGACAAGCCCCGGCACCGCTAAGCCAAGTGCCTCGACCAGACCGGCCTCGGCGCGCAAGGCACCGATTCGGGCGACGAAGGCATCAAGACTTGCTGGTGCGGGCTCGCGGCTGAGCATCTCCAGCCAGCGAACATCGCCGGTATGGATAGCGGCGCGCAAGTTGGTGCCGCCAAGATCGATGGCCAGAACGCGTGTCATCAAGAGCGACTCCGACTGGCTGCCGCCCGGTCCTCGGAGCGCCAGGTCCACGACGCCACGGCGTCGTCGGCTCTGGTCGGCAGTGCGGTAAAGACTCCGGTGCACGCGGCGCCAAAGCCGATCGGGCTGAGCGCAGCGTGTCGATGAACCATGCTCCGTCTCCCATTCGACATCGGCATCCTTTGCAAGCGGCGCACGGCAGCCGAGAGGCTGCCTGTCTCCGCCGCGGCAACGAAAAGTGGCTCAGTGTCATTATAACGACATGACTTCGATCGCAAGAGGTTTTGGGAATAGCCAGCAGTGAGAAACAGCTCGAGCTATCGCACTTAAACTCCTGTTTATGATCTGTGATCTCCCTTCACAAAACCGGAGTAAGAAAACGCCGCAACGCCGGCAGGAGCTCTCCACGAAGATAGCGCTTGCATCGTTGCTTCTGGTTGTCATAACGTCATGGACATCGCTGGTGTGGCTATGCGGAGGGTCGGATGTCTTTGGCTTGGATTTCGAAACTGGCACTTGCTGCAGGGTTGTTGGCCCCGCCCACCCTTGGTTGGGCGCAATCGGTCAACATCTCCTATCTGACCCACTGGTCGCCCGAAACGGTCGCTTTGCTGGACGCCGCGGCCAAGGACTACGCCAAGAGCAATCCGGATGTGACCGTCACCGTGCGCGCCGTCCCCTTCGGCGATCTCCTGACCACACTGCGTTCCCAGGGCGGCAGCTCGGACGGGCCGACGATCGGCGGCATCTATGATTTGTGGCTGCCCGAACTGGCGCGAGACAAGCTGGTCGCGCCCGCCCCCGATGCAGTTGCCGGCGAGGTCAAGAGTGCGTGGCCGGCCGGTGTCGTCAGTGCAGCCTCTGTTGGCGCCACGCTTTACGGCGTTCCAAACGAGATCGACGTCTACGCGCTGAACTACAACAAGGAGCTGTTCAAACGGGCAGGCATTACAGCCGCGCCGAAGACCTGGTCCGAATTGAAGGATGCGGCCCAGAAGCTGACCAGGAAAGATGCCGGCCAGCAAGGCTTCGGCATGATCAATTCCTGGGCGGCGGGCGTCGTCCATCCCTTCGCCTCGCTGCTGGTCTCCAATGGCGGCGAGCTGGTCAAAGACGGCAAACCGATGCTCGACAGTCCTCAAGCCGGTGAAACTTTCCAGCTTTACGAGGACCTGATCAAGTCCGGCGCCAGCGATCCGGCGATGGCCACGGCCGACGCCAACACAACCGGTCCCTTCCTAGACAATTTCGTCTCCGGCAAGACCGGCATGATCATCATGGCCAACTGGTGGGAAAGCGCATTGAAGAGCGGCATGGGCGACAAGTTCTCCAATATCGCCACCGCACCCATCCCGGTCGGTCCGAGCGGCGACAAGCCGCACTCGATCTCCTATTCATGGATGACCGTCGTCAACGCCAATGCCGGTCAGGCCGAACAAAAAGCGGCATGGGATTTCCTAGTATGGCTGAACAGTCCGAAGTCCGGCAAGAACGGCGCATCGGCAATGTCGGATATTCTGATGTCGATGGGCATCCTGCCGACGCGGACCTCCGACATCGAAGCCCATAAGGACAAGCTCGGTTCCGAGTTCCTGTCCGGCTATGTCAGCGTGCTTGCCGACGCCAAGCCCTTCCCTGTCGTCCCGGGCGGCCAGGAATTCAGCGAATCGCTGCAGCAGACGCTCGAGGCGTTGCAGTATGGGCAGCTCTCGGCCAAGGATGCGCAGGCGAACGCGCAGGCCGATGCCGTCTCGATCCTGGAGCGTGCCGCCAAATAGCGAAGGCGCTGTTTCGAGAGCCCGACGCTTTGGAAGCAGAGCGATGATCAAGACCTATCGTGCCTCGGCGGGCATCATGCTGGCGCCTGCCGTGACACTGATCGGCGTTTTCATCCTGCTGCCGATGCTGCTCACCATCTGGCTGTCATTCCAGGACTGGTCGACGCAGACGCCTTTTTCCAATGCGAGCTTCATCGGCTTCGACAATTTTCGCGAAATATTCGGGCCGACCTCGGTCGGGCGGGATTTCAAGCGAGCGCTGCTCAACACCGCCATCTACACGGCATTGTCGGTGATGCTCATCCTGCCCCTTTCGGTAGTGTTCGGCTTGATGGTCCACCAGCGCGATGTCGCAGGCGGTACGGCGCTGCGGACTGTGTTGTTTTCGACCTACATGGTGCCGATGATCGCCGTGACGCTGGTCTGGTCGAAGCTCTATTCGCCGAGCGAGGGGCCGCTCAACCAGGTGCTCGGTCTCGCCGGCATCGGCCCGCAACTCTGGTTGTCCTCGCCAAGATCGGCGTTGATCTCGATCGTCGTCCTCAATGTCTGGCAGCAGATCGGCTATTTTACGGTGCTGGCCGTTGCCGGGCTGACCCAGATCCCGGGCAGTCTTTACGAGGCGGCGACGCTTGACGGCGCCAACCGGCGCGAACAGTTCCGCTTCATCACCTTGCCGCTATTGAGCCGCACGCTCTTGTTCAGCGCCGTCATTGCCATCATCAACGCCGTGCAGGTGTTCGAGCCGGTGGCGCTGATCACCCAAGGCGGGCCGGTCGGCTCGACCAACGTGCTGACCTACCATATCCGCCGAGTCGGCATCGAGCGGGCACAAGGCGGGCTGGGCTCGGCCATGGCAGTGATGCTGATGCTGGCGCTGATCGTCATTGTGTGTGCGCTGTTTGCATTCGCCAACCGCAAGGATGACGAATGAGCGCGCCGGGCCGCTCAGCATCGAGCCAGTTGGCGCGCAAACGCCTGGCGGGCCGCAGAGCGCTGCTCGCCACGCTGATGCTGCTGGTTGCCGTGGCCTCCGCCTTCCCGCTGTTGTGGATGGTGCTCTCCAGCCTGAAAACGCCGGCCGAAACCATGCAGGTGCCGCCGGTGTGGATACCGCGCACGCCGAGCCTCGAAGCGTACGAGAAAGTGTCCGGCGTCATCAATGTCGGCCGCTCGATGTGGAATTCGCTCGTGATCGCCACGATCACCACCGCCGGCATTCTGGTCACCAGCATGATGGCTGGCTACGCCTTCGCCAAGCATCACTTTCCCGGCCGCTCACTGCTGTTTTCGGTGCTGATCGCCACCATGTTCCTGCCGCCGATCGTCACGCTGATCCCGCTTTACCGTCTCGTCGGATCAATCGGCCTGAACGCCAGCCTTGCCGGTATTATCGTGCCAAATCTCGCCAATGCGTTCGGCATTTTCCTGATGCGCCAGTTCATAGCCGGCGTGCCCGACGATCTGATCGACGCAGCGCGGATGGATGGGGCGTCGGAACTCCTGATCCTGTTCAAGATCGTCGCGCCGAGCGTGGCGCCAGCAATCGCGGCACTGGCGCTGTTTGCCTTCGTCTATCACTGGAATAGCTATCTCTGGCCGCTGACCGTTCTACAGGGCAATGCACACGAATATCCGATCGTCATCAGCCTTAGTCGCCTGCTCAGCTACAATCGAGGCGCTCTCAACACGGGACTGGTGATGGCTGGCGCGACGCTTGCCGTGCTTCCGCCACTGGTGCTCTTCGTCTTCCTGCAGCGCTTCTTTGTGGATTCGATCGTCGGCTCGGCGGTCAAGGGATAGCGTCGGCGGCACTGCCGGCATCCGTGTGGCTGTCATCGGGACGCGCTGGTGCGCTGAACGGAGCTAGGCAGATGACCGCGTTCTGAGAGCCATCAGTTCATCAGTAAACTGGCCGCGAATGCCTCCACCGTGTTAGCTGCAACTAGTGAATCTCACGCTTGGTACCCGCCCCAGGCCGTTTTCACAGCTGCCAGAAAAGCGGCGCGGCCCTGCTCGTTTGCGGACGTTCGGAAGGTCACGGGAAGGTAGTGATTGGACGCTGCGTTTAACCGGAGTCGGACCGTCTCGTCAGATCTGGCGAATATTTTCGTACCGCACCTTTTCGACGCAGTGCGTCCTGCTTGCCGAGCAGGCGGTAAGGGAGGCGCTGTTCCAGTGAGCAAGAATGTGATCCCCCACCCTTCGACGACTATCGCGGGAAGGACGTGCTGACCCAGCCGATGGTCGAGCTCTAACGTATCATCGCCGGCATCTACACCGATCTGGCGGCATCGCCCGATGCGGGCGGTGACCTGCCTCATCTCGGGAAGCTAGCCCCGATCGAGGAATTTGCGCCCCCGCGAGAAGCTCTCGCTCGAATAGTTGCTCGAACTCATGCGACGCGAGCTGGGTCAGAGCAGGACCGCGATCTTCAGCTGTTCGCTTCGCCCCGCCTGGCGATCATCGGCCGCTCGACAAGCCTGTCGAGGTGGACGACCCGCATGAGGACGCCGTCTATCGCTCGACCGAGCGCATGCCCCTGCCCGATCCGGCAGACTATCAAAAGCGCATCGATTTTCATTGAATCGCTCGGCGCTCGGCCAGCCTTCCCCATCTGATGCGGCTAACCGGACCGGTCATGCCGCTGGTGGTGCCGGCCCAGATCAACCTCGGCGATCGTGACTTGTCGGTGCGCTGGGCGAATGACGGCGTCGAAACCGAACGCGACGTGCTCCCCCAACGCGGACCGCGCTCACCGGCGTAGCGTCAGCCGAAGCCACGCGATGCGTCGCTGCTGGAGGGCGGCTGGCTGCGGGCGTCGGACGACCGATTCGCGCTGGTGCAGATGGATATCGACGGTGAGGCCTCAACCTGCCTGGAAGATGCCCTGATGGAGACTGCCATTGCCTCACGCTGCTCGGCATGCCGCAGCACCTGCCGACGTCACGCCGTACGCGACGTGCTCGTATGCGCCTGGCCTGTCGCGATGGCGACAAACCGGTGCTTGATCGCGGCAAACAACGCCGGTGGCAGCGGCCCGTAGTAGCCGCTCTCCGTCTCCAGCGGCCGGATGTCAGGCCCCGGCCAGGCGAACCGGTTACTTTCCGTCAAAACGATCCACGACCGCTCACCGTCAAGGCGCAAACGCAGCTTGACCGCAGCCGGAATCTCGATGGCATCATCGGGATCGGACGGCGGCGTATGAGTGATCGGCAGGACCCGGACGACCGGCGAGCCGTCCTCCTGCATGGCGACCAGCGCGAGCACCAGGCAGGGCCGGTCCTTGTCGCCTTCCTCGCGGCCTTCGCGGTGTTGCCAATGCCAGAGGTAGGAGTAACGGAAGACGTAGCCGACCTTGATTTCAGCCGGTAGCATTTTTTGCCGTCAGGCCTTTTGCCCCGTGGGATTTCGACCCGAGGGTTTTGACCCAGAGAGCTCGTCGTTGAGATGGTCGAGATCCGGCTCCATTTCAGAGGCTTCGACCGCGGCGATCTCGTCCGAGCCGAGCTCCGCTGTCAGATCGACCCGCCGGTCGCGCTTCGACAGCCGGACAAAATCCTCATAGGCCAGCAGCACCGTGCGCGGGCGACCGTTCTTGGTGATGATTACCGGGTCGCGGACCGCGGCATCCTGATAGGCGCCAAAATTTTTCGAGACGGCGGCGGCGGTGACGGTGGTGCTCATCGGCGAGACTCCTTTTATTCCGGAATATACGGGCTTTCCGGGCTTTCCGCAAATGTCGGGCAACATCTTCGAACTGATGCAGCCAGTCACCGCCTGATTATCGGCCAAGGAGTTAGTGTCAAAGGCGTCCTTTCCTGCGCCATGTCTAACGCAGTGGGTAGGCGCCCACACAGCCCAGCTCAGACGCACGGACTAACTTCAGACGCGCATGGCCAAGGAACCGGTGGCGAGGGCAGCTTTGTCCGGAGAGCGGCTGTTCCGCGCGAGGGCGTCGGCTTCGTTGATCTCGTTAGGGTTCTTTCTTCAGCAGGTCCTTTACAACATCGAGAAAAGCCCGCAGGGCGGGCGGCACGGCTCGATGTCCGGGGTAGTAGACCGCAACTTCTTCCGGTGCTGGCGTCCACGCGGTCAGGACCTTGCGCAGCCGGCCATCGGACAACGCCGCTTCGGCGGCCCAATCCGCCACATAGGCGATGCCCAGACCCTCTATTGCGGCTTCGACCATCAGTTCCTCATCATCAAGGACGATGGGGCCGTTTGCCCCGATCACCAGTTCCTGGCCTGCGCGTTCGAACTCCCATCTATAGAGCTTGCCGCTGGGCATACGGTGGCCGATGCAATGGTGGCGTTGCAATTCCTCGGGCGTTCCCGGCGCCCCGAAGCGATCGAGATAGGCGGGCGACGCGATACAGATGAACGTCAACGCGCGTGCAAACGGCACGGCGGTCATGTCTTTGGGAATTGATGTGATGAGGCGCACGCCGGCATCGAACCCGCTGGACACGATATCGATGAGCCGTCCCTCGACGACGATGTCCACGGTCACGTTCGGATGGCGCTCCGCCATCCGCGGAAGAACCGCGCGAACGAGAAGCCCGGCCACCAATCGCGGTGCGTTGAGGCGGACCGTTCCTGCGACATTGCCCCGGAACCCCGCGACGCTGTCGAGCGCCTCGTCCAGCGAGGCGAGCGCCGGCTGAAGACGGTCGAGCAACCGGAACCCGGCTTCTGTCGGCGAGACGCTGCGTGTGGTGCGGTTCAGAAGTCGCACGCCCATGCGTTCCTCGAGCGCACGCATCGCATGGCTCAATGTGGAAGGTGCCGTGCCGATCTCGTCCGCTGCGCGGCGGAAGCTGCGGTGTGTGGCAACGGCGACGAAGGCGGTGAGATCGTTGAGCGACGGGCGCATTGATGGGGATTTTGCATTATCCCATGCCGATTTCAACGGCTAATGCGCGCAATGCGATTGCCCTATCTCCTGCTGGGATCAATTGGAGAAATGAGAAATGGAAAAGACCTGGCTCATAACGGGTGTGTCTTCCGGTCTAGGCCGGCTGCTGGCGGAGAAGACCCTGATCAGGGGAGACCGCGTCGTCGGTGCCAGCCGCAGCGAGGACGCACTTCCCGACCTGCGTGCAAGTTACCCCGAACGGCTTCGCATCGTCGCAATGGACCTCAAGGACCAGAGCTCGGTCCGCGCCGCGGTCGACCGGGCCTTCGCGGCATCCGCTCGGATCGACATCGTCGTCAGCAATGCTGGCTATGGCCTGCTCGGCGCGGCTGAAGAGGCTGGCGATGTGCAGGTTCGCGACATCATCGACACCAATCTCATCGGCTCGATCACGCTCATCCAGGCGGCGTTGCCGCATCTGCGCAGCCAGGGTGGTGGTCGGATTCTACAGGTATCGAGCGAGGGAGGCCAGATCGCCTATCCGGCTTTCAGCCTCTATCACGCGACCAAGTGGGGTATCGAGGGGTTCGTCGAGTCCGTGGCGCAGGAGGCTGCTCCCTTCGGCATCGAATTCAGCCTTGTGGAACCCGGGCCGGCGCGGACCGGGTTCGGCGGCAATCTCGCGCGGACCAAGCCGCTCGCGGCCTATGAGGGAACACCCGCCGGTCAGATCCGCGACGCGCTGGGTGTCTCATGGGTGATCAAGGGCGACCCCGACCGCATGACGGACGCAATGATCAGGCTTGCCGATCAGGATGGTCCGCTCCCGAAACGGCTGGTGCTCGGTGCCGAGGCCTATGCCGGCATCCGCAAGGCACTCGGCGGACGCATCGAGGAGCTCGACCGGCAGAATGACATCGCGGTTGCGGCGGATTTCACAGACGAGGAGTTGGCGCGGCTGTGACCCCCGGCTCCGGCCCGCTGCTCGTGCCCACCTCTTATCAGGACAGAAAGGAACATGAGATGCCTACACGTGACGCCGTCTACCCGGCCAACCGGCACGCGTTATACGATATCCACCTCTATTCCGCAGCCATTCGGTCCGGCGATCTTCTCTTCGTGTCGGGTCAGGTCGGGAGCCGTGAGGACGGCTCGCCTGAGCCCGTATTCGAGGATCAGGTTCGACGGACCTTCGCCAATCTGCGCGCGGTCTTGGCGGCCGCCGGGTGCAGCTTCGACGACCTCGTCGACGTCACAACGTTCCACACTAACCCGGACGAACAGATCGAGACAGTTCTGGCCGTCCGAGCGGAAGAAATCGGTGCACCTCCCTACCCGAACTGGACCGCAGTGGGCGTCAATTGGCTTGCGGGCTTCGATTTCGAGATCAAAGTCATCGCCCGCATCCCTTCGACGACAAGCAGCCAGCCGGCGGACAAGCGCTGATCGCTCGCCCTGCAGTTCTGTATTGGCTATTTGGCTATTTGGGGCCGAAGGCAGCCTGTCAGCTTTTGTGTCCGGAGCGGAGATAGCTGACCTCCACCTGCGAGAACCGAGGTCGTGAACTGAACAAACAGATTAGGTTCGTTTGGTCAGCGTACCGCAAGGGAATCTCGCAGCCTGTTGTGTATCTTGGCTTTCTAAAGTTCGAGAGAGGTGCTGAAGGTCGAGAACTGTTCATCTGTGATCGGGACCACGTGCTGCGGCTCGGGATAAGCGCCCGTCTGCACGTCGGATATGAGCTCGCGATAGGCGGCAATACGCTCGCGTTGCAGCCGCTCATATTCGGCGGCGAAGTTGCGGTAGGTCTTGGCGTGGCGTAGCCTGTGGCCAGCGGTGTGGCCAAGCACGTCCTCGCTGAACAAATACTGCGCGTCGGCATTTGGGCCGGCGCTCATGCCGAGCATGATCATCGGTGTATTCCAGGTGATCAGTTCGGCGACCGGTCGGAGACCACCTCCAGCTCGGCGCCAAAGCAGCCTATGCCTCCACCTTCGCGTATGAGCTCCGAAATTCGTTCGGAGGCACCACTTTCAGATCTCTCCAACTCGAGGACCGGGATGTCGGAGGCAAGCACGCGCCGGAAGCGATGGGAGAACCCGTAACGGCGAATGTTGTCTTCAATCAGTGGCGCGGAACGCGACAGAGTGGCCACGACACAGAAGCTGTGAGCGACAAGGCTGACGGATGAAGCGAAGCCTTGCCTATACCGATGACGGGCTTGGTAGCGATGGCCCTTGCCGCGTCGAGACCGGTATCGTCTAAGCAGCCAATATATGGCGTCGACATTGTCCATTTCCGCCGCGACCACCTGCTTGAGCAGGCCCGGTACGGAGAGTGCACCGTCAAATGGCCCTTCGATCGCTCAGGTCCAGCCGTTGGCATGCATGCCCACTATCTCGTCCCTGGGCCTGCCACCGCCATGGCGGCTGCGACGATCCCCCTGGTCATCGAAGCGGTCGTGTTGGGATTGATGATGGCAATTCGCATTCGGGGCATCCTGGCTTGGTTCCGCTCAGTCACAAGGATGCCAGCGCGCTGGACATCCGCTCCAGCCCTCGGCGCAGCAGAGGACGCGGGCAGCCGACATTCAGGCGGATGAAACCTTCGCCGCCAGGCCCATAGACGCGGCCGTCATACAGATTGACCCCGGCCTGATCGACAAAGAACTTCTGAATTCCACCCACTCTACGATCGAGCGCGCACGCGTCCAACCACACCAGAAACGATGCGTCGGGCCGCATGGGCGTAATGCCTGGAAGGTATTCGCCGGCGAAGTCACAAACCAGATCAATGTTGCTGGCGATGTAGGGTGTGAGTTGATCGAGCCAGGGCGCGCCGGTGCTGTAGGCAACCTCCAGGGCCAGGCGGCCGAAAAAGTTTGCATTTACCATGAATGAGGCCTGCATCGCAGCAAGAAGCTGCTCGCGGCGCTTTTTGCTCGCCACCGCAATGGTTGCCGAAGGCACCCCGGCGAGGTTGAAAGTCTTCGTCGGAGCGGTGCAGATGAACGACTTCTCCGCGGCATCGTCCGAGATGGAGGAGAAGACGATGTGCGGGTGGTCCGACAACCTTATGTCGCAGTGAATGTCGTCGGATATGACCAAAATCCCATGGCGCTCACAAATGTCGTTCAGCGCTGTCAATTCTTCGAGCGTCCAGGCCATTCCGGCAGGATTGTGAGGATTGCACAGCAGGAACACCTTGGCGCCGCCGGCCGCCAGTTTCTCGAAGTCCTCCAGATCGAGCTCATACCTGTTGTTCTGCAGCCTCAGCTGGTTCGTGAGCAGAGCCCGCCCGTTTCCCTGAACCACTTCGAAATAGGGCGAGTACACGGGCGCCTGCACAATGACGCCGTCACCAGGCTTCGTAAAGGTTCGCAGTATCGCAGCCACAGACGGCATGATCGCCGGCGCGGGAAGCAGGGTCTCCAGTTTCGGTGACCAATTGTGCCGGCGTGTGAACCACGATTGCACGATCTCATAGTGGCGCGGATCGCGTCGTGTGTAGCCGTAGATTCCATGGTCCGCGGCCTCGCGCAGCCGAGCGATGACGGTTTCCGGGGCACGGAAATCCATATCCGCTGTCCATAGGGACAGCAGGTCCTGGCCTTCGACCTGAGGAGAGAACTCGTCCCACTGGTTGGCCCATTTGACGGATCCGAATTGCTGGCGATCGTGAATTTGGTCGAAATCTATTCCCACAATATTTTGTTGCCCAACCGCCGATGCGGGCGTGTCTGCACAAGCCATTTGATACTCACCTGGAAAAATCTATTGCCACGGCCACGGCCGCTTTGCGTCTGCGGACGGCCCTACTTGAGGATTTGCGCCAGAAACTGCCGCGCCCGTTCCGACCTACAGTTGGTGAAGAACTGATGGGGCGTGTTGGTCTCGACGATCTCCCCGCGGTCCATGAACACCACGCGATCGGCCACCTCCCGTGCGAAGCCCATCTCATGCGTTCACGCACAGCATCGTGATGCCCTCGCTGGCGAGCGACACCATCGTGTCCAGCACTTCCTTGACCATTTCCGGATCGAGGGCAGAGGTTGGCTCGTCGAAGAGCACGATCTTTGGGTTCATGCAGAGAGCCCGGGCTATCGCGGCGCGTTGCTGCTGGCCGCCTGACAGCTGCCCTGGGTAGCTGTCCGCCTTCTCCGCAATTTTGACTCGCGGCGCGCCAATTCCTCGGCCGCCATTCGCGGCATGTTTCTCACCCACACCGGTGCAAGGGTGCAATTCTCGAGCACCGTAAGATGGGGAAACAGATTGAAGTGCTGGAAAACCCTGCCGACGTTGCTGCGAACTTCGTCGCTCTTGCGCAGATCCCCGGTTACCGCTTTGCCGTCGGCGATGATCTCGCCTGACTGATGCTCCTCGAGATGGTTGACGCACCGGATCATCGTCGATTTGCCCGACCCCGAGGGGCCGCAGATCACAATGCGCTGCCCCTGTGGCGCCGACAGGTTGATGTTCCTGAGCGCATGGTATGAAGCGAACCATTTGTTGACGTCACGCAGTTCAATGGCCATCGCCTTGTTGAAGGGCTGTCCCTTCGTCGATGCGTACATTGCTTGTGGCATCATCGTCGCGTCCTAAGATTTGTGGCCGCGCGCCAATTGGCGCTCCATCGATTGCGAGTAACGGGACATGCCGAAGCAAAAGCCCCAGTAGACCAGACCCGCAAAGAGGTAGCCGGTTGATGAGATCGTCGGGCCTGCCCAGTTCGGATCGACGCGCGCCGTTTCGATGGCTTTCAGGAAATCCGCGATGCCGACGATGGCGACCAGAGTCGTGTCTTTGAACAGACCGATGAAGGTGGACACGATGCTCGGTATGACGATCGTCAACGCCTGGGGGAGGACGATCAGGCGCATTATGTCGAAGTAGCTGATCCCAAGCGCCTTCGCCGCCTCGTATTGGCCCTTCGGGATCGCCTGAAGGCCGGCCCTCACAACTTCGGCCATATAGGCGGACGAGAACAGCGCTATCGCCATAAGCGGGCGCAGGAGACGATCAGGCGTCAGATAGTCCGGGACGAAGAGCGGCATCATGAAGTTCGCCATGAACAATACCGTGATAAACGGCACCCCCCGGACGACTTCGATGAATGTGACGCAAACCGCCTTGACGAATGGGAGTTCGGACCTGCGTCCAAGCGCCAGGATAAGCCCGATCGGAAGCGAGAAGACGATGCCCACAATCGACATCAGCAACGTGATCAGGAGACCGCCCCAGAGCGTCGTATCGATGACAGACAAATGGAGCCAGGCGACCCCGCGCACGAGAACGAACGCGGCAACGGGGTAGACAAGGAAGAATAGCAACGCCGCCACTTTGCGCTGCGGAGCCTTCGTCCACAGGAGCCAAACGATGAGGATGGCGCCGATAGCCTGTGCGAGATCAACGCGCCACCGCTCGGAAGCCGGGTACGCGCCGTATCGCAGGTAGTCGAACTTCTCGGCAATGAAGGGCCAGCAAGCTCCTTGGCTGTTCGTGCGGCAAGCCTCGCGACCGCCGCTCCAGACCGCGTCGAAGATCGCAAAGCTCAGAAAGTGACGCAGCAGCCACACGGCGAAGAGGAGAAAGCATATTGTCAGCGCGCCTGAAGACGGCGTCGAAAACAGATTCTTTTTCATCCAGGTCACTGGACCTGGCCAAACGTCAGCGGGGGGCGCCATCGCTGGTATGAGCGCGCTGCTGACAACTGGCGAATGCATGGACTGATCGCTCATGCGTCACCTCTCGACGATCGCAAAATGTCGGTTACACGCGTTCATGGCCAACGACGTGGCAAGGGAGATAACGAGATAGACGGACAAGGTGATCGCCATGACCTGGACGGCGGCGCCGGTCTGGTTGAGTACCGTCCCGGCAAAGATCTGAACGAGGTCGGGATAGCCGATGAACACCGCAAGCGACGAGTTCTTGATTAGATTGAGATACTGGCTTGTCAAAGGCGGGATGATAATACGCAGCGCCTGCGGAACAACGACAAGGCGAAGCGTCGTGCCCGGCGCCAGCCCCAGCGCATACGCAGCCTCGCTCTGGCCCTTTGGCACTGCCTGGATTCCACTCCGGACGATCTCGGCGATGTAGGATCCGGTGTAGACCGACAGACCGATCAGGAGAGCGGCAAACTCCGGATAGAGTTGATGTCCGCCTTGAAAGTTGAAACCCCGCAGCTGCGGCGCGACAAACGAGACCGGCTCGCCAGCCGCCAGGAACACGATCAGCGGAAATCCTATCAAGGTCGCCAGGCTGACCAAAAATACCGGCAGCTGCTTGCCAGTTCGTTTCTGGACACTCTTCGCGCGGAACCAGAATGCAATGCAGCAGAAAACGGCCGCTACCAATGCCAGGCCCACAAGCCCCGCCCCCGGATGCCACTGGATCTCCGGAATGATGAGGCCGCGATTGTTGAGATAGATGCCGCCGGGGATGGCGATGGACGCCTTCGGGGAAGGCAACGGCTTGAGGACGGCGTTGTACCAGAACAGCAGCTGCAGCAATAACGGGACATTGCGCACAAGCTCGACATAGGCGGTCGCCACCTTCGAAACGATCCAGTTCGGCGACAGGCGGGCAACGCCGATGACGAAGCCAAGCAAGGTGGCCAGCAAGATTGCGAGGACGCTGACGTAGAGGGTATTGACCACTCCCACCCAGAACGCCTGACCGTAGGTGGATAGTGCATCGTACGGTATCAGGGTTTGATTGATGTCGAAGCCGGCAGCCTCATTCAAAAAATCGAATGAGAGCGGAATCCCCCGGACCCGCATATTCGATACGGTCTGCATGCCGATGCCCAGGGCCAAAGCCAACAGGCAACCTGCGAGCAAGAGCTGGTAGAAAACGCCGCGCACTTTCGTATCGTGCAGCGATAGGCTCCTGCGCGAGGGCGCTGGAAGCGACAAATCGGACATGGCGTGTTCCTATCGGGATCTGTGCAAGGCGCTGGCGGTAACGCGCCAGCGCCTTGCAACCATGCTTTGCCTAGCGAATCGGCGGAGCGTACTGAACGCCGCCCTTGTTCCAGAGCGCGTTCATGCCGCGCTCCATTTTCAGCGGGGAGTCCTTGCCGACATTCCGATCAAACACTTCGCCGTAGTTACCGACCTGTTTGATCACCTCGACCGGCCAGTCATCGCCGAGTCCGATGTCCTTGCCGATGCTGCCTTCCACGCCAAGCAGACGGCGGATGCTGGGATTGTCCGACGACTTCATCGCATCAACGTTTTTGGAGGTGACCCCGTATTCTTCGGAGGCCACCATGACGTAAAGCGTCCACTTCGCCACATTGAACCACTGGTCGTCTCCCTGCCGCACTGCCGGGCCAAGCGGCTCCTTGGAAATCAGTTCGGGAAGAACGATGCTGTCGTCCGGCTTGGCCATGCGAAGCCGCGATGCGTTCAAGGTAGAGGTGTCCGCCGACAGGACGTCGCAACGCCCCTCCTCGTAAGCCTTCACGACAGCTTCCTCGTCGGCGAAACCAACCGTGGTGTACTTGATCGACTGCGAGCGAAAATAGTCGGCAAGGTTCAACTCGGTCGTGGTGCCTTGGGTGACGCAAATCGATGCGCCCTCGAGCCCCTTGGCTGATGTGATGTTGTCCGCCTTGCGCACCATAAATCCCTGACCGTCATAGAAGTACGTCCCCGCAAAAAGTATGCCGAGAGACGTATCGCGCGACGATGTCCATGTTGCGTTGTGTGCAAGAATGTCGATCTCCCCCGACTGCAAGGCAGTGAAGCGATCTTTTGGCGTCAATGGGATGAACTTAACCTTTTGCGCATCCCCGAGCACGGCAGCGGCCACGGCGCGACAATAGTCGACCACAAATCCGGTCCATTTGCCTTCGTTATCGGGAAGGCTGAAGCCAGCCGTGGCCGAATTTGTGCCACACGTCAGCACTCCATTCTTTTTGACATTGTCGAGGGTTGCGGACCACGCCGAGGAGGCAGTGCACGCGATAGCGAGGGCAAGAAAGCCCTTGAACATCGATCTCATTTCGGTATTCCCCTGTTTTTGTTGAAGGGAATGTGGCCTCAAGTATGACTATTCGTCAAATTGACTGTTCTCATTGCGAAAATGAGCGTCATTCATAATTGAGGAGGCGCTCGCTCTCGGGTGAAAGGGAGCTTGAGTGCTGATCGGGCTAGTTTGCTTGGGGCGGGCTAATCGAATGAGCGACGGCGCGCGCGACCTATGGTGCAGCCAACCCCGGTGCTCCGACGGTTGACCCTTGGTCTCTCTCGGTCCGCGACTCGTTGTAGATGCTCATGATTATTTCCCGGAGCCATTTGGTACCCGGGTCATTCGCCATCTGGCGGTGAACAATGAGCCAGGCATTCACATTCGATATGGCAAGGGGCGGCGGGACCAGCGTCACCTCACTCCTCTCGTCCAGAATTTGCAGGATGGCATCGCCGCAATGGGTAATCAGTTCAGTGCCGCGAAGCGCCCAGGGCAGCACCAGATAATTCGAGATGGTCGCAACGACATTGCGCCGGAGACCATGCTGCTTGAGGGCGGCATCCGCGAGGCCTTCTGCCAGACCATCTGCGGAAATCTGCAGGTGAGAACTGGCCAAATATGTTTCCAGTGTCATTGCGTTCCTGGCGATCTTGCTTCCACTCCACACCGCGCAAAACAATTGATCCTGGCCAAGCTCCACCTTCAAGAGACCTGGGTCGTCGCGTATTGCCGCTCCCGTCAGCGCACAGTCGACTTGTCTCAAATAGACCGATGAACCGATTTCGGGTCCGTTTGCGGGAATGACGTTCAGCGTCGCGCCAGGCGCTTGCCTCGAAAATTCCCGTATGAGCCCTGGGATGAATATCATGGCGTGATAGTCAGTGAGTCCCACGCGAAAGTTGCGTCGCGTCGTTGCTGGATTGAAGATCTGATGCCGGTCGATCGATGCGCGGATAATCGCCAGCGCGGCAGAAATATCCGACAGCAGCTCAACCGCCCGAGGCGTTGGCCGCATCTCGCCTCCATCTCTCGTGAACAATTCGTCCTGCAACAAATACCGAAGTTTTGATAGGGAATGACTTACAGCTGATTGTGTTCTTCCCAATTCGGCAGCTGCGCGCGTTACGCTCCTTTCACGCATCATCACGTCGAACACTCTCAGCAAATTGAGATCGATATCATCGAAACTCATGAGACCTCCCCCGTTTTCGTCATGCCTCGCCTGCATGCTAACATCGCTTCCAACGCGCGAACGATGCCATGGCGAACAAATGCGACCCTTCGACCTGCGGGGTCAACGTTCCCTATTGGGAAATCAATACGTTACCGGAGGGTTCGCCAACCCATTTCCTTCGCATTCTCTCGTATGGTCTGGCGAACCTAAGGACCAGGGACGTCTACGACTCGCTGCCCCTTAGGCTGAGGCCAGACTGACCTGTTGGCGCTTCGGCTGCCGTGCCGAAACCAGGGTGGCGAACTGGTCCACCGCCTGCCCGGCCCGTGCCAGAACCTGCGGGTCCGTGAGCTTCCCGTCGGAAAAGTCGCTGTCATTGCCATAGACGGCGCTTGGCACCGTCAGTGCCAAGTAAAAGCCGAACAGGGGGCGAAGCTGATGCTCGATCACCAGAGCGTGGCGTTGACCGCCGCCTGTTGCGCCGATCAGGGGCGCCGCAGGCTGTTCTCGACCGTCTGGATCACCCATTTGCGCGAATGGCCGCCGAGATTAGGCCCCTTGTCGTGCGAGTTGACGAACTTGGTCGCCACGACCCAATGATCGCGCGTCGCCTTGATGCCGCGACCGACGACTTCCTCGGACTTGCCGTTGTGGTAGACGTCGGCGGTGTCAATGAAGTTGATGCCTTGCTCGCGCGCCTTGTCGATGATGCGATACGGCTCCTATGTCATGGGAGTGAACGGCTTCCGGCGTCCGCCCCCAAAGCAGCTGCTTGCGGCGGTGACCGAGGCGCCGGTTACCGCATCGTGTCGTCGGTAATAAAGCGACGTTGCGCTCTCTGCTTTCACATCCGGGTATGCCGAAAAGTCCGTCGGTCAAAAGTCGACCAGCGGCGTGTCCACGATCTGGTGCTCGAATAGCAACCAGAACGACGATCCCCGGGATTCGGAGTACCAATGCTCAAAAATCGCAAGGGCCTCGCCGATATTGGTGGCGGGTTCGTGCTCGGGCAGCTTCGCAGCCTGGAACAACGCAAGCGCAACGGGGCCAAAATGCGTGATCGCTTCCGTGCGCGCCTCGCTGTCCGCATTCCAGCCGAGCCGCAAGCGCAGGACGGCCAAAGCGCTGGCCACGGCGATCTCCTCACTTTCGGCTGAGGCCACGGCGTCCGAGATCGCCTGCATGAGGTTGAGCCGCCTGAAGGCGAAAGCGCGCTCCTGTTCCAGAACCGCGATCTGATTGGCCGCTTGTCGCCTGAAGCTTGCCTCGGTTGTCCTGGCGGTCTCAGCCGTCGTCTTCAGGTCATTGAGAAAGGAAGCCGTCGGATTCATCTTGGCTCACTAGGATGGCGGAAGAGAGTGGGAGTCGAACCCACCAGAGACCGACTCGCGGCCCCTCCCGGATTTGAAGTCCGGACGCCCCACCGGGGACGATGCTCCTCCAGAAATTTGCGCCATCGGCGGCTCACCCTCGCCTGTCAGGCGGAACAGGTCCAGCCTGCGCCTGTTCAGACGGCGCAAGTCTCCCCGCCGCAGCGTCACGCCGTGCCGATCGAGAAATTCGAGGATATGGATGGCGACCTTGCGTCCGCTGCCCACGCGATCGCGAAATTGAGCAGCGGTGAACTCGCCTGTGGGCATCGACGCAGCGAGGTCGCGCGCGATCTCGACGATCTGCGCCAACGCCTGGCGCTGGAAGAAGTGATCATGAGCGACCTCGTGGACCTTCCCCATGCGGCCGGCAAGCTTCAGAAGCCGCCGGATTTCCGTCTCCGGCGCGGCCAGCACCTCGGCAATATCCCACACTCTCGGCGGATGGAATCGTTCGGGTCCGCCGATGAGGGGCTGGATCTGCAGCCAGAGAGTTTCATCCTTTGCCGTCAGGTGCGCCTCATGACCGGGCAGCCGCACCCAGGCGCCGTCCAAGGCAACTTCTCCAGCGTGCGAAAGGCTCCGCAGAACTGCTATGAAAGAGGGGGCCGGCAGACGTGGATCAAGCCCAATACGCAGTCTCTCCATTCCTACGCCCGGCAAATCCGGATTGTCGGCATGGAAGGTCTCCAGGGTCGCGGCCAAGTCGCGCTTGAATCGCAACCAGCGCTCTGGCGACAGCACGAGAAGCATTTCTCCGACGGCAAAACGGACAAGCCCGAGTTGATCGATCAGGCCTCCCGTCTCGCAGTCACTGAGCGCCCTGTCGCGCGCGAAAGCCTTCAGGTCGAAATAGTGGGGCGGCGCATCAAGGAGTGCGGCGGCGGCCAGTTCGGGCGCCAATAGCGCATGGGCATCGAGTTGGACCAGCCGTTCCGGCGCGCGGCGTTTGCGGCTGGGCGCCCGCAGATCGAGAAAATGTCCGCCGCCGATGGTTCGCTGCGCGGAGGTGTCGCGCACCACGTAAACGTCGCCGGCAGCGGCCGCGATCGGACTGTCCAGCACCAATTGAACATTGGCCGTGCCGCCAGGCCCGATCGGTTCGTCTCCGAGGAGTACAATGCGTGCCCCCACCTCCGTCGCGGCATGGTGGAGCCGCACCGGAAACCATTGGCCGATCGGCTTGCGTTCACCCGGCAGAACGCGAAGGCTTGCATCGATCCGGTCCGACGGCGCGTGAAGCTTCGGATCGACAATTACGTCGCCGCGCCGGATCGCCTCCTTGAAAACCCTTTCGCCGGTCAGATTGAGCGCGCAGCGGTCTCCCGCCCGACCACGTTCAGCCGGCCGGTTCTGAGCGTGGATCGATCGGACCCGCGCAAGCAATCCCGACGGGCTTACGACCACGTTGTCCCCAGTACCGAGAGAACCCGAAAGCACGGTGCCCGTCACGACGGTGCCCACGCCGCGCAGCGTGAACGAGCGGTCCACCGCTAATCGAAAACGGCCCGAAACTGCACGCCGGACAAGATGAGACGCCTCCTCGAACAAGAGATACCTGAGTTCATCGATACCTTCGCCTGTAACGACCGAGACGGGAATCAGGCGGGCCTCGGCAAGCATCGTCCCGGTAAGCACCGAGCGGATATCGTTCGCCACCGCAGTGCGGCGCTCTGGATCGGCCAGGTCGCATTTCGTGAGCAGGACGGCGCCGCGCTTGACACCGAGCAGGTCGACGATGGCGAGATGCTCCCGGGTTTGCGGCATGACGCCGTCGTCGGCGGCCACCACGAGCAACACGAAGTCGATGCCGCTGGCGCCGGCGAGCATCGTGTGTACGAAACGCTCGTGCCCGGGAACATCGACGAAACCGATGCTATCGCCACCCGGCACCGGCAAATAGGCGAAGCCGAGATCGATCGTCATGCCGCGTGTCTTTTCCTCCTGCAAACGATCGGTGTCTATACCGGTCAGCGCATGCACCAGCGCAGTTTTGCCATGGTCGACATGTCCTGCCGTGCCAACGATCATGATGATGCGGCCTCCGGCCACGGCGCGGCGGCGCGACGCTCGGCCTCGGCCGCATCGCCCGCGCTCAATTCGGCGCGCACCGGAGCCAGATAGCGGCCGGCAAGGGCGCTGCCGCCTGCCTGGGCACGCAGGAGCCAAACGAGCGCGTCGACCGCGTCAGCCGGCACGCCCGTGCCAAGATGGCAGGCGGCACCGAGCATTGCCTGCCCTTCGGCGTCTCCTCGCATGGCAGCACGGCGCCACCAGCGGACAGCCTCGTCCGGATCGCGCGGCACGCCGAGCGCATTGTGATAAAGCATGCCGATCCGGGTCATCGCGGATGCGATGCCTTGATCGGCCGCGGCAAGCGCCCAACGTCGCGCCTCGCCGACATCGGGAACCATCACTTCGCCTTCCAGCAGCATCCAACTCAGCATATCCTGCGCCGGTCCGTCGCCAGTTTCCGCTGCGGCCCGATAGAGCTCGGCCGCCCGGCGAAAGTCCTGCTCGACGCCTTCGCCGCGGAAATAGAGCGACGCCAAGTTCCTTTGTCCGACAGGATCCCCTGCCCCGGCGGCGAGCGCCAGCCAGCGAAAGGCCATTTCCGCATCACGCTCGACGCCGAGCCCTGCGGCGAAGCAGGCACCGATATTGTTCTGGGCGCGGGCAACGCCCCGGTGAGCCAGCGGCTCCCATATGGAGAGAGCCAGGGCATGATCGCCTCGCCGCGCGGCTTCGAGGGCTTCGGTCATGCGTGCGGCCACAGGCGTCTCGGCTGGGCGGCGCGCAAGGCGGTCAAGCCAGCGCATCGGTTCCTCCCGGATTTAAGCCGGTTAGATTGGCGACGAAGTTCGCCTCGTCTTCCAGGCAGCGGAAATCGAGCACGAGCGCCTGGTTTTCGATGCGCCCGATCACGGGGACGTCCAGCCCACGCAGCGCAGCCGCAAGCGCTTCGAGCGCCCGGCCGCTCCCTGCGCGCGGCTTGAGTGCAAGCCCGGCGCTTGGCATCGTTTCGAGCGGCAGCGCGCCGGATCCGACTTGGCTCCGGCACTCCACCGTGTCGACCGCAAAGGCTTCGCCCACGGCGTCAGCAACCAGGGGAGCAAGGCGCTTTGCCTGCGCTGCAATCTCCCTCACCGAGCGCGAGAGCAGCCTTAGCGTCGGCAGGCGCTCGGCCAGGCGGTCGGGGTCGCGGTAGAGCTTCAACGTCGCCTCGAGCGCTGCCAAACGAAGCTTGTCGACCCTGAGCGCCCGCTTCATCGGGTTGCGGCGGATCGCTGCGAGCAGGTCCCTGCGACCGACGATGAACCCCGCCTGCGGACCGCCAAGCAGCTTGTCGCCGGAGAATGTGACGAGATCGGCGCCGTCGGCCACCGCCTCGCGCACGGTCGGCTCGCGCCCAAGACCGTAGCGGGCTAGGTCGACCAGCGTGCCCGAACCGAGATCATGGACCAGCGGTATCCCATGCGCCTTGGCGATTGAAGCGAGCTCGGGTGCCCGGATCTCGGCCGTGAATCCTTCGACCCGGTAGTTCGATGTGTGCACCTTGAGGATGAGCCCGGTCTCCGGGCCGATCGCCGCGACATAGTCTTTGCGATGCGTGCGGTTGGTGGTGCCGACCTCGACAAGCCTGGCGCCGGCGCGCGTCATGATCTCGGGCATCCGGAAAGAGCCGCCGATCTCGATCAACTCGCCTCGCGAAACGATCGCTTCGCGACCGAGCGCCAGCGTGTTGAGGACGAGAAGGACGGCAGCCGCGTTGTTGTTGACGACGGTTGCATCCTCGGCTCCGGTCAGCTCGCAAACGAGCGATCGAAGATGATCGTCCCGTTCGCCGCGCTCGCCTTTCTCAACATCGAATTCGAGAGCCACCGCTTCGCGCATCGCCAGCCGAACAGCCTCGACCGCCTCTTTCGCGAGGAGGGCTCGTCCGAGATTGGTATGCAGCACCGTTCCGGTCAGGTTGAAAACGGGGCGCAGGGAAGAGCGTTCGCGGTCCTTGAGCTGCACGAGCGCGTCGCCGGCAAGATCGTTTGCCTCCGGCACGATGGCTCCGGCATTGCGGGAGGCCATTCGCGCATCGGCGACGGCTCGGCGAATGGCCTCCGTCGCGGCCTGCCGTCCGAAGCGCTCGATTGCGGCCGCCGCCAGCGGGGTCCTCAGCACTTGGTCGACCGACGGAAGATTGCGCAAAGGGTTTGCGGATGAAGGGGTCATCGTATCAATAGCCAACAAGGAACGGATTGAACGATCCGCGGCGATGGCCACCCTCGCGGACGAGCAGGTCGAGGCCGAGCGTCGCCACGTCGTCGGCGACTGGATCGAGAGCCGGATCCTCGTGTTGGTACAGGATCTTTACATAGCAGCCGCATGCATCGCAGGTCTCGGCCTTGACCGTGCCAGGACCTCCCTCGATTTCCTGATAGCCTATCCCCTTGGTCGAGCCGCACAGCGTACATTTGACACGGACGTGGTTCCACAATGTTCCACACCAGCGCGCAGGCGCAGAACCGCGCCCCGTGTGCGCCGTGCCAACCAACGATGATCGAGGATACGGGCGGCCCACCGCAGGCCGGACAGGCGCCGTCGGCAACCGGAACCAGCGACGAGCTGTCGAGACATGCCGCGAGGCGGGCGAAGTGAACCTGCAGCGCGGCCGCGACATAGACATGCTCGGCAAGCGCGTTCATTGGGATCGCATCGGTGAGCACATTGCGCACCATGGATTCGACCCCGGACGCATCGATATTCGCCAGTCTGTCCAAGGCGGCTGCGGCTGCCTCGGGCTTTTCGATCGTGGCTGCCACTTCGAACAGGCGGCCGAGCGTCATTCCAAGGGCGGCATCCGAAGTGAATTGGTTGCGATCGAGCGGCGGCATACCGAAGGTTCGTGCGCGCTCGCGCGCCTCCGCGGCCGGCAATTCGACATCCGGCAAGCCGTCCTGGATGCGGTGCTGCGCATCCGTCAGTGCAGAAAGGAAGCGGAGATAGGGGCCGAGCTGGTGGTCATCCGCCAACACATTCAATCGCTCGGAGCGGCGAATGAACAAGGTCCGCGGATCAGGCAGGCGCGCAAAGGGTGGGGCCGAGACCTCGCCGATTACAGTCGGGTCAGGGCGTGACGGATCTTGTTGCCTTGGCATTTCAACCTCACGAACCTCACGGGCCACGTGGTCGGCTTGATACTGCTCCAGAGCAATTCCACGAAACGTGTATAACGGTTTTCCGTCCGGAATTGCGTAAAAACAAATACTCGCTCATTCGGCAGGATTCGATCCCGAACGTCCGTCCGGTTTGCCTGCGATCAGTTCACGCAGCCATTTGCGATGATGCCGCCAAGCCCAGCCGCCGGTCACCCGTCCGCGCGTCATGGCGGGAATGGTGCCGCGTACCCAGATGGCCGAGTAGAAATGGATAATCCAGACGCCGATGATCGCCACGGCAGCGATCGAATGAACAAGCAGCGCCACCCGCTGCTGGCCGATCGTGGTGTAAGCGGCGAAATATTGTTGCCAGATGACGATGCCGCTCGAAATCAGGATGATGATGAGGATCGACATTGACCAGAAGACGAGCTTCTGGCCGGCATTGTACTTGCCAACGTCGGGGACGTTGTCCTCGTGATTGGACAATACGTCACGGAAACGGGCGAGCCACGTTCCGTCCTCGGGCCTCCACAAGTTGGCCTTCCAGAACCGAAGGAAAAGCCCAAGGAAGCTGAAGAAGAGCAAGACGCCGATCCATGGGTGAATGAAGCGCGTGAACTGACCGCCGCCAAACAGCCCCGAGAGGAAGAACAGGCTCGGGTGAAACATGGCAAGGCCGGACAAGGCGAGCAGGATCAGGCTGGCCGCCGTGATCCAATGGTTGATCCGCGCGCTCACCGTGTAGCGGTCCACGATGACCGGCTTGCCGGGATGTACCTGCTCGTTCGGCTTCACGTCATATGCGGCCATCGTTGTCGCCTTCCGTCAGCTCTTCGGCATGCTCCTCATCCGCCTCGGACACCCTGTTCGGTCCCATCACCAGATGGTGAAGCAGGCCGACGCCGGCCGCCACGCCGAGAATGGTGAGGCCGGCATATTTGGTCACGCCCTTCCACGCCTCCACGAGCGGACTGATCTTCGGCTCCTTCGGCAGACCAGAATAGAGTTCCGGCTGGTCGGCATGGTGCAGCACATACATCACATGCGTCCCTCCGACGCCGGGCGGATCGTAGAGGCCGGCATTCGAATAGCCGCGCGATTTCAGGTCCTTGATGCGGCCGTCGGCGTGCTGTTTCATCTCGTCTTTTGTACCGAACACGATTGCCTGGGTCGGGCAGGCTTTGGCGCAGGCTGGTCCCTGGCCGACAGCCACGCGGTCGGAACAGAGCGTGCATTTGTAGGCCGTGTGATCGACTTTGGAGATGCGCGGAATGTTGAACGGGCAACCCTTGATGCAATAGCCGCAGCCAATGCAGTTCTCATGGACGAAATCGACGATGCCGTTCGAATACTGCACTATGGCGCCTGGCGCCGGACAAGCCTTGAGGCAGCCCGGGTCAGCGCAATGCATACAGCCATCCTTGCGGATCAGCCATTCGAGTTCGTTCGTCTCGGGATTGTCCCATTCGCTGTAGCGCATCAGCGTGAACATGTCCGGCGTCAGATCGGCAGGATTCTCATAGACGCCGGTATTGAAGCCGATCTCCGGATGCGTGTCGTTCCACTCGATGCAGGCCGTCTGGCACGCCTTGCAGCCGATGCATTTCGAAACATCGATGAGCTTGGCGACTTCCGTCAATTGCTGCTCGGGCGCGGGAACCGTCGAGGCAGAGCGGCGGATGAGGTCCTTGTCGGAAAATCGCGGTGCGGTATCCGTCGTCGAAGGATTTGGAAGTGGAGGAAACATCGCTTACTCCTCCTACGCTACCGGCCCGGCGATGGGCTCGATATTGACAAGGAACGCCTTGTATTCCGGCGTCTCGATGTTGGCGTCACCGACAAAGGGGGTGAGCATGTTCGGGCCAAAGCCTTTCTTCGCCGCTCCCGTGAAGCCCCAATGCAATGGTATTCCGACGATGTGGACGGTCTTGCCATCGCAGGTGAGCGGCCTGATCCGCTTGGTCACCATGGCCTTCGCCACAATGGAACCGCGCTTCGACCAGACGCGCACCCAGCCGCCTTTGGTGATGCCCTTCTCGGCCGCAAGCTGTTCCGAAATTTCCACGAAAAACTCCGGCTGCATCACCGCATTGGTGATGACGTGCTTGGTCCAGAAGTGGAAATGCTCGGTCAGTCGGTAGGAGGTCGCCGCGTAGGGGAACTCCTGCGAAGCCGATTCGGCGAACTGGGCCATATCGCCTTCGAACACCCGCGCTGCGGGGTTGCCGCGAACTTTGGGAGCTATCGGGTTCGCGATAGGCGACTCGAATGGCTCGTAATGCGCCGGGAATGGTCCGTCGCGCATCATGCCCCGGGTGAAGAGGCGCGAGACGCCTTCCGGATTCATGATGAACGGGCCTACTTGATCGGGCTTTGCCGTTGGCAAGATGTCGGGGACATCGTAGCCCGACCATTTCGTGCCGTCCCATTCAATCACCTTGCGGCTTGGATCCCAAGGCTTTCCGGTGAGGTCAGCCGACGCCCTGTTGTAGAGAATGCGGCGGTTGGCGGGCCATGAGAACGCCCATTTGGAATAGGCGCCGGTTTCGTCAGGATCGGTGGTGTCCCGCCTGGCCATGTTGTTGCCGTTTTCGTTGAAGCAGCCGGAATAGACCCAGCAGCCGCAGGAGGTGGAACCGTCGTCGCGCAGCGCGGCGAAGCCCGGCAGGAGCTTTCCGGCCTCGGCGAGCACCTTTGTCGGGTCGGCCGTGTCGGTTACCCTGGCGAGCGCCCTACCATTGATCTCCTGGGCAAGCTCCTCGGCCTTCGGATCGCCGGGATCGGCATAAGGCCAATTGAGCTTGACGATCGGATCCGCGAAGGCGCCGCCTTCCTTTGTGTAGAGCTCCTTCAGGCGCAGATAGAGCTGCGCCATGATCCAGGTATCGCGTTTGGCCTCGCCGGGGGGCGTGCCGCCGGCCCAATGCCACTGCAGCCAGCGCCCCGAATTGACCAGCGAGCCGTCGTCCTCGGCGAAGCAGGTGGAGGGGAGCTGGTAGACTTCCGTCTGAATCTGCGACGGATCGACATCGTTATACGGCCCGTGGTTCTCCCAGAACCGGCCCGTCTCCGTGTCCAACGGATCCATGATGACGAGGTATTTGAGCTTCGAGAGGGACTCGATCACCTTCTTCTTGTTCGGAGCTGCCTGTAGCGGGTTGAAGCCCTGGCAGAAATAGCCGTTCATCTTGCCCTGGTGCATCAACTCGAAAGCCCGCAGCAGATCGTAGCCCGGCAGGTCGAGCTTCGGCAGGTAGTCATAGGCGAAGCCGTTCTCCGGCGTTGCCGCGTTGCCCCACATTGACTTTTGGAAGCTTACGAAGAACTTCCTGTAGTTCTGCCAGTAGCTCATCTGGTTCGGCCGGAGCGGCTTGAAGCCCCGGGTCGACATGTAGGCTGCCAGATCGACCTCCTTCTCAGTCGGCAGCGTCAGATAACCGGGCAGCAGGTTCGACATCAGCCCGAGGTCGGTCAGCCCCTGGATGTTGGAGTGACCGCGAAGCGCGTTCATGCCGCCGCCGCGTATACCGATATTGCCGAGAACAAGCTGCAGCATCGCCATGGCGCGGATGTTCTGCGAGCCCTTCGAGTGCTGGGTCCAGCCGAGCGCGTACATCGAGGTCATCGCCTTGGTCGGAGCCGATGTCTCGGCGACCATCGCGGCCACCTTCAGGAACCGGTCCTTCGGTGTGCCGCAGATGCGCTCGACCATCTCCGGCGTGTAGACCGCGACATGCTTCTTGAGCAGATTCCAGACGCAGCGGGGATTGGCCAATGTCGCGTCGACAACGGCAAAGCCGTCCGTGCCTATGTCATAGTCCCAACTGGACTTGTCATAGTCTCGCTTCGCCTCGTTATAGCCGGAGAAGAGGCCGTCCTGATAGGTGAAGCCCTCCTTGACGACATATGTCGCGTTGGTGAAGGCCTTCAGATAGTCCCATTGCACCTTATCGTTCTGGATGCAGTAGTTGATCAGCCCGAGCAGGAAGGCGATGTCCGTTCCCTGGCGGATCGGCGCGTAAAGATCCGACACCGAAGCCGAGCGCGTAAAGCGCGGGTCGATGACGATGAGCTTGGCGCCGCGGTTGGCCTTCGCCTCTGTGACCCATTTGAAGCCGCAAGGATGCGCTTCCGCGGCATTGCCGCCCATGATGACGACGAGATCCGTGTTCTTGATGTCGGTCCAGGAATTGGTCATTGCGCCGCGGCCGAATGTTGGGGCGAGACTCGCCACCGTCGGGCCGTGTCAGACACGTGCCTGGTTGTCGAACACCAGCATGCCCGCGCTGCGGACCACCTTGTAGGTCGCGAACGCGGTTTCATTGGTCGAAGCCGAGGCGGCGAGGAAGCCGGTGGTGATCCACCGGTTGACCGTCACGCCGTCATTGTTCGTCGCGACGAAGTTCTTGTCGCGATCGTCCTTCATCAGGCGGGCGATGCGGCCGAGCGCGTCTTCCCAGCTTATCGGCTCGAACTTGTCCGAGCCCGGTTTGCGGATCATCGGATGTTGCAGACGGGTCGGCGACTTGACAAATCCGAGCAGGGCCGACCCTTTGGGGCACAAGGTGCCGCGATTGGTCGGATGATCAGTGTCACCCTCGATATGGGTTATCTCGGCCGGCTCGCCCTTTCTGAGATCGCCCTTCGAATACAAGATTATGCCGCAAGCCACCGAGCAGTATGGACAGGTGTTGCGTGTTTCGGTGGTGTTCGCGAGCTTGAAGGGCCGTATAGCCGCCGCGTGTGCGGCCTCGCTATCGCCGAAGCCGAGGGCTCCAAGCGTAGTACCGGCGAGACCCGCGCCTGCTGTTTGCAGGAACGCGCGTCGAGAAAGATCGATGTTCATGGGTTCCTCCCGAAGCCGGTGCCCCACAAGGCAACTCGAACCAACGGTTTAATCCGGGTAACTAGTCTCGGACCAAATAAAATCAATGCCAAAGAACCAGGTGCGTACGGTGCAGCAAAAGTGCCCCTCCGAACCGCCTTCCTGCAACAGGTTTGTGCCCGCAAATCGGCATTGTGTATTATTGTTGAATATTCTCGTCATCTTTTCGTGACCGCGATTGAGATTGACGAAAACGAACGCATTACCATACAGTAAAGCGTGGCGATGAAACAGCTCCCGCGGGTCGGGGCGCCTTTCGATCGATACCCAATGACGGCGATGCCTCGCACGCCGGATACGGTGCTTGCCTTTCCTAACTCAACGAAATCCGCTGAGAGCAAGCGTGCTCCAAACGCGCCGTGCGTTGGGCGATCGTTTTTTCCATTCCGGTTGACCTTGATCCCTACTAAAGCGTGCCAGCAGAGGAGGCTCGACGACCATGGCAATCGCCCTCTCGCCTGAAATCACCGAAGCGCCCGTTGTGCGCCTGACCAGCCTCGCCCATGGCGGCGGTTGCGGCTGTAAGCTGGCACCGTCAGTGCTGCAGCAGCTTCTCGCTAATCCGGCGGCTGCCAGTCCCTATCATCAGCTTCTCGTCGGCACGGAGACCGGCGACGATGCGGCAGTCTGGCAACTCGACGGCGCGACTTGCGTCATTGCGACCACCGACTTCTTCATGCCTATGGTAGATGACCCCTACGATTTCGGCCGGATTGCCGCAACCAACGCCCTGTCCGATATCTATGCGATGGGTGGCCGGCCGATCATGGCGCTGGCGATCCTCGGGATGCCTCTCGACAAGATCCCGACGCTCATGGTCCGCGAAATCCTGAAAGGTGGCGAAGCCGTCTGCGCCGACGCCGGAATCCCGGTTGCAGGTGGCCACTCGATCGACTCGCCGGAGCCGATTTATGGCCTCGCAGTCATCGGCACATGCCGACCCGGAGATATCCGACGCAATTCTGACGCCAAGCCGGGTGACGCCTTGATCCTGACGAAGGGGCTCGGCGTCGGCATCTATTCCGCCGCCATCAAGAAGCAGGCGCTTTCCGAGAGCGGCTATCGCGAAATGATCGCCTCCACCACCCTTCTCAACCGGATCGGATCGGAGCTGGCGCAGGACGCGAGCGTCCACGCCGTCACCGACGTGACCGGATTTGGCTTGCTCGGACATGGCCTCGAGATGGCACGCGGTTCCGGGTGCACGCTGATAATTTGCAGCCACGACGTGCCGCTCTTTTCCGAAGCTGCCTCGCTCGCAGTCGACGGCCACGTCACCGGCGCATCGCGGCGCAACTGGGCGAGCTATGGCGACGCGGTAAGCTTACCTCCCGGCATGCCCGAGTGGCGACGCCATCTTCTCACGGATCCACAGACTTCGGGCGGGTTGCTGGTTGCTTGCCAGACCGACCACGCAGCGGCGCTCGTCGAGAGGATCGTCGCGGACGGCTATCCTTCGGCTCGCATCATCGGCCATGCCAGGCCCGGCGCGCCGACAATCGTAGTAGAGGCCTGAACGGCCGCTCCGCTTCCCGCCAGATGACGGGGTGCGCCCTCCAGTTCGCGGCACTCCACCTCCTGCCACCACTGGATCGGCAGGCAAAGACGCCGCCTGCCCTGTCCACGCTGGATTGGCGGCGAACGCTGCGGACTGTTTTGGTGACCGGCGTCTGTTTCCGATAGAAGTGAGGTGGTGTGCGGCCGTCGCTATCCGCTGATGGTGACTTGCTTTCCATGTTTGATATCTTAGTCTAAGATTGTAGTCGGCCGGGGCACAGTCCAGCAGGAGGGCAGGATGTCCAAGCGCGTTCCATTTACTCCGGGAGATTTAACGGACCATCAAAGGGGCACCGATGACGTCCTTGTGGGCGACAACAGTGTAAACGGCTTGTTTGGGGATGCTGGCGGCAGCATGTTCGACCATGCTCGGGGTGGAAATGATACCCTAACCGGGCCCAACAACGTCACCGGTGGCGACGTCCGCCATCTTCTCTCGGGTGACGCGCTGTTCCAATTCGATTTCGCTCGGGGCGGCAACGATACCCTGATTGGCGTCAGCAACAGCAGCAGCGATGCCGGGGTTTTCAATGAAGTCTGGGGCGAGGCAGCAAACATGTTCAACTCCGCTCGGGGCGGCAACGATACCCTGATCGGCGGCAACAACACTGGCGGTGGCGGTTCCCTAGTTGACAATGCTCTCGTGGGCGACGGGGCAAATATGCACGACTCTGCTCAGGGCGGCAACGATACCCTGATCGGCGGCAACAACACTGGCGGTGGCCAGGTTATTGACTCTCTCTTCGGCGATGCATTCGTTTTCTTTGACTCCGCCAAGGGCGGCAACGATACCCTGTACGCTGGGACCGCTGCGCCCGGCAGCTTGGTCAGTAACCTAATGTGGGGCGATGGGGAATTTGACAGCGCTCAGGCTCAAGGCGGGAGCGATCTGTTTGTATTCAAGGACGATGGTCCAATGACAGTCGGAATCAATAACAGAATCGAAGACTTCAGCCAGAGCCAAAAGGACAAAATTGAGTTTTGCGGCGTGGAGGATGTGCAATCTTTCAATGATCTCACAATCACCAGAATTGGAACTGGAACCATCATTACCGCAGGAGCGGATCAAGTCACACTCGATAACTTCACGAGCACGTTGACCGCACATGACTTTCTGTTCGTGTGAAAGCGGAATTCCTTTCGCCGCACGAACGCCCCATAACTGTTTAAGCATTTGCTATTGGGTGTCCCAGACGGCTAACGTGCTGCGCTTCTTGAATCCGCTTCCCACCGAGCCCGTGTGAAAACTCAGCGCATCAGGCAAAAGCGTGGAACGTTGTTTTCCGGACCGCCGTTGTCACCTACTCGAACAGCAATAACGCGGACCAGCTGCAAGCCCCACCCGTTGCGCTGCAGTTCCTATTAAGCCGTGACGAAAAGAGCATGTTTCAATGCGGCCTCGGCGCGTGGTCAACGTGAGAAAGGTACCTCTTCCAGCCTGCAAATCGGACCTCGCCCCTCCCTACGCTCTCATATGACGCTGGCGTACAAGTATATTTGCTATTTCGAGCATCAGCTTTGCAATATCAAGAATAATATTCATGGTTTGCACGTCATAATAGCGGCTCTTGGAAAGCATGCCTTGCCGGTCTTAGCCTTAAATCGCCGATGTCTGGCTACGAATTTCCGTTGCCGCGCTCGCCGTGGTTGACGGAAAGGTTCTCGCTTGGCTCTTTGAAAGCATGCTCACGCTGATGATGCATTAGCCGGGTGACGCGCGCGCTGATGTCCGCGCTTCATAAGATCGGAAGCTGCTTAAATGGGTAAACACACTACTTCGATTCAATAACCCCGTTCGAGGTCGATTTTGTTGGACAGAGGCTCTCCTCTTGCGACTTGGCCGCAGAGATCGGCGACCTGGTCGATTCCAGAATCCACCCAGAAGCTCGCGACATGAGGTGTGATGGTCACCCTGGGATGAGTCCACAACGGCGACGAAGCCTCCAGCGGTTCACGCTCAAACACGTAAAGGGTGATGGCCGTGAATTGACCCGGAGCCAGCGAGCTTCCGCTTAGGGTCGGTCTTTCCGTTCCCTCAGAGTCGCAGGAGCGTGGGGTGAGCGGTACTACATCGACCCGGCCAGACGCCATTCCAACCGCTGATCCGTCTCGACCGCTTTCGGCCGCTAGGTCGCTTCGCCCGGCTTATGGAAGTTCGATCTCGCCGTCCACCACGTGGTTGAGGCCGGTGCCTTCCGCCGTCAGCGTCATGCGGACCTTCAGCTTCTTGCCGCCGATTTGCCCTTCGCGCACCGTCTCCTCGATCTTGCGCTGGGAGGTGACGCCGACTTCCTTCAGGAACTTGCGGATCGACATATTGACGGCGTCTTCGCTCATGGCGGAACTCCTCTGTGTCCGGAAGGGATTGTAAAGGAAGGCAAGGGATCAAGGAAGCAGGACGGTGACGTACGGTTTTATTGAAATAGACCTCGAGCCGGGAGGAGACGTCGGGTCCTTAAACTTGATCGACCCCTGGCAGGAGGAGTGGAACCGATCGACGTCTTGCGCAGAAGGAGCACTATGACGGCCATCTCGGCCTTGATCTGACCGATCAGGAAAAGAGTGATCTGATCGAGTACCTCAAATCGATCTGATCAGCACTCGGCGCTTCTTTGGGTTCGATTGGGAGGAAAGACCATTAAAGAAGATCGTGGTGAGATAAATTGCGGGTCGGCACAACGTAAGCCAGGCCAAGCGCTGTCTCGCCGGAAATTTCTTAAGGCGTCGACGACCGGCGCGGCGATTTGCCGGTGCAGGTGGGCTTGCTTCCTGCATGACAGGTCAGCCTGCGGCGCTCGGCACCGAAACAACCCCAAAGCCTGTGGCGCTTTATTAGGATGTTCCAAACAAAGGTCGCCGCTGCGCCGGGTGCACCCATTTCCTGAAGCCGAATGCATCCGAGAGTGTCGCGGGTGAAATCAGCCCCGATGGTTGGTGCCGCTTTTACAAAGCACGGCCTGCCTGATCGGCAGAAACCAGCGGAGACTTTCGTTGTCTGCTGCGCTGCGGGTGATGGCCTGCAGGCATCGCGTCGAGGATGTCGGGTCACATTAGACATTCGACAAGTCCGGAGTCAGAGCCGAAGTGATCGATGACTTTTCCAACGTTTGCCTTCGCGATTGACCCATCCTGGTCAAACACCCCAAACCGGCGGCTGCATCACCTTTCCTCCGGCGGCTTGAGGTGCCGAAACTGCAGCAGCAGCAGCAGATCATAAATGATTTTGAGTGTGCCGCAGATCAGGAGGGGCCATGCCCGGAACGAGGCAGCGAACAGAGCGCCCGCCAGGGCGGGACTGGCTGCGGCAGCCAAACTGCGCGGTACCGATGTGAAGCTTG
>NZ_JAMYME010000023.1:0-96723 GCF_040318345.1 Mesorhizobium sp. M1169 | reverse complement strand
CGCCAGCCCCGCGCGTGGGGGGCGCCCCCCCGCGTTCCCCCCGGGGGGGTGGAACGCATGCCGATTGCGGGGTGTGTATATTCCGACGGCGATGCTCATGCGGCGTGCCGGCCGGCTGGACGAGCTGGGAGGCCGCTATGCGGCCTTGATGCGGGTGCGCGCCGGCGCGCTGCTCGGCGCACCGCAAGGGTTGCAAGGCAAAGCGCTCGACCACTGGCTCGACTCTCGCGATAAGGAGCAAGCCGGCGGCTTCACGACGCGCTCGCAAGCGGCCGGCGAGGCGAAGAATCTGACGCAGATGCAACAGGCAGCAGAACGGCTGCATGACTGGACGGCAAGGAGGCTCGGTGAACGTCGATGATGTGAAGGCCCTGGCGACACGGATCAGGGAAGAAGTGGCCAAGGCGATCACCGGGCAGCACGATACGGTCGACCTGATGCTGACCGCCTTGTTTGCGGGCGGGCATATCCTGCTGGAAGGTCCTCCGGGCACGGCCAAGACCATGACCGCGCGCTGCTTCGCCCAGGCGCTTGGGATCGCCTACGGGCGGATCCAGTTCACGCCGGACCTGATGCCCGGCGATATCGTCGGGTCGAACATCTACAACTTCCAGACCGGGCAGTTCACGCTGACGCGCGGCCCGATCTTCTGCGATCTCCTGCTTGCCGACGAAATCAACCGCACGCCGCCCAAGACGCAGGCCGCACTGCTCGAGGCGATGCAGGAACATGCGGTCACCTTCGACGGCACCACGCATTCGCTCGGCCGCAATTTCATGGTCGTCGCGACCCAGAATCCGATCGAGCACCAGGGCGTCTATCCGCTGCCGGAGGCGCAGCTCGACCGCTTCCTGTTCAAGCACCGCGTCAGCTATCCCGGCCCCGAGGAAGAACGAGCCATCATCGTCCATCACGGCGGCGGCTCCGCCTCGCACGACATCGCGCAATATGGCATCGAGGCGCAGACGGACCGCGAAATGCTGCAGGAGGCCCTTGAAGTCGTCGGCTCCGTCACCCTCGTCGACGATGTCGTCGGCTACATAGCGGCGCTGGTTCGGGCTACGCGCGAAAATGCCGATCTGGAGGTCGGGGCCAGTCCGCGCGCCGGCGCCATGCTGGCGCGGGCGGCGCGTGCCCGGGCGGCGCTGGACGGACGCGCCTATGTGATCCCCGACGACGTCAAGGCGCTGGCGGTGCCGGCGCTGCGTCATCGGGTCATCCTTTCGCCTGCCGCACAGATCGATGGCCGGCTGGTCGAGCAGATCGTCTCCGACCTGGTCGACCAGACGGAAGCACCACGTTGATCTATCCCAGCGGCCGAGCGGTATGGGCAGCTGCGGCCGGCGCGGTGCCGGCCTTCCTGGTCGCGCTGGCGCTGCCGTCGTTCTGGTATCTGGGATTGCTGTGGAGTTGCCTGCTGCTTGCCTTCCTGGCGGTGGATGCCGCGGCCGGACGCGGACGGGCATCGCTGAATGCCAGCATCGATGCGCCGCAGCAGGCCGGTGTCGGCGGCGAGTTCAGCGTGCAAATCACCGCCCGTCACTCGGGGCCGCGCGCCGCGGAGGCTCGGGTCGGCCACGATGCGCGTCTGGCGCCGGTGAGCGGCAGCGGCGGCGCCTTGCAGCCGACCGCTGGAGGCGGGTCGCTCTTCCTCCGCTTCCAGGCGCTGCGGCGCGGCGTCGCCAGCTTCGACCGTCTCTGGGTGCGCTGGCGCGGGCCGTTCGGGCTGGTCTGGAACCAGGTCGTGCTGCCGGTGGAAAGCAAGGTTGCGGTGCTGCCCGACGTCAGCAGCGCTCGCGGCGAGGCGATCACGCTGCTGCAACATGCGGCGCTTGCCGAAGGCCATGCGCAGCGCCGCGCCGGCCAAGGCCGCGAGTTCGACGCGCTCAAGGATTACCAGCCGGGCATGGGCCGGCGGATGATCGACTGGAAGCGCAGCGCCCGCCACGGCAAGCTGTTGGCGCGCGAGTTCCGCATCGAGGAGAACAACAACATCGTGCTGGCCATCGACAGCGGACGCCTGATGTGCGAACCGGTCGACGGGGTGCCGAAGGTGGACCGGGCGGTGACGGCCGCCCTGCTGTCGGCATTCATCGCGCTGAAGGGCGGTGACATGGTCAGCCTGTTCGGCTTCGATGCAAGGCCGCGCGTTTCGAGCGGCGCCGTGCGCGGCCCCGCCAGCTTTGCGATGATCCAGAAACGGGCCGCCGAGATCGACTACTCCAGCGAGGAGACCAATTTCACGCTGGCATTGACGACGCTGGCGGCGCGGCTCGACCGCCGCTCGCTGGTCATCATCTTCACCGATTTCGTCGATCCGATCAGCGCGGAATTGATGCTGCGCACCGTGGGCCGGCTCACCGAACGGCATCTCGTGCTGTTCATGATGATGAAGGACACCGAACTGGAGAGCCTGGCCGACCTGCCGCCACGCTCCGGCGAGGATGTTGCCCGCGCGGTCGTTGCCGGAGGGCTCTTGCGCGAAAGGCAGGTCGTCATCGGCCGGCTGCGCCTGCTTGGGGCGCATGTGATCGAAGCCGACCACAACCGGCTCGGTCCGGCGCTGGTCGAGCGCTATCTGCAGTTCAAGCAGGAGGATTTGCTGTGACGGCGCCGGTACGCGGCAATGCGGAGCGCGGCGACGCGGTACGCCAGTCGCTGGCCAGCTTCCGCCGCGAGCGCGAGGCCGACTGGAAGGCATTCGAGGCGCTGCTGGCGCGTGTCGAGAAGCGTGCGCCGCGGACGCTTTCCGAAGAGGAGCTGCTGTCGCTGCCGCTGCTCTATCGATCGGCGCTGTCTTCCCTGTCGGTGGCGCGCGCGACATCGCTCGATAATGCGCTGGTCGGCTATCTCGAAGCGCTGTCTCTGCGCGGTTATTTCTATCTCTACGGCGCGCGCCGCGGGCTGCGGCAGCGCCTCGCCGATTTCTTCCTGCATGACTGGCCCGAAGCCATTCGCGACCTGTGGCGCGAGACATTGGCGTCGGTCGCGCTGATGGTGATCGGCATTGGTGCAGGCGCCTGGCTGGTGGCATCCGACAAGAGCTGGTTCGACGCGATCATCCCGCCCGGCCTGGCAGGAGGCCGCGGCCCCGACACCTCGGCCGAGCTGCTGCGAGGCATGCTTTATGATGGCGACAATGGCTTTCTCTCAGGCTTTGCCGCCTATCTGTTCACGCACAACGTCCAGGTCGCAATCCTGGCCTTCGCCCTTGGCTTCGCCTTCGCGGTGCCGACGGTGCTGCTGATGCTGTACAACGGCTGCATGATCGGGGCGTTGTTCCAAGTCTATTGGTCCAAGGGGCTTGGCATGGAGCTCGGCGGCTGGCTGGCCATCCACGGCACCACCGAATTGTTCGCAATCTCTTTGGCCGGCGCGGCGGGCATGCGCATCGGCACCAGCATCGCCTTTCCCGGCGAATTGACACGCATGGCGGCAGCGGCTCGCGCCGGACGCATCGCCGCGAACGCCATGGTCGGGGTCTCGGTCATGCTGCTGTTTGCCGGGCTGCTCGAGGGCATTGGCAGGCAGACCATCACCAGCGACGTCACGCGCTACGGCATTGGCGGGGGCATGCTGGTGCTGTGGATCGGTTATTTCTACCTGTTCCGGGCGGTGCGGCATGGCGATCGTTAAACGCGCCGCCTTCGCGGCTGTACGGCCGCTGATCACGCCCGAAGGCGTCGATCTCCGGATAAAGTTGGCCGACGCCGGCACGCGGGCCTCCGCCTTCCTGCTCGACATCGTGTTCATCGCCGTGGCGGCAATCGTGATCACGATCGTCGCGCTGTTCGGGGTGGGAGGCCTTGGCAGCGAGGGATTTCAGCCGCTCTTCGTCGTCTGGATCATCCTGATCTTCTTTCTGCGCAACGCCTACTTCATCGTCTTCGAAGCGGGCCGGCGCGCGGCTACGCCCGGCAAGCGGATCGTCGGCATCCGGGTCGCGTCGCGCAGCGGAGACGGCCTGTCGATCGACCAGGTCATCGCCCGCAACCTGATGCGCGAGATCGAGGTGTTCCTGCCGCTGTCGATCATCGTTGGACGCAGCGGGACCGACCTCGCCGACACGTTGACGACGGTGTTCGGACTGGTGTGGACGCTGCTGTTTGCCTTGTTCCCGCTGTTCAATCGCGACCGCATGCGGATCGGTGATCTGTTGGCGGGGACCTGGGTGGTAGAGGCGCCGAAGCGCGCCTTGCTTGAAGACCTGTCGGCACGGCAGGATCCGGCGGCCGGCGCCTTCCGGTTCAGCCACGCCCAGCTCGATGCCTACGGGATTGCCGAACTCCACAAGCTGGAAGAGGTGCTGCGCCGCGACGACTATTTCGCCCTGCGGACGGTGGCCGAAACGATCGGACGCAAGATCGGCGCGGCACCCCAAGCCCATGACGCACGCGCGTTCCTGACGGCTTACTACGGCGAGCTACGGGCGCATCTCGAACGCAAGCTGCTGCTCGGCAACCGCAGGGCCGACAAGCATGCGCGGTAGCAGTTGCCGAACAGGTGCAGCTAGCGAGAAGCATCGGTGCTGCCCCTCATCCGCCTGCCGGCACCTTCTCCCCGTATAGTGACGGGGAGAAGGGAGATAGACGCAATGTCGACCACTATTCCGCAACGCTGCCAGTTTGCGAAACCATCTGCGATAGCGTCTTTCTCCCCGTCACTATACGGGGAGAAATGCCCGGCAGGGCAATGAGGGGCGGCGCCGACGAACCTGATGAGCCCCTCTCATGAGCCCCGGTTCAAATGCCACCCTCCCCTATCCCACCCACTTCTCATAATCGGACACCAGCAGATGCAGCGGTGCCGTGTCCTCGTCGATGTCCGCGAAGCGGCCGATTGGTTCGCGAAAGACGTTGTCGGTGAGATCGTCGTTGACGGTCGAGACCTCGCCGATCAGCACGTCCTTGCCCTCGGCCCAGAAGGAATGCCAGACACCCGGCAGCAAAGTGACGCTCTGGCCTGGGTCGAGCTTCAGCAGTCCACCCGCAGGTAGTCTGTGGATGGTTCCGTCGACAGGCACCGATACTTCGGCCTTCGGATCGATGCCGCCATCGCGATCATGCATGAACAGCTCCAGCACCAGTTTGCCGCCGCCACGGTTGATGATGTCCTCCGCCTTGATGTTGTGGCGGTGCATCGGCGACAGCTGATCCTTGCGCGAGATCATGATCTTTTCGGCATAAAGCATGCCCATGCCCTTCTTCATGTCCTCGTAGCGGCCGTTGCGAACGGTGAACAGGAACAGGCCGAGCTCGTCGAATTTCTCCTGGCCGTAGTCGGTGATGTCCCAGCCAAGCCGCGATGAGAAGATTGCCGACGAATCCTGCCGGCGCGCCTTCATCTCTTCCGGCGACCAGTAGGCGAAGGGCGGCATGATGTAGCCGAACGAGCGGATGAAGGCGTCGGCGTCGCGGATGATGTCGTTGATGGCGGAGCGTTTCATGATCGTGGTTCCTTCCCGTCGCTTTGCGAGCGCTAGAACGGTTCATCGTTTCATGGAAACGCCGAACCGCTCGATCTTTTTTTGGACGCAATTCCGGACGGAAAACCGTTTCACACTTTTCCTGGAATTGCTCAAACCGCAATAGCCGAACGTCAATTCGGTGTCGATGCAAACTGCTGTCGCTGGCCCCATGACATGCGGTCCGATCAGGGCCATAAGGTCAACCAATTTTCCAATGGTGAGACCATGCGCAGCATAGACGACCTCGATACGCCGGCGATCCTGATCGATGCCGGCCGCGCCGAAGCCAATATCGCGCGGGCGCAGGCCCATGCCAACCGGCACGGGCTGAAGCTCAGGCCGCACATCAAGACCCACAAGCTGCCCTACTGGGCAAAGAAGCAGATCGCGGCGGGCGCCGTCGGCATCACCTGCCAGAAGATCGGCGAGGCCGAGGTCATGGCCGATGCCGGACTGACCGACATCTTTCTGCCCTACAATATCGTCGGGCGGGCCAAGCTGGAGCGCCTCAAGGCGCTGCACGGCCGCGTAACCCTGTCGGTGACAACGGACAGCATGGACACGCTGATGGGGCTTGCCGCCACCTTTGCCGATCCCGGCCACCGCCTGCCGGTGCTGGTCGAATGCGACACCGGCATGGGCCGCTGCGGTGTGCAGTCGGCCGGCGAGGCAGTCGCGCTGGCGAGCGAGATCGACAAGGTTCGGGGGCTCGTCTTCGGCGGCTTGATGACCTACCCGGGGGCCGGCCGCGCCGCCGAGACCGAGGCGTGGCTCGCCGAAGCGCGGCAAGCACTTGCCGCAGCCGGCCTTGCTTGCGAGCGCATCTCCAGCGGCGGCACACCCGATATGTGGCGTTCCGGCGAGCACAGCGTCGTTACCGAATACCGGCCCGGCACCTACATCTATCTCGACCGCTACCAGGTCGCCAAAGGCGTCGGCAGCCTCGACGATTGCGCACTGACGGTGCTGTCGACGGTGGTCAGCCACCCAACGCCGACACGCGCCATCCTCGACGCCGGCAGCAAGGCGCTCTCCAGCGACACACTGGGGCTCGCTGATTTCGGCGAGTTGCTGGGCATTTCAGGCGCAAGGGTGACCAGCCTCAGCGAAGAGCACGGCAATGTCACGCTGTCAGGCGGCGCCGAGCTTCGCATCGGCGAGCGCGTGCGCGTCGTGCCCGATCATTGCTGCGTCGTTACCAACCTGTTCGACGAGGTGCATCTGGTCGAAGGCGAGACGGTGATCGAGACGCTCCAGGTCAAGGCGCGAGGACGGATGGGGTGAACCAAGCTGGAGCGCGTGCGCTTCAGGTACAAAATCCTTCAAACGCTGGAGGGACAGCGCCCCCCTCTGGCCTGCCGGCCATCTCCCCCCCAAGGGTCCCCCAAGGGGGGAGATCGGTAGCTTCGCCGGTAGCGCCTCTCTTTCAACATTCGCGATTGGCGAAACGATACGTGACATTCAATCTCCCCCCTTGAGGGGGAGATGTCCGGCAGGACAGAGGGGGGAACTCGACGGCGGTCAGTTAGCCTGTCTCGCGGCAACCCGGCGCATCGAAATGACGCGGCGGCGCCAGATCTCGGTGCGCATCGCCGCTAGGTGCAGCGCGAAGAAAAGCACGGTGAAGCCGAGTGCCATCACCAGCAACGGCCACAACAGGCTTGGATCGATGGTCGGGCCGCCGAGCCGGAACACCGACGCCGGCTGATGCAGCGTGTTCCACCAGTCGACCGAAAATTTGATGATCGGAATGTTGATGAAGCCGACCAGGGTGATGATGGCGGCGGCCCAGGCGGCGCGCCCCGCATCGTCGAGCGCGCGGGTCAGCGCGATGATGCCGAGATACATCAGGAACAGGATGAACACCGAGGTCAGCCGCGCGTCCCACACCCACCAGGTGCCCCACATCGGCTTGCCCCAGATCGAACCGGTGATCAGTGCAAGGGCGGTGAAGACAGCGCCGATGGGTGCCGCCGATTTCAGCGCCACGTCGGCCAGCGGATGGCGCCAGACCAGCGTGCCCAGTGCCGAGACCGCCATCAGCGTGTAGCACATCATGGCGAGCCAGGCGAAAGGCACGTGGATATACATGATGCGAACGGTGATGCCCTGCTGGAAGTCCTCAGGCGCCGTGAAGCTCATATAGAGACCCACGCCGAGGACGATGGCGGCCACGCTCGCCAGCCACGGCACGACCTTGTCGGCCAGCCCGACGAACCGCGTCGGGTGGGCAAGGTCCATCCAGCCGGAGAGGCGTGAAGTCGTGTCGCTCATGCCACCTTACATAGACCGCCGGCGGAGTTGCGGCAACCGCAGCGGCGGTACGTCTTCCCTTCTCCCCTTGCTGCGCAGGGCTATCGAGAAGGCAAGCCGCGCTGCTCAGGCGGCTTCGTTCACCGGACGGCTGAGGCGGCGGACCTCCTCGTCGTTGAGCAGGCCGCCGGCGCGCAGCAGGCTGGCGAAGCGACCGTTGCGCAGCGACAGTTCGGTGAACCCGCCCATCTCGACCACCCGGCCCTTGTCCATGAACACGACCAGATCGGCGTCGCGAACGGTGGTCAGGCGGTGGGCGATGATGAAGGTGGTGCGGCCGCGCCGCAATTCGTCGATGGCGTCCTTGACGCGGTCTTCCGTCTCGACGTCGAGCGCGCTGGTCGCCTCGTCGAGAACCAGGATGGGCGCGTCCTTCAGCACGGCGCGGGCGATCGCGATGCGCTGGCGCTCGCCACCGGACAGCTGTCCGCCGCGTTCGCCGACGACCGTGTCGTAGCCCTCGCACTTTGACAGGATGAAATCCTGCGCGGCGGCGGCGTTGGCCGCGGCATGGACCTCGTCATAGGTCGCCTCCGCACGGCCGACGCGGATGTTGTCCTCGATCGAGCGGTTGAGCAGGCCGGCATCCTGGAACACGGTGGCGATCGAATGGCGCAGCGACTTGCGGGTCACCGTGCGGGTGTCGATGCCGTCGATCAGGATACGGCCGCTGGACGGCGTGAAGACGCGCTGCAGAAGGTTGATGAGCGTCGTCTTGCCGGCGCCCGTGGGGCCGACGATGGCGACGGTCTGGCCGGCCTGGACCTCGAACGACGCGTCGTCGACGCCCTGCCCGGAATTGCCGAACTCGAAGCAGACATTCTCGAAACGCACATGACCGGTGACGTTGACGAGATCGCGCAGCCCATCGGGCTCGGCGGCGTCGGATGCAGAGTCCTCGAGATGATAGAATTCCTCGAGCTTGGCGCGCGCCTCGGAAATCTGGTTGGCGAAGGCCGACATCTGGTCGAGCCGGGCAATCAGCAGCGTGGCAAAGCCGGTAAAGGCGATGACGTCGCCGATGCGCAACTGGCCGTGCGTCACCAGATAGGCGCCGATCAAGAGCACCACCATCATCGAAATCGTCGACGACAGGCGGTGCAGCGCGTTGGCCATCGCCCACCAGTCGAGCACCGGATTCTGTGCGTCGAGCAGGTTCTTGACGTAGCACTTCAGCGCCTCGGTCTCATGGCCGATGCGGTTGTAGCTCTGCAGGACGGCGACGTTGCTGACCGAGTCGGTCACATGCGCAAATACCTTGTGGTAGTGCCGCTCCACGGCCGCCTGGCCTTCCTTGGTGCGCCGCATCACCAGCCGTCCGATGCCGACATAGAGCGCGCCAAGCGCCAGCAGCACCATCGACATGCGGATATCCATGCTGAGCGCGGTGGGCACCAGCAGGACCAACGCAACCGCCGTCGACAGATGCTGCCGCATGAATTCCAGCCAGAGGCTGAACAAAGTCTCGACCGCGCGCAGGAGCGTGTGCAGGGAATTGGAGGTGCCGCGCTGATGATGCCAGGCAAGCGGCATGGTGATCACGCGCTCGAACGACTGGCAAAGAACCTCGCTGCGCCGCTGGTGGGCAAAGCGGTCGGCGCCGCGCGCCACCAGCACGAAGGCGATGATGTTGAACGCGCCGAGGCCGGCCCACATTGCGAGCGTCGCGAATACCGAGCCGCGGTCCGAAATGGCATCGATCACCCGGCCGAACATGATCGGCTCGAGAATGGCGATAATGGCAAGCGCGACATTCGCCCCGCAGATAAACGCAACGCGTTTCCTGTCGGCAGCGAGATAACCAAGGGCTCGCCAGTAGATTTGCAGAAGTGACACTTCAGCTACTCCGCCAATTATTTATGGTGCAGTGCGTCATTTTTTGACTCGTATCGGTTGACGCGTCGCAAAACAATGCTCGTCTAGCTCTTCCGTTCCCATTCCGCGAACAAAAGATGACGACGCTTCGAAATTTGCCGTGATCGTCTAACAGTTTGAGATAAAAGGTGAAATGTCAGCGTTGCGGCAAAATCATGGCAGCTCGAAAGCACTGCCACAATTTTAATCAGCAAGACCCTGGGCACGACGTCTAAAGTCGTGTGCAGGCATTCAGCAAGGTCAAACGCAAATATAACCGGTAGAGGCACTTGGAGCGCCCGTGCGTGCCCTGGGAACGCTAAGCGACGCTCCAAGCCCTTGAATCTAGGCCGGTATTCTGACGACCACCTCGGCACTATCTCCGGCTTTTGGCTCGAAGGACGAAGATTTGGTCTTCGTGCCATTCACTTCAAGTGAGATGGCCCGGGCCTTTTTGTCGCGGACGACGCGTACCTTGATCTCGGCGCCCAGCATCTTCAGAGTTGCCGAATAGCCGTCCCAATGGCTGGGAAGTCTCGGCGTGAACTGGAGGCGCTGTCCGCGGCGCTCTATGCCGAGAATGCTCTCGACCGCGGCGCGATAAAGCCAGCCCGCCGACCCGGTATACCAGGTCCAGCCGCCGCGGCCGCCCTTGTCTTGCCCGGAATAAACATCGGCCGCGACGACATAAGGTTCCACGCGGTAGCGCTCTGCCGCGGCTTCATCGCGCGCATGGTTGACCGGATTGAGCATTGAAAGGCAGCGGTAGGCATCGTCGGTGCGGCCCATTTCGGCGAGCGCAATGACGAACCATGTTGCCGCGTGCGTGTATTGGCCGCCGTTTTCACGGACCCCCGGCGGATAGCTCTTGATGTAGCCCGGGTCCTTTTCCGTCTTCGAGAAGGGCGGGGTGAACAGTTTGACGATGTTGAGGTCGTCGTCGACGAGCGCTTTCATCGCCTGCGCCATTGCCGTGGTCGACCGCGCCGGGTCGCCCTCGCCCGAAAGCACGCTCCAGGACTGGGCGATCGAGTCGATCTTGCACTCGTCCGACTTGCGCGAGCCGAGCGGCGTGCCGTCGTCGAAACTGCCGCGCCGATACCACTCGCCATCCCAGGCGGTGCTTTCCAGCGCCCGTTTCAGCACCTCGGCGTGCTTCGTCCAGGCCTGCACGCGCTTGGCATCGCGCTCAGCCTTGGCGACAGCGGCAAAGTCGCCCAGCGTCTTCAGCAGGAACCAGCCCAGCCACACGCTCTCGCCCTTGCCGTGCTCGCCGACGCGGTTCATGCCGTCGTTCCAGTCGCCGCCGAGGATCAGCGGCAGCCCGGCTGGGCTGCTGCGCTTGACGGCAAGATCGAGCGCCCGCGCGCAATGGTCGTAGAGCGAGGCTGTCTTCTTCGAGATTTCCGGGATGAAGAAAGCATCGTGCTCGCCTTCGCCCAGCGCCTGCCCTTCGATGAAGGGCAGTTGCTCCTTCAGGATCGCGGTGTCGCCGGTCACCAGCAGGTAACGGGCCGTGGCGTGGGCCAGCCAGACCACGTCGTCCGAGATCATGGTGCGGACGCCGGCCTCGGTGCGCGGCAGCCACCAATGCTGCACGTCGCCTTCGGGAAATTGCCGCCGCGCCGCGTTGAGGATCTGATCACGCGCCAGCTTGGGGTCATGCGCCAGCAAGGCCAAGGTATCCTGCAACTGATCGCGGAAGCCGAAGGCACCGCTCGCCTGATAGAACGCAGAGCGGGCACGGATGCGGCAGGCCAGGCTCTGATAGGGCAGCCAGTGATTGACCATGGCGTCGAGTGCCTTGTCCGGCGTCTCGACCTGGATGGTGTCGAGAAAGCCGCGCCATGTGCGCTCGTTGTCGGCCAGCCGCTGATCGAAATCCCTTGAGCGATGGGTCTGCACCAGCGCGCTGGCCTCCTCGGGCGAGGCCGCGTCGCCGAGCAGCCAGAGCAGCGTGACGTCGCCGCCGGCAGCGATGTCGATGTCGCGTACGATGGCCGCGCAGGGATCGTCGCCGGCCTCGACACGGCCGGACAGGCCGGCGCCGCTCAGCACGGCATGCGGAAACTCGCTCGTGCCTTGCCTGCCGATGAACTCGCCGCGATCGGCGGTGACCGAATGCACAGCACCGTCGGCGGCCAGAAAGGCGATCCGCTCGCCGAAATCGAGCCCATAGGGATTTTGCGCCAGCAATGCGCCGGTTGCGGCATCCCTCGACGGAACGATGCTTGCAGCGGTGCGCGAGCGATGGCCGCCAAGAACCCATTCCGCATAGGCGTAGACGCGCAGCCGCATCGGCACCGAACCCGAATTCTGGATGCGCAGCCGCGATATCTTCACCGGATCGACGGGATCGACGACATGGGTCAGGTCCATCGACAGCGGCCCGCGTTTTGAGCGGAACGTCGAAAAACCCTGCCCGTGCCAGGTTTCGTAGGTCATTGTCGGATCACGCACCACGGCAGCCATTGGCGAGAACGCCCTGCCACTGGCGTGATCGTAGATGTAGATGCCCTCGCCCGGCCGGTTGGTGACCGGATCGTTCGACCATGGCGTCAACTGATAGTCGCGGCTGTTGCGGCTCCAGGTGAAGGCAGCGCCTTCAGCCGAAATGTGGAACCCGAACGATGGGTTGGAGATGACGTTGATCCACGGCTGCGGCGTCGTGCGCCGGCCGGCAAGACGCACGACGTAGTGGCGTCCGCCGCCGTCGAAACCGCCGAAACCGTTCCATTGGTCGAGCCCGCTGCCGTCGACGCGCCCCTCGATCAGTGCCTGGGCGGCAGATACTTGCGACGTCGGCACCGGCAAGGACGGCTCGCGAAGCGCTGCAAGGTCTGCCGGCTGGAGGGCGGCGTCCCGCGCCTGCAGTGCCGCGGCCTCGGCACGCTCGATCTGGTCGAAGATGGTGCCGTTGCGCGTATGCAGCACCACCCGAGCGACGGCGAGCAAGGTCCTGTAGGTCGTTTCCTCCATCAGATCGCGGCGCACCGCGAAGATGTGCTGGCGGGGTCCGAGCTCCTTGCCGCGCAATCGGCTGTTTTCGCACAGCGTCTCCACCGCGCGCTGCAGGTCCTGCACGTAGGATGACGCCTGCTCGTTGACGACGACAAAATCGATCATCATGCCGCGGGCGCGCATGTATTCCTGGAAGCGAAGCGCCTGGGCGACGATCTCCAGATCGGCGACATCGGCGATCCTGACCAGGAAAATCGGAAAATCGCCGGATATGCTGGTCGGCCACAGGCTGGACTGCCTGCCGAGCCCGGAGACGATGGATTCGCCCGGAAGGCGCAGGAAGGGATCGGGATAGATCAGATAGCGCGCCAGCTTCTGCACATTGGCGGCGTCGGACAGGCTGAGGCCAAGGTGCCGGGTCTGCACCTGCGAGCGCGTCCAGGCGAGCATCGCCTGGCGGGCGAAGCTTTCGGGATGGTCGAGCCGTGCGACGGCGGCATCCAATTCGGCGCGATGGGTACCGACGACGGTCCAGAACGTCAGCGAAATCTTCTTGTTGGCCGGCACGCGCACCTGCCGGCGAAGCGATGCAATCGGATCCAGGGTGAAGCCGGAATGGCCGCCAAGCTTGGCGCCGGGATCAAAGGCCGCCGCTTCGGTGATGGTGCGGCCGCGGCCGATGAAGGCGCGCCTGTCGGTTTCCGCCTCGGCGTCTCGCGCCGATCCAGACGGGTCGGTGACGAAATGCACCATGGTGACGTCGGGCTCGTCCTTTTCGCGCTTGCGCCTGGTGGCGAAGATCGCGCCGTTGTTCGGCGCGATCTCGGTTTCCACGAACATCTTCGAAAAAGCCGGATGGGCATTATCCGAGGGCTCGGAGCCCAGCACCAGTTCGGCAAACGAGGTCACTTCGATATGCCGGTCGGCGGGGCCATCATTGTGGAGCGTCACCCGTCGGCCCTCACCATTGCCTTCCGAGATGACGATGCACTCGACTTCCGAACGCAGCGATCCAATCGATTTGACGAAGCTCGCCTTGTCGTCGGAGAACAGCGTCTGCGCACGCTCGCCGGCGGCGCGCTTCGGCTCGGCGGTGGCCGACCACCAGTCGCCGCTGCTGGCGTCGCGTAGGAAAATATAGGAACCAAGGCGGTCCTCGGTCGGATCCGGCTGCCAGCGCGTGACGGCAAGTTCGCCCCAGCGGCTGTACCCGGAGCCGGTGGCGGTGACCATGACCGAATAGCGGCCATTGGACATGACACTGGTCGAGCGGAGCGCCCTGAGCGGATCGAGCACGATGCGGGTATCCGGGCTTTCCAGCTCGGTCTCGTCCTTCGAGCGCTCGTCGGCCTCGGTCCGGACGGTCGCAGTCGGGATGTCGCGCGGCGCCCGTTCCTGCAGCAGCAATTCGGCCGACTCGATCACCGGGTCGCTGTGGAAGCGGTCGCGCAGGCGCCCTTCGAAGATCGCATCGGCAACTGCGGCAATCGACATGCCGGAGTGGTGGGCCATGTAGTTGAGCACGACGGCGTGGTCGGTGCCCTCGGGGACGCGTTGCGGCGTGAAATCCACCGCATCGTAAAAACCGTGCCGGCCCAGTGCGCCCAGCCGCCTCAGCCTAGCCAGGTTCTGCACGGATTCATGCGGCGTGAACTGCGCTGCCAGCACGGTCGCGTAAGGCGCGATCGCCGTGTTTTGGCCAAGGCCGCGCTTCAGGCCGAGCCCGGGCACGCCGAAATTGGTGTACTGGTAGGTCAGTTCACGGTCGCGGGCGTTGTAGGCCGCTTCCGAAATCCCCCAGGGAACGTTCTTCGAACGGCCATACTGGATCTGGCGCTTGATGATGAGCTTGCTGGTCTGGTTGAGAATGCTGCCTTGCGGCTCCTTCATCACCAGCGGCGGCATCAGATATTCGAACATCGAGCCGGACCAGGACATCAGTGCGCCCTGGAAGCCGATCTCGACGATCGGCCGGCCGAGCCGGAACCAGTGCTCGGTCGGCAAATCGCCCTTGGCGATGGCGAACAGGCTGGTCAGCCGCGCCTCGGACGCCAAAAGGTCGTAGCAGCTTTCGTCGAGCTGATGCTCCTCGACCCGGTAACCGATCGACAGGAGCTTGCGCTCGGGCCGCATCAGGAACGAGAAATCCATCTCGAAGGCGAAGCGGCGCGTGCGCTCGCGCAAGGTCAGAAGCTTGGCCCGCAACGCCGCGACCGCGTTTTCGTCGCTGTGCGCGTCGTGCACATGCGCCTCGCAGGTGGCTTCGAGCCTGGCCGCCCAATCGGCGATGGTGTCGCTCTGGGTCGACGCGGCCTCGGTGTGGATGGCTGTCGCGAGCTTGCGTATCTCGCCGGCCAGGACGGCCAGGTTGATGGTACGGATCGACGCCATCTCCGGCTGCGCCTTGATCAATTCGACCGCCCGCCGCATGCCGTCGAGACGGTCGGCGAGCCGCTGGCGCAAGGGCCGCAATTGACGCCGGTCGTCGGGCAGTTCCTCAAGGCTTTCATCGAGGATGGTGACGGTATCGAGGATGCCTTCGAAGTCGCCCTGCACATGCACCGACGGCGCTTCGGCCCATTCGGCGCAGGCAGCGGCCACGGCCACCAGATGGCCGGCGAGATTGCCGCTGTCGACCGCCGAAATGTACAGCGGGTAGAGCGGCTTCAGGGTCGTCGTGTCATACCAGTTGAAGAGATGGCCGCGATCGCGCGGCATGCTCTCGATGGTCGACATGGTCGCGTCGATGCGGTTGACGGCGTCGGAGAGGCTGATCCAGCCGAAATCGCGTGCCGAAATCACCGACAGCAGGTAGACGCCGATATTGGTCGGCGAGGTGCGGGGCGCCACCACGGGGGCCGGGCTTTCCTGGAAATTATCCGGCGGCAGATTGTGATGCTCGGCCGTCACGAAGGTCTCGAAATAGTGCCATGTACGCCGCGCCACGGTGCGCAGCGCGTGGATGTCGGCGGCCGATATGCGCAGGCGGTCCTCGGTTTCGGCCGAACGGCTGATCCAGCAGGCGATGGCGGGCGAGCCGATCCAGAACAAGGCAAAGAAGAAGGCGACGAAGGCGCCGGTGGAATCGGCCAGCACCGGGACAGCGAGGCCGACGACGCCGATGATCACCGCGCCGTACATGATGCTGTAGTAGGAGCCGAGATCGTTGTCGCCGCCCTTGTGTGCCTGCGAGGCGGTGCGCCATTCGAGCAGGTTCTGGCGGCTGACGAACAGGCGGTAGAGCGTGCGGATGATCGCGTCGCCCATCATCCAGGCAAGATGCGCCATCAGCACGATCTTCAGCGCCACCAGGGCGGTGCCGAAGGCAACGTCGCGTGCCAGTGCCGAGAAATGGCCGCGCGGCGTCTGATCGCCGCTCTTCGGCAGGATGGCGTTGACGATGTCGAACGTGGGCGCCATGAACAGCGTAAGGATCAGCAGCGCCTGCCATTGCGCGGCCTGCGTGAAGGGCAGCAGCGTCCAGCCGGCGATCGCGGCCATCACCCAGAAGATCGGCGTCACCGAGCGGCGCAGATTGTCCACCATCTTCCAGCGCGACAGCGCCGGCACGTTTGAGCGCGGGCTGAGGATGAAGCCCAGAAGCTGCCAGTCGCCGCGTGCCCAGCGATGGTGGCGCGACGCGTCGACCGAATAGCGGGTCGGATAGTCTTCGACCAGTTCGACGTCGGTGACCAAGGCCGAGCGCGCCAGGGCGCCTTCGAGCAGATCATGGCTGAGGATGGTGTTTTCCTCGATGCGACCCTTCAGCGCCGCCTCGAAGGCGTCGACATGGTAAAGACCCTTGCCGGTGAAGGAACCGTCGCCGAAGATGTCCTGGTAGAGGTCCGACACGGCAAAGACGTACGGATCGAGCCCGCGATTGGCGGAAAAGACACGCTGAAAGAACGATGCCTCGTCGCCACTGGTCAGCGACGCGGTGATGCGCGGCTGCAGGATGGAATAACCTGCCGTAACCTCGCGCCGTGCGACATCGAAATGCGGACGGTTGAGCGGGTGGCAAAGCTTGCCGGCCAGCGCAGCGACGGCGTCGCGGGTGGTGCGGGTGTCGGCGTCCAGCGTCATCACATGGACGACGCTCTCCGGCAATGGCACTTCCAACGGCAGGAAGGTGGTGTCGCTGTCGCCGCGCAGCAGAAGGTTCAATTCGTGCAGCTTGCCGCGCTTGCGCTCCCAGCCCATCCAGACGCCTTGCGATGCGTTGTAGAGCCGGCGCCGATGCAGCAGATAAAAGCGCGGCGCCCCTTCCGAGTCCGAGGGATAGCGGGCGTTCAGCCTGGCGATTTCGGCGCGGGCGAATTCGAGGATTTCGACATCCGCCGTATCGATCTCGGTCTTCGAGTCCGGCCAGTCGGAAAGCAGCGCGAAATAGACTTCGCCCGCCGTGTTGGCGAGGTGATGCACCTCGATGTTGCGGATGTTCTCCTCGACATCGTCACGCGAGCCGATCAGCGACGGCACCACCACCAGCGTGCGCGCCTCGGGCGGCACACCGTGCCTGAAATCATAGCCGATGAGACGCGTCGGCTTCAAAAACAGCGAGACGACGGTGTTGAAGAATGCGAGCGCGCCTTCGCTGGCTGGCACCGCGAACAAGGCCAGCATCAGGACGATCGACGGCACCGACAGGCCGAGATTGGCAAGCGCATTGCCGGAAACGACCAGAAGCAGGACCGTCAGCGCAAACACCGGCACGACGATGCCCAGCCATCCGGTCTTGCGGAAGGTCCGGTTGAGCGTCTTGCCGATGGTCGGCCGGTAGCCGATCGACCGCTCGAGCTCCTGCCGGCGCGGGCCGACCAGAAAGAAGCCGACGTCGGTGTGAGCGATCGGACCGCTTTCGGAGCCCGGTGCAGCGGCAGCATGGCCGGCGAGCTCGATCGCCCTTTCGGCAACGCGAAATTCGGAGAGATCGGAACGGCGCGCCAGCTCCTCGATCGCAGTCCGGTACTGGTCGCGGGAAAAGAAATCGAGCGCGGCGAAATCGGTGCGTTCGCGCAGCAAGGTGTCGATGCGACTGACGCCCTCGAACCACACCGTCCAGTCGATGTCGTTGATCAGGCGCAGGCCGCGGATGATGTTGCCGGTGGTCACGTTGCCGCTGGACAGCGTGTGGTGCTCGCTGAGGATGATCTCCTCGGCGTCGGAGCCGGTCCGTTCCAGCTCGCCCTCCAGCCATTCCAGCGCCCTGCCGGCATTTTGCGAGCCGTCACGCAGCCGGTAGAGCAACTGGGTGGCGAAGGTGGTGTCCTGCGCATGGGCGCTGTAGTGGGAAAGTATCGCCTGCCGGTCGGCGCTGTCGTCCGTCGCCAGCACACGGTCGGCGACCTCGTTGGCGATCTGGCGCAGTTCCCGCGTGCGATTGACGCGGACCGCGATCCGGCGAAGGTTCTCGATCAGGACGAAGCGCAGCAGCGACGGCAGCGCCCATAATTCGCCGATCTTCAGTGGCTCGACGGACTGGAAGCCTTCGACAATCGCCTTGAACATGGCCGACGAGACGGAACTGTCGGAATGCGCGACATAGGTCCACGCGACCGCCAGGGCGCGCGGCACGCTGGATCCATCCGACAGTTTCAGCGTCGGCAACTGACGATAGAAGCGGCGTGGCAAGTCGCGCTTGACCTGAAAAATGGTCTCCTCGACCAGGTAGTTGTTGTCGAGCAGCCACTGCGCCGCGGGCGTGATCGTTTCGCCCCTCGCCTGGGCAGCGTTGGTGGAACGGTAGACATCGAGAATTTTCCTGGCGCTGTCGCGGATGCGCGCCTGAAAATCGAAAGGCGTCAGACCGAACAAGTCCTTGGCGTCGCCATTGGCAAGGGCTGCGCCCAAAGCGCGCAGCCGATCTTCCGGCAGGAAATTGGAGCGTATCGGCACGTCGGTGACAGCCGGGAAGCTGGCGCTCGTCTTTTCGATCTGTGCGAGATTGGTCTGGATATTCATCTAAGGTTCCGTGTTGGGGACGCAGTGCGGCGTCACCGCCACGGCAATGTCCCTAAAACCGGTCCAAATGCAATTGGTTGCATCGCAACACTTGGCCGAAAGTTTGTTTCCGCACCACGACAAGATGCCGTCTTTCGACAACTTCCAGGCGAGCACTATGAGCATCGTTTCGGCTTCTGATCGGCGGAAGATTCAGGCTTTTTCGTGATGCAGCGACCAGCTTACGCGATATTTGGCCGGCGTCACGATCATGTTTGGAAACAGACGTTAATCGTTGCCGGCAATGCGGTCGATGCGGATCACGAACAGCATGGCCGGCCGGACCGGATCGAGGCGCAGTTCCGGCACTTGCGCCCCGGGCAACAGCGCGTCGAGCGGGCCAAGTTGCATGGGCGCCGCGCCGACCACGCTGAGTTCGCCGTCGACGCACAGGATGAGTGTTTCATCGGCTTCGGCCTGGATCTCCGTCGGAGCCGAAATCAGCAGGCGCTCGACCGTGTGGATCGCCCGGGCGCGGCGGGTCATGACGTTGAGGTCGGTGATCGGACCGGCGATCAGCGTGGCTTGCGTCGGCACGTCGGCCGGAAAGGCAAGCGGTGCGGAAGCCTTAGTGATTTCGACCGGTAGCCGGCCGGCGATGCCGAGGATCATGCCCTCGCCTTCCAGCAACGCCAAGGTCCGGTCGACGCCGGCGAATCCGGAAAATGGGCCGCCGCCCTCGACCAGCGCCATCGAGACGCGCCAGTCGAAATCGTCGAGCCCGGCACCTGGCGGCGAGACGGCAATCTCCGTCGTCATCCCGCCGCCGTTCTTCCACGGCATCGACCGGTATTCGGCTGCCCGAAGGATGTGCAAGGCGCGGCTCAGCCCAAAATGCCGGGCAGGTTGAGCTGGTTCTCCCGGGCGCACTCGATCGCGATGTCATAGCCGGCATCGGCGTGGCGCATGACGCCGGTCGCCGGATCGTTCCACAGAACCCGCTCCAGGCGCTTGGCCGCCTCGGGCGTGCCGTCGGCGACGATGACCATGCCGGCATGCTGCGAAAAGCCCATGCCGACGCCGCCGCCATGGTGCAGCGACACCCAGGTGGCGCCGGACGCGGTGTTGAGCAAGGCGTTGAGCAACGGCCAGTCGGAGACGGCATCGGAGCCGTCCTTCATCGCCTCCGTCTCGCGGTTCGGCGAGGCGACCGAGCCGGAATCAAGGTGATCGCGGCCGATGACCACCGGCGCTTTCAGTTCGCCCCTGGCGACCATCTCGTTGAAGGCGAGGCCGAGCCGGTGGCGATCGCCAAGCCCAACCCAGCAGATGCGCGCCGGCAGGCCCTGGAAGGCGATGCGCTCACGCGCCATGGCGAGCCAGTTGTGCAGATGGGTGTTGCCGGGGGTCAGCTCGCGCACCTTGGCGTCGGTCTTGTAGATATCCTCGGGATCGCCGGAAAGCGCTGCCCAGCGGAACGGGCCGATGCCGCGGCAAAACAGCGGACGGATGTAAGCCGGCACGAAACCCGGGAAGGCAAAGGCATTCTCGAACCCCTCCTCCTTCGCCACCTGGCGGATGTTGTTGCCGTAGTCGAGCGTCGGCACGCCGGCGTTCCAGAACGCCACCATCGCCTCGACATGCTCGCGCATCGACGCGCGGGCAGCTCTTTCAACGGCCTTCGGGTCGCTGGTGCGCTTCTCGCGCCACTCGGCCAGCGACCAGCCCTTGGGCAGATAGCCATTGAGCGGGTCATGCGCCGAGGTCTGATCGGTGACGATGTTAGGGCGCACGCCGCGCCGCACCAGTTCCGGCACGATGTCGGCGGCGTTGCCGACCAGGCCAACCGATTTCGCCTCACCGGCTTTGGTCCAGCGCTCGATCTTTTCCAGAGCCTCGTCGAGCGTGTCGGCGCGCTCATCGACATAGCGGGTGCGCAGCCGGAAATCGATGCGGTCGGGATCGCATTCGACCGCCAGGCAGCAGGCGCCGGCCATGACCGCGGCGAGCGGCTGGGCACCGCCCATGCCGCCGAGGCCGCCGGTCAGGATCCATTTGCCCCTGAGATTGCCGCCATAGTGCTGGCGGCCGGCTTCGACGAAGGTCTCGTAGGTGCCCTGCACGATGCCTTGCGTGCCGATGTAAATCCACGAGCCGGCCGTCATCTGGCCGTACATCATCAGGCCCTTTCTATCGAGCTCGTTGAATTTCTCCCATGTCGCCCAGTGCGGCACGAGATTCGAGTTGGCGATCAGGACGCGCGGGGCGTCAGGATGCGTGCGGAACACGCCGACCGGCTTGCCCGATTGCACCAACAGCGTCTCGTCGTCGCCAAGCGTCTTCAGCGAGGCAACGATGCGGTCGAAATCGTTCCAGGTGCGCGCCGCCCGGCCGATGCCGCCATAGACCACCAGTTCGTTGGGGTTTTCGGCGACGTCTGGGTCGAGATTGTTCATCAGCATGCGCAACGGCGCTTCCGTCAGCCAGGTGCGGGCGTTGAGCTCGCTGCCGCGCGGGCTGCGCACTTCACGGATGTTGTGGCGAGGATCGGTCATGATTGTCCCTTTCGAGTGAGGTGCACCGCGCGTCAGCGTTCGGCCCAGGCGATCGCGGTTTCCAGGATCTTCTTCAGCGTGACGCGGATCGGCGCCGCGAATTCGGCCTCGTAAGGCACCGGCCAGTTAGCCGGTTCGCCCTTGCCTTCGGGCTCGCGCATATAGCCGCGGTTGGAGAGTTCCATCTGCAGCGCGTGGACGCCGGCTTGCGGCTGGCCGAAATGGCGCGTGATCCAGCCGCCCTTGAAGCGGCCGTTGACGACGTAGCTCTTGCCGGTTTCGGCGAGGATCTGGCCAACCGTCGCTTGCAGCGTCGGATCGGCGCTCTTGCCGTCATTGGTGCCGAGATTGAAGACCGGCAATTTGCCTTCGAAAAGGCGCGGCAGCACCGAGCGGATCGAATGGCAGTCATAGACGACGATTTTTCCGTGCAAAGCGCGCAGCCTGTCGATCTCGGCCTGCAGAGCCGCATGATAGGGTACGAAGAACTTCTGGCGGCGTTCGTCGATCTCAGACGGTTCCGGCTCTTCACCCTTGCGGTAGAGCTGATCGCCGTCAAAGGTCTCTGTCGGGCAGAGCCCAGTCGTCGTCTGGCCGGGATAGAGCGAGGCGCCGGACGGGTCGCGGTTGACGTCGATAACGGTGCGCGAAATCGCCGTATGCACGACCGTCGCGCCGAGGCTCTCGGCGAAGTCATAAAGCTTGTCGATCCACCAGTCGGCGTCACGGCGGCCGAGCCAGGGCGAGACCAGCCGGCTGTCGAGGCCGGCGAGATCGATGCCGGTATGCGGGATCGAAACCAGCAGGGGTGCTGTGCCTTGGGTGACGGTGAGCCAGGAGGGTGAGGTCATCGGAAGTCTCCGCGCGAAGGAACGCGACTTTGCAATCGTCCTTGAACACCGACTTCGGTTTTTATCGCTCGCAACGCATTTTGTTCTTGCTTTGTGCCGGCAGCTATGCTACTAAATTCGGTATGGTGCTGATTCGGCCCGACGACCCGCCCTCGAGGCGGGTTTTTTGTTTCTGGATTTGAAAGTTTCGGTGTTGCCGGGCTGAGGTTGGCGGGACAGCGCCCCCCTCTGTCCTGCCGGACATCTCCCCCTCTAGTGGGGAGATTGGCAGCTTCGGCGCCTCGCTCAGTCCTGCAACGCTGGAGATTGGCGAAAGCCGAGACGACAGCCAATCTCCCCCCTGGAGGGGGAGATGTCCGGCAGGACAGAGGGGGGCGCGACAGAACGCGGCCTGTGACGGTGAACCGTCTCACGACGTCACCCCCGGCAGCTTTACCGCGCTTGCCGCTTCGACCGCCGCGCCGCTGCGTATCATGGCGATGGCCTTCTCCATGTCGGGGTGGAAGTGCCGGTCGTTGTCGAGATGGGGCACCTCTGCCCTGACCAGCCGGCGCACCGCCTCCAGTGCCGCGCTCGAGGCCAGCGGTGCGTGGAAATCGCAGCCTTGCGCGGCGGCCAGCAATTCGATGCCGATGACGGCCGTCGCATTCTCGACCATGCCGATGAGGCGGCGCGCGCCATGCGCCGCCATCGAGACATGGTCTTCCTGGTTGGCCGAGGTCGGGATCGAATCGACGCTGGCCGGATAGGCCTTTTGCTTGTTTTCAGAAACCAGTGCTGCCGCCGTGACCTGAGGGATCATGAAACCGGAATTCAGACCCGGCTTGGGCGTGAGAAAGGCCGGCATGCCCGACAGCGCCGGATCGACCAGCATGGCGATGCGCCGCTCCGACAGCGAGCCGATCTCGCAGACGGCGAGTGCGATCATGTCGGCGGCGAAGGCGACCGGCTCGGCATGGAAATTGCCGCCCGAAAGTGCGGAGTCGTCCTCGGCAAAGATCAACGGATTGTCGGTGACGCCGTTGGCCTCGGTGCCGAGCGTCTCGGCGGCCTTGCGGAGCACGTCGAGTGCTGCGCCCATCACCTGCGGCTGGCAGCGCAGGCAATACGGATCCTGCACGCGCTCGTCGCCGACGCGGTGCGATTCACGGATGGCGCTGCCGGCCATCAAATTGCGCAACGCCTCGGCCGTCTCGATCTGGCCGCGATGTTTCCTGAGCAGATGGATGCGTGGATCGAACGGAGCGTCGGAGCCCTTGGCGGCATCGGTCGACAGCGCGCCGGCGACCAGTGCCGACTGGTAGAGCACTTCCGCCTCGAACAAAGCGGCAAGCGCATAGGCGGTCGAAAACTGGGTGCCGTTGAGCAGCGCCAGGCCTTCCTTGGCGCCCAGTGTCACCGGCTCCAGGCCGTGCGAAACGAAGGCGACCTTGGCGGGAAAGCGGCCATGCGGGGTAAAGCACTCGCCGACGCCGATCATCACGGCGGTCATGTGCGACAGCGGCGCAAGGTCGCCGGAAGCGCCGACCGAGCCTTGCGCCGGCACCACGGGGATAACGTCGTTGGCCAGCATCGCCTCGAGCAGTTCGATCGTCCGCGGCCGCACGCCGGAGGCGCCCTGTGCCAGGCTGGCCAGCTTCAGCGCCATCATCAGCCGGCAGATTGCGACGGGCATCGGCTCGCCGACACCGGCAGCATGGGACAGCACGATGTTTCGCTGCAACGTTTCCAGATCGGCGGCGGGGATGCGGACGCTGGCCAGCTTGCCGAAGCCGGTATTGATGCCATAGACCGGCTCGCCCTTGGCAACGATCCTGGCGACGGCCTCGGCGCTGGCCTTGATCTTCGGTCGGCAGGCATCGTCGAGCCTCAGTGCGGCGCCGCGATAGATGGCGCGCCAATCGGCCAGCGTGGCATTGCCCGGCCTTAGCTTGAGTTCGGTCATTGTCCCTTCCAGATGCGGGCATGCAGCGGGTTGAAGCCCATGCGGTAGACGAGTTCGGCCGGGCGCTCGACGTTCCAGATCGCCAGATCGGCGGATTTTCCGGCCTCCAGCGTGCCGGTCTGTCCAAGCAGCCCGAGCGCGCGGGCAGCCTCGCGGGTAACGCCGGCAAGGCATTCATCGACGGTCAGGCCGAACAACGTCGCGGCCATGTTCATGGTCAGCAGCAGCGAGGTCAGCGGCGACGTGCCGGGATTGTTGTCGGTGGCAACGGCCATCCTGACGCCATGCTGGCGAAACAAGGCGATCGGCGGCTTCTTGGTCTCGCGGATGAAGTAGTAGGCGCCGGGCAGGATGGTCGCCACGGTTCCGGCCTTCGCCATCGCCGCCGCACCGGCCTCGTCGGTGTATTCGAGGTGGTCGGCCGATAGCGCACCATAGCGCGCCGCAAGTTCGGCGCCGTGCAGATTGGACAGCTGGTCCGCATGGAGCTTGACCGGCAGGCCCGCAGCCTTTGCGGCATCGAACACGCGGGCGATCTGCTCCGGCCAAAAGGCAATGCCTTCGCAAAAGCCGTCGACGGCATCGGCCAGGCCCTCGGCAGCGACGGCCGGCAAAATCTCGTTGGCGACAAGATCGATAAAGGCGTCCTTGTCGCCTTTTGCTTCGGGCGGCAGTGCATGAGCGCCGAGGAAAGTGGTCCTGACCGTCACCGGCCGCTCACCGCTCAGCCGTCGTGCGGCGCGCAGCGACTTCTTCTCGTTTTCGAGGTCGAGACCGTAGCCGGATTTGATCTCGACGGTGGTGACGCCTTCGGCGATCAGCGCATCGAGGCGCGGCAGCGACTGGGCGACCAGTTCGTCCTCGCTCGCCGCGCGCAGTGCCTTGACCGAGGAAACGATGCCGCCGCCGGCCTTGGCAACCTCTTCATAGGTAGCGCCGGCCAGCCGCATCTCGAATTCATTGGCCCGGTTGCCGGCGTGGACCAGATGAGTGTGGCAGTCGATCAGGCCGGGCGTGATCCAGCGGCCTTCGCAGTCGATCGCCTCGGCGCCTTTGCTAAGTGCTGCCGGCATGTCGGCTTCCGGCCCGGCATAGACGATCCGGCCGCTGCGCACGGCGATTGCACCGTGCTCGACGACGCCTGACCCGGGGCTGCTTTCGGCCATGGTCGCGAGGCGCGCATTGCGCCAGAGGCGAACCTCCCCTGCCCGGCTTTTGCTCTCTGCAGCCATCATCTTTTCCGTTTCAATAGGTGACGATTATGTATATACATATGAAAAGGCACTGCAAGCGCTATCATGGCACGGCAGACCGGGATTTGGAGAAAAACGTGACAGCAATCTTTGCAGAACAGGCGCTTCTGCCCGACGGCTGGCACAGCAATGTGCGGATCGTCATCTCCGACGGCAGGATCGCCACGGTCGAGGCGAATACCTCGCTCCTGCCCGGCGACGAGCGCCGTGCCATCCTTTTGTCCGGCATGCCGAACCTGCACAGCCATGCCTTCCAGCGCGGCATGGCCGGCCTTGCTGAATTGCGCGGCCCTTCCGCCGACAGTTTCTGGAGCTGGCGCGAGGTGATGTACCGTTTCGCGCTGTCGATGACGCCGGACCAGGTCGAGGCGGTCGCGGCCCAGCTCTATGTCGAGATGCTGGAGGCCGGGTTCTCGCGCGTAGGCGAGTTTCACTATCTCCACCACGACCGTGACGGCCGGCCCTATACTGACATCGCCGAGATGGCGCAGCGCATCGTTGCCGCAGCGTCCGAGACAGGCATCGGGCTGACTTTGCTGCCCGTCTTCTACGCGCATTCCTCTTTCGGCGGCGCTGCGCCAAATGAAGGCCAGCGCCGGTTCATCAACGATGTGAAGCAGTTCTCGCGGCTTGTTGAGAAATGCCGCGAATCCATTCGCGCGCTGAATCAAGGTGTCGTCGGCGTCGCCCCGCACAGCCTGCGTGCCGTGACACCGGAGGAACTGGAAGACATCACGGTGATGGCGCCGGAGGGGCCTATCCACATCCACATCGCCGAGCAGATGAAGGAGGTCGAGGACTGCCTTGCCTGGTCCGGGGCGCGGCCGGTCGAATGGCTGCTTGCCAACGCCAAGGTCGACCGGCGCTGGTGTCTCATCCACGCTACGCACATGACCGAGACCGAGACGGTGCAAATGACGAAAAGCGGCGCCGTTGCCGGCCTCTGCCCGATCACCGAGGCCAATCTCGGCGACGGCACCTTTGCCGCGTCCTTGTTCATGCAGCATGGCGGCCGCTTCGGCATCGGCTCGGATTCAAACGTACTGATCGGCCTGCCGGACGAGTTGCGGCAGCTCGAATATTCGCAGCGCCTCGCCCACCGCGCCCGCAACGTGCTGGCGGTGGCCGGTGGCTCGACCGGCCGTGCTTTGTTCGATGCAGCGCTCGATGGTGGCAGTGCCGCGTTGGGCGCCGGCCTCTCGCAGATCGCAGCAGGTGCCTCGGCCGATTTCGTCTCGCTCGACGGCAAGCATCCATCGCTGGCCGGCAAGACGGGCGATGCAATCCTTGATGCCTGGATTTTTGCCAACGGCACCAAGGTCGATTGCGTCTGGGTGCATGGCAAGAAACTGGTCAGCGGCGGCATCCATGCCAGGCGCGATGCCATCGCCGAGCGCTTCCGCAAGGTGATGACGGCGCTTTCGGCATGAGCATGATCGGGACAATAAGCGCGGATTCCGGAAGCGCGGACGGCGGCGAGGTTCTTTCGCTGCACCAGCGCATCCTGTCGGACATCAGCGAACGGATCCTGTCGGGTGCCTGGGCGCCCGGCCACCGCATTCCGTTCGAGCATGAACTGACGGCCGAATACAGATGTTCGCGCATGACAGTGAACAAGGCCCTGTCGCAACTGGCCAAGGCCGGGCTGATCGAGCGCCGGCGTCGCTCCGGCAGTTTTGTCCGCCAGCCGCAGTCGCAGGCAGCCGTTCTCGAAATCCACGACATCCGGATCGAGGTCGAGGCACTTGGCCTGCCCTACCGCTACGAGCGCATGGCGCGAAACAGAAGGCGCAGCAGCGCCGACGACCGCGCCCTGCTGGAACTCGACGTCGCCGGGCCGGTGCTGGTGCTGGAATGCCGGCATTTCGCCGGCAAGCGGCCGTTCGCCCACGAGCAGCGGCTGATCAACCTGGCCGCCGTGCCGGAGGCTGCCGAAGAGGCGTTTTTCGACACGGCGCCCGGTCCGTGGCTGATCGGGCGCGTGCCGTGGAGTGCCGCCGAGCATCGGATTCGCGCCGTTGCCGGCGAAAAGCACATCGCGGCGGCGCTCGACATCGCGACCGGTGCGCCGTGTCTGGTGATCGAGCGGCGGACATGGAGCGCCGAGCACCCCGTCACCCATGTCCGCTTCACCTATGCGGCAGAGAACCACACGCTGGTGGCGCGGTTCACGCCGTCAAGGGGGTAACCCTCCCCCGCGAGGGGAGGGTCGCGGAGCAAATTGCCGCATGGCGGCATTTGTGACGCGGGTTGGGGTCGGTGCAACCTCGCCGACCCCACCCAGTCTCGCAGTCTCCGCTTCGCTCCGACTACTCGCCGACCCTCCCCTCGAGGGGAGGGTTAGGAGCCGCGCCTCAAATCGCCGCGGTAACAATAATCTCGACCAGATATTCCGGTCCGGCAAGCTTGGCTTCGCCGGTGGCGCGGGCCGGCGTGTTGCCTTGCGGTACCCATTTGTCCCACTCCGCGTTCATCTCGGCAAAGGTGCTCATGTCGGCCAGCCAGATGATCGCCTGCAGGATCTTGGTCTTGTCGGTGCCGGCCTTGGCCAGCAATTCGTCGATCGCCGCCAGAATGTCCCTGGTCTGGGCACCGACGTTTCCGCCCGGCTTGCCGACCTGACCGGCCAGATAGACGGTGTTGCCGTGGATGACGATCTGGCTCATGCGCGGGCCTACATCGATACGACGAATGCTCATTGGATATTCCTTCTCCTCTTGTCGCTGCGCCTGTTTAGGGGCCGGGTTCGCCGGGGGCAAGGCCGCTCGAGCGGAACTTCTTGAGCCAAGCCAAAGCACACAACAAGACGGCCCGGCCGCAATTCCGCCCGATTGGCTTGTTGACTAATGTAATAACATCACATATCGAATCCGCCCCTGCAGCACCGATCATCGCCCCATGGATCGTCACATGAGCCAAACCTGCCTGACCTTCCGCGACCTGACGCTGGGCTACAATAGCCATCCTGCGGTCCACCACCTCAATGGAACAATCCGCAAGGGATCGCTGACGGCGGTCGTCGGCGCCAACGGCTCCGGCAAGTCGACGCTGATGAAGGGCATTGTCGGCGTCCTAAAGCCGATGGCCGGCACGGTGATCCGGGCGCCCGGCGTACGCGCCGCCTATCTGCCGCAGCAATCGGAACTCGACCGCTCCTTTCCGGCCCGGGTCGTCGACCTGGTTTCGCTTGGCCTGTGGCCGCGGCGCGGCATGCTCGGCCGCTATACAAGGGAAGACCGCGAGTCGGTCAGCAAGGCGCTGATGGCCGTCGGCCTAGGCGGTTTCGAGAAGCGGCCGATCGACACACTGTCGGGCGGCCAGCTGCAGCGCACGCTGTTTGCCCGCGTGCTGTTGCAGGATGCCGAGCTCATCCTGCTCGACGAGCCGTTCAACGCTGTCGATGCCAAGACGGTCGGCGACCTGATCGCGCTGATCAAGCGCTGGCACGGCGAGGAACGCACGATCATGGTTGTGGTCCACGATCTCGATCTGGTGCGGCAGAATTTCCCCGAAACACTGCTCCTGGCGCGCCAGCCGATCGCCTGGGGCGAGACCAGGGAGACGCTGCAGCCGGAGAATCTGTTGCGCGCGCGCCGCTTCCACGAAGCCTGGGAGGACAACGCGCCATGGTGTGAGCCCGGCGAGCATGATCACGAGCACAGTGGCCACGAGCACGGCCATGACCACGACCATTATCACGGCTCCGGGCCGAGGGCGGCATGATGGAGGTGCTTTACGGTCTGTTCGTCGCTCCTTTCGCCGACTACGCCTTCATGCAGCGGGCGCTTGCCGGTTCGATGATGCTGTCGCTCGGCGCCTGCCCGGTCGGCGTGTTCCTGATGCTGCGGCGCATGAGCCTGTCCGGCGACGCCATGGCGCATGCCATCCTGCCGGGTGCTGCCGCCGGCTTCCTGTTCTATGGCCTGGAGATCCTGCCGATGACGATCGGCGGACTGATCGCCGGCATCATCGTGGCGCTCGGCGCCGGCGCCGTCTCGCGCTTCACCATCCAGCGCGAGGACGCCTCCATGGCGGCCTTCTATCTGATTTCGCTGGCCATCGGCGTGCTCATGGTGTCGATCCGCGGCTCCAGCGTCGATCTCATGCATGTGCTCTTCGGCACCGTGCTGGCGCTCAACAACGAGGCGCTGACGCTGATCGGCGGCATCGTCGTGGTGACGCTGGTCAGCCTCGCCATCTTCTGGCGGGCGCTGGTCGCCGAATGCCTCGACCCTTTGTTCCTGCGCTCGGTCAGCCGGATGGGCAGCCCGGTGCATTTCATCTTTCTCGGCCTCGTCGTGCTCAACCTCGTCGGCGGCTTCCAGGCGCTCGGCACCTTGCTGTCGGTCGGGCTGATGATGCTGCCGGCAGCGGCGGCCCGCTTCTGGACCTCGCGCGTCGAGCCGATGTGCGTGCTGGCCACAGTAATCGGCTTTGCCTCCTGTATTGCCGGGCTGCTGTTGTCCTACCATGCGTCATTGCCCTCCGGCCCGGCCATCATCCTGTCCGCCGGCGTCGTCTATTTCGCCTCGATCCTGTTCGGCACGCGCGGCATCCTGCGCGCCCGCATCGTCCATCACCGCCACAGAACTGCCTGATCCCAACAAGGAGAAACTGTCCATGCTGAAATCGATCCGCGCCGCTTTGGCCGTGAGCGTTATAACATTAACCGCCTTTGGCGCATCTTCGGCCTTCGCAGAGCCGTTGAAAGTGGTCGCCAGCTTCACGATCATCGCCGATTTCGCCAAGAATGTCGGCGGCGACCGCATCGATCTGACCACCATCGTCGGGCCGGACGGCGACGCCCACGTCTACGAGCCGAGCCCCGCCGATGCTGTGACGATGGCCAAGGCCGACATCGTGCTGGTCAACGGCCTGCATTTCGAAGGTTTTCTGCAGCGCCTGGTCGACGCCAGCGCCACCAAGGCTTCGATTGCCGTGCTGACCAAGGGGGTCACGCCGATCAATTTCAAACCCGAATTCGCCGAGGCCGATGCCGCCGAAGGCGCGGAAACCGATGGCGGCAAGACGGTCACCGATCCGCATGCCTTCCAGTCGATCGCCAATGCCAAGATCTATGTGAAGAACATCGCCGACGCCTTTTGCACGGCCGACGCTGCGGGTTGCGACAGCTACAAGGCCAATGCAGCCGCTTATACGCAAAAGCTCGAGGCGCTTGAGGGCGAAGTGCAGGCGGCGATCCAGTCGATCCCGCAGGAGAAGCGCGTCGTCATCACCTCGCATGACGCCTTCGGCTATTTCGAGCAGGCCTACGGCTTGACGTTCCTGGCCCCGGAAGGCGTGTCGACCGAGTCGGAGCCCTCCGCCGCCGACGTCGCCAAGCTGGTCAGCCAGGTGAAGCAGGACAAGGCGGCGGCGATCTTCGTCGAGAACATCACCAACCCGCGGCTGATCGAGCAGATCGCCAGCGAGACCGGCATCAAGGTGGGCGGCACGCTCTATTCCGATGCGTTGTCGCAGCCCGACGGCCCGGCCGCGACCTATATCGACCTGATGCACAACAACATCGCCCAGATCAAAGGCGCGATCCTCGGCAGCTGAGCTGTCTAGTCACTCCATCCGGTCGGGCTGAAATTGCCCGGCCGGATTTCTATCTAATGGCGGTTGCCGACCGGGTCCGGGAGTGGCAAGACTGCCGCTAGCCAGATTGTGAGGACCCCAGCCATGGAATACCGTCAGATCAGCGAGGACTATTCGGTCTCCGGCCAGATCCAGCCCGAAGATGTCGCGACCATCAAGGCCGCCGGCTTCAAGAGCGTGATCTGCAACCGGCCAGACGACGAGCAGCCCGGCCAGCCATCGGCCGACACCGTCAAAGCGGCAGTCGAGGGCGCCGGGCTCGCCTTCCGCTACATCCCTGTCATCAGCGGCCAGATCACCGCCGAGAATGTCGAAGACCAGGCCGAGGCGCTTGACGAACTCGAAAGCCCGGTCTTCGCCTATTGCCGCTCCGGCGCCCGCTGCACCAATCTCTATGGGCTGATCAAGCAGTCGAAGGGGTGAGAGGCCCACTCGCCGGGATGAGCGTGTGTGCTACGGGCGCTGCTCGCCGACCAGACTGAGCACACCGAAGAAAACCACGCTGAGAGCGACGAATAGCGCGAGAAAGCCAAGCGGAAACGTGCTGATCACCAGCAGGACGAAGCCCGCGAGGCCGATTGGGTAGCCGGTGAGGCACCACCAGCGCGACTTCGAATAGGTGAACATGCTCCAGTCATAAGCTTTGAGATCCCATACGCGAGCTCTAGGCCTCCAGGACCAATTGGTATTTAGGAGAAGTGAATCCCAATTCTTGGGATGATTTGCGAGGTGGATCAGGCCGCCGATCGTGCACGGCACCAGTCCAACAAAAAAGAGAGCAATCCCGGCAAGCTGAAAGTTAGACATGGACGACCACAACTTGGTTGTTCAGCTTTGTCATAGACCTTTCGAATGCAGACATCAAATTGACAGCGAACGCCGCTCAAATCGGCAGCGCGCCGGTTTCCTTCAGCGTCTCCAGCACGATCGCCGTCTTCACATGCTGCACCGATTCGTGCGGCAGCAGCACGCCGTTGACGAACTCCGACAATGATTTGAGATCGGGCGTCACCACTTTCAATATATAATCCATCTCGCCGGTCAGCGCGTGCGCTTCCTGCACTTGCGGCAGCCGCGCCACCAATTCGCCGAAGCGCCGCGCATTGTCGCGGTTGTGGGTGGCGAGCGTCACCGAGATGACATTGACCAGGGAAAAACCGAGCTTGTCGCGGTCGAGCACCGCCCGGTAACCCTTGATATAGCCGTCCTCCTCCAGCCGCTGGCGACGACGCGAGCACTGCGACGCGGACAGGTTCACCCGTTCCGACAGATCGTTGTTGGTCAGCCGTGCATCGCCCTGCAATAGAGCCATTATCTTGCGGTCAAACTGGTCGATGCGCGCCTCATCCATGGATTTTTCCAAACATATGCACAATTCACGCATTATCTGATCATTTCAAGCGTTTGAATGCAAGCACCATGCACCGCGTCCGCGTTATCATTGTGTTGAGATGGCTTTTCCCGGCCAACAACAGCTTTGGAGGACACTGCCATGGGTCCCTTCCCGCACGACGCACCGCCCGCCACGATCAGCAAAACCAATCCCGCCGGTACCGACGGCTTCGAGTTCGTCGAATTCGCGCATGCCAAGCCGGAAAAGCTCGCCGAGTTGTTCACCCGCATGGGCTATGTGCCGGTGGCCAAGCACCGCAGCAAGGACATCACCGTCTGGCGGCAGGGCGACATCAACTATGTCGTCAATGCCGAACCCGGCTCGCATGCCATGAAATTCGTCGACAAGCACGGCCCTTGCGCCGCCTCGATGGCGTGGCGGGTGGTCGATGCAAGGCATGCCTTCGATCACGCGGTGGCCAAGGGCGCGACGCCCTATGAAGGCAACGACAAGACGCTCGATGTGCCGGCGATCGTCGGTATCGGCGGGTCTCTGCTCTATTTCATCGAAACCTACGGCGAGAAGGGCTCGGCCTATGATGCCGAGTTCGACTGGCTGGGCGAGCGTGACCCGAAGCCGGAAGGCGTCGGCTTCTATTACCTCGACCACCTCACCCACAATGTCTATCGCGGCCAGATGGACAAATGGTGGGATTTCTATCGCGACCTGTTCGGCTTCAAACAGATCCATTTCTTCGACATCGACGGCAAGATCACCGGCCTGGTCAGCCGCGCCATCACCTCGCCCTGCGGCAAGATCCGCATTCCGCTCAACGAGTCCAAGGACGAGACCAGCCAGATCGCCGAATATCTGAAGAAGTATAATGGCGAGGGCATCCAGCACATCGCCGTCGGCACCGACGACATCTACGGCGGCACCGACAGGCTCGCCGCCAACGGCCTGAAGTTCATGCCGGGCCCGCCGGAGACCTATTACGACATGTCTTATGCCCGCGTGAACGGCCATGAAGAGCCGATCGAGCGCATGAAGAAGCACGGTATCCTGATCGACGGCGAAGGCGTCGTCGACGGCGGCACGACCAAGATCCTGCTGCAGATCTTTTCCAGGACAGTGATCGGCCCGATCTTCTTCGAGTTCATCCAGAGGAAGGGCGACGAAGGCTTTGGCGAGGGCAATTTCCGCGCCTTGTTCGAATCGATCGAGCAGGACCAGATCAAGCGCGGCGTGCTGAAGGTGGACGGCAAGGCAGCGTAGCCAACTCGGCCGAGGTGCCTTGTGGTTTGATCAATTATGACCTAAATTCTGGTCATAAGAGGTCTGACCATGAATGTTTCAATTGCCGAAGCCAAGGCCAAATTGTCGGAACTCGTCAGCCGCGCGGAAGCCGGCGAGGAGATCGTGCTCACACGCCACGGCAAGGCGGCGGCGCGTATCGTACCTCCGGCAGTGGCCGAACCCCTGCCGCGTATAGGCGCGTTGAAGGGCAAGATCTGGATTGCGGACGATTTTGATGAACTCGGTCCCGAGTGGGATGAGTACGTGAAATGACGGTCGGCCCGTTTCTCGCCGACACACACATCATCCTCTGGTCGATTTCGGACGATCGACGTCTTAGCGAGCACCACCGCGTCATTCTGGCTTCGGAAGCGGTGGTGTTCGCGAGCGCGGCAAGCGTCTGGGAAATTGCCATCAAACGTTCGATCAGAAAACTTAATGCGCCGGACGATCTGCCAGCGCTGCTTCCAAGGATGCAATTTCAGCCGCTCGCCGTAACCTTCCAGCACGCGAACGCCGTCGGCGGCCTACCCCACCACCATGGTGATCCGTTCGACAGACTTCTGATTGCGCAGGCGCAAGTGGAGAACCTCACCATCCTGACATCCGACCCGCATTTCGCTCGTTACGATGTGGCTTTGGCATGATTATCCAAGCAGTTGGTCTCGCAAGCCCAGCCGCTCAACCTCCGCTTTCCTGAGTTTCAGATCATAGCCGAGCAAGAACTCGTCGAGTTGCGGCGGTTTCACCGAGGTGCCGGATAGCATCGCGTGCACCTGGCCGCGATGATGGATGTCGTGGATGAAGAGATGGGCGAGCAGGTCACCGATCCGTTCCGGTATCATGCCGTCCTCGCGCCGGTCGGTGAGAACGCGGCGCTCGAGATCGTCCGCCGACAGGCGGCCGCAAAAGGCGATCAGCCGCCGATCGGCCTCCGCCTGTGCAACAAAAAGCGCCTTGGCATCATTGAACGGCACAAAATCGTCATGGGCGGCGGCGCCGACGCCGCCCTCTTCGAGAAAATCGAGATAGAGGTGATCGACCGCCAGGATGTGGTTCAGCGTTGCCTTGATCGACGGAAAGAAGCTCGTCCGTTCGGCTTCGAATTCGCCGGGCTCAAGCTGCAGCACGGCGCGGTAGAGCCGGTCGTTGGACCACAGATTGTTGGCTGCCATGCGCCGGAAATGGTTCAGCAGGTCCATGACTTCACGGCGCGACCCGGAATAGCGACACACCCGCCCATAGAAGCGCAAACCCAGCCAAAACAATCAGCAGCAGCCCGATCATGTGCCGCCGCATGGCTTGCGTTTCCTGGTCCAGCGCGACATTCGTGTTGGTGACGGTGTGAAACATCATCGCCTTGCGCGGAAAGCCGCTGCGGTTGGTCAGGCCTGGCGAGCGCGCCTCGATGCGATAGCTCAGGCGGATCGCCAGGATGAAGATCGCCAGCATGACAAGGGCCCAGACACCGCACAGCAGATAGAATGTCTCGCCCGTCATTCTCTTGCCCCCTCGTACTTCTCGACCCTCTGCTCGATGGCGCCGAAGATCGAATGCCCACCCCTGTCCTTCATCTCGATGCGCACGCTATCGCCAAAGCGCAGGAACGGCGTTTTCGGTTCGCCGGTTTCGATGGTCTCGATCATACGCAGCTCGGCGACGCAGGAATAGCCGGCGCCGCCCGCCGAGACAGGCTTGCCCGGCCCGCCGTCGAGCTTGTTGGAGACGGTGCCCGAACCGACGATGGTGCCGGTGGCCAGCGGCCGCGTTTTTGCGGCGTGAACAATCAGCGCCGGAAAGTCGAAGGTCATGTCGATGCCGGCGTTCGCCCGGCCGAACGGCTTGCCGTTGAGATCGACCAGCAGCGGCAGGCTGACCTTGCCGCCGTCCCAGGCATCGCCCAGCTCGTCCGGCGTCACCGCAACCGGCGAAAAGGCAGATGACGGTTTCGACTGGTAGAAGCCGAACCCCTTGGCGAGCTCGGGTCCGGTCAGGCCGCGCAGCGTTACATCGTTGACCAGCAAGACCAGCCGGATCGCCGCCCTCGCCTCGTCGAGGCTTGCGCCCATCGGCACGTCGTCGACGATGACGGCGACCTCGCCTTCCATGTCGATGCCAAGGGCGTCGTCGACCATGCGGATCGGGTCGCGCGGTGCGAGGAAAGCGTCCGAGCCGCCCTGGTAGATCAGCGGATCGGTCCAGAAGCTTGCCGGCATCTCGGCGCCGCGCGCCTTTCGCACCAGCTCGACGTGGTTCACATAGGCCGAGCCGTCGGCCCATTGGTAGGCGCGCGGCAGCGGCGAATGAGCGTCATGTTCGTGAAAGCGGGCAGACGGCACCGCATTATTCTCCAGCGATTCGGCCATCGCAGCGAGATGCGGCGCGATGCGATGCCAGTCGTCGAGCGCGGCCTGCAGCGTCCGCACCAGGAACGAAGCATCGGTAAACCGCGTCAGGTCGCGCGAGACGACGATGAGCTTTCCGTCGCGCGTCCCGTCCTTCAATGTGGCAAGCTTCATGCTTCCTCCCAAGGCGTTTATTCGTAATATTTGCCGGCATAGATAATTCTGGCCGCGGCTTTCCAAGGATTTTCATCCGCTAGAAACGCCGGGTCGCCGCGCCGACTGTCTTTGCTCCAGGTGACGGCCCAAGCGACAGCCGACTCAAGAAAAGTGGCTAACGAATTGTTTTCCCAGCCATTCCAGCTGATGTCAGGTCCTGCCGACCGCAACGCCTCCTTACGGTCGGCGTCCTCACGGTCGTTTCGCAGCGCATCGACGAACCGGACGAAAGACGGCAGGTCTTCCACCCTGTCGAGAAACAAGGAGAGCTGCGCCCAGGATGTCTCCTCGGATTTTCGCACCTCTTCCGAAAGCTTGTCGTTGGCCATCTTCACTCCCCAAGCCCCACAACAAGGCCGTCGCGGGCGATCGTCAAGTCGCCGGCCCATGTTTTCCTGACGGCGGCAATCCAGTCGGCCTCGCCGATCTCGGGATCGTCGGCCGGAATGAGGTGGTTGACGACTAGCCTTTTGACTTTGGCATCACTAGCAATGCGGCCCGCCTCTTCGGCAAAGCTATGGCTGGCAAGCAGGTGTTCCCTCAGCCTTGCGCCGTTGCCGGTCTTCGCGACCAGCCGCTCGATGCCTTCTTCCAGCATGGCCTCGTGGACCAGAATGTCGGCGCCCTCGGCGAAATCCGCCAATGGCGGAAAGAACGCCGTATCCGACGAAAAGACGATGCCTTGCCCCGCATGATCGAAGCGCAGCGCAAAGCAGTCCGTCACCGGCGGGTGGTCGACACGCAGCGCCGATATTTTGAGACCGCGCTCTTCGGCCACCTGGCCTTCACCAAATTCGACGATCGAGACCAGGTCGCGGAGATCCGGCCTGCCTTCATCGGCGATGCGGATCTCGATGTCGAACTCCATCGCCTGGCAAAAGCGCTGCCAATAATGGCCGATGCCGGGCGGGCCGAACAAAGTGACGGGCGCCGCCAGGCCGGCGGTCCAGGCGGTGTGGATGAGAGGTCCGAGTTCCAGAACATGGTCGGAGTGCAAATGCGTGATGAAGATCAGGTCGAGCGCCTTCAGGCTGATGCCGGCATCGGTCAGCCCGCGCGTTACGCCCAGCCCGCAATCGACGACGATGGTGCGGCCGCCAATCTCCAGCAGCGACGAACTCGGCCACGGGCCGCCGGGTCGCAGCGCCGGGCCACCCTTCGAACCCAGAAGCACCAGACGATCCGTCACGCGACGGCGCTCAAGACCAGTCGCCCTCTGGCGTGCCGTTGAAGCGCTTCTTCAGGCCGGCCCAGCAGTCGATGTAATTGTCCTGCCGGGTTTCGAGCTCGGCGCCATAGCGGGTCACCATTTGCGGAAAGCGCGTCTCGAACATGAAGGCCATGGTGTTGTCGAGCTTGACCGGTTTCAGCTCCGCGCGCGAGGCTTTTTCGAAACCAGACGCATCGGGTCCGTGAGCCAGCATCATGTTGTGCAGGCTGATGCCGCCGGGCACGAAGCCCTCTTCCTTGGCATCGTACTGACCATGAATCAGGCCCATGAACTCGCTCATGATGTTGCGGTGATACCAGGGCGGGCGGAACGTATCTTCGGCGACCAGCCAGCGCGGCGGGAAGATGACGAAATCGATATTGGCGGTGCCTTCCTCGCCGCTCGGCGCGGTCAGCACGGTGAAGATCGACGGATCGGGGTGGTCGAACAGGATCGCACCGACCGGCGAAAAGGTCGCAAGATCATATTTGTAGGGCGAATAATTGCCGTGCCACGCCACCACATCCAGCGGCGAATGGTCGATTTCGGTGACATGGAACTGGCCACACCATTTCGCGATCAGCCGACAGGGCGTGTCCTTGTCCTCGAACCAGGCGCAGGGCGTCTTGAAATCGCGCGGATTGGCCAAGCAATTGGCGCCGATCGGACCGCGATCCGGCAGCGTCAGCTTGGCGCCGTAATTCTCGCAGACATAGCCGCGCACATGCGGATCGACCAGTTCGACCTTGAACACCAGGCCGCGTGGCAGCACGGCAATCTCGCCCGGCCTGAGTTCGATAACACCCATCTCGGTGACGAAGCGCAAGGCTCCAACCTGCGGCACGACCAGCAACTCGCCGTCGGCGTTGAAGAAATGATCGTCGACCATCGAGCGATTGGCGACATAGACGTGTGCCGCCATGCCGGTCTGGCCGAGCACGTCGCCGGCGGTGGTGATCGAGCGCATGCCGGCGATGAAATCGGTCGGTTCCTTCGGCATCGGCACGGGGCTCCAGCGATACTGGCCGAGTGCGAGCTGATGGTCGCCGACGTTCGGCGCGCTTTTCCAAAGCGGATAATTCGCCGCTTTGAAGCGACCGGTGTGCCTGACGCTCGGCCTTATCCGATAAAGCCAGGAGCGCTCATTGGTGCCGCGCGGCGCGGTGAAAGGAGAGCCCGAAAGCTGCTCGGCATAGAGGCCGTAGGCCGGCCGCTGCGGCGAGTTTCGCCCTTGCGGCAGCGAGCCCGGCAGAGTCTCGGTCTCGAAGTCGTTGCCGAAACCCGGCATGTAGGAATAGGCCATGGAATCCTCCCGAATTCATGGTCTCGGAGCATCGTTTGCGCATCCGCAAAGATGCTCCGAGTTGACCATACCGGTTTCATTTGTAACCATTGAAAATGTAACCATCAACGGTGATTTCGGCATGAGCCGCCAGCATGCCCAGTCAGGGCCAACCATGGAAATTCTCGAGCTGGAATCCTTCCTGCCTTACCGGCTCTATCGGCTTGCCGATGCCGTCAGCCGCGAATTCTCAAGGATATACAAGGACCGCCACGGCCTGACCCGGCCCGAATGGCGCACGCTTGCGGGACTTGGACAGCACGGCACGATGACGGCGACGGCGCTCGGCGAGCAATCGGCCATGCACAAGACCAAGGTTTCGCGCGCGGTCGCCGAACTCGAGCGGCGCCGCTGGCTGACCCGCACGCCAGACGAGAAAGACCGTCGCGTCGAGCATCTGACGCTGACCAAAGCGGGGCTTGCCGCCTATCGCGAAATGGTGCCGCTGGCGAAGGAGTTCGAGCGCGAGCTGCTGGAGAGGCTTGGTGCGGAAGAGCGGGCGGCGATTGTCAGTGGGGTAGCGGCGCTGGAGGCAAAACTCACAGTGGGTTGAAATCCTCCATGGGTTTGACCGTCGTAGAAATCAGATCGCTATTGCGGCAGGTAACGCTCCTAGACCGTAGTAGGCGCGTTCGGCTACAATGAAGCCTCTGACACGGCTTCGAAATGCTATCGGATCATCGATGTAGCCCAAGAGAAGCTGCGCCTGCGAAGCCGCATGTCTCTGAGCGCTTTCAAACAGCCGCCTTGCCGTTTCAAAATCACCAGCCAAACCGGCCGCCACCCCGGCGTGGAAGGCCGCCCACTCGCCGTAGGCGCCCGGCTGCAATTCATTCACGAGGATTGTCGCTGTCGCCTGCACGGAAGGGAACATTGATCGGTGAACCCGATCGATTTCGACGGCCTTCTTGGCCATTTGATCAACCGCGAGCAGAAACTGTGCCGGGCTCTCGAACGGAACGAACTGTCCAATGCGCTGAGGACGATCGAAGGTAACTGTTTCAGGGAGCGAACCCCAGAGCCAGTGGACTGCTACGTTAAGGTAAGTGCCTTTGGACCAAGAGCTGGGCTGGAACTCGACTACACTTAGCCAGAAGCCGCGATCGGCGATCCAGATTCGAGACTTCCCTTTGCGTTGAAATCCGGCGGGCTTCAGTACGATCTTTGCCTGCGAGGCAATGATGCGACCGTGCTCACTATCCGCCATCTTGCACCCCTATATGCCTCACCAATCCATCACCACCTTGCCGGAATTGCCACTCTTCATCGCCTCAAATCCCGAAATATAGTCGTCGATGCCGATGCGGTGGGTGATCAGGCCGCTGACATCGAGAGGACCCTGCACCAGCGCGATCATCTTGTACCAGGTCTCGAACATCTCGCGGCCGTAGATGCCTTTCAGATGCAGCATCTTGAAGATGACCTTGTTCCAGTCGATCTCGAAGCCGGTCGGCGCGATGCCGAGAATGGCAATCTTGCCGCCATTGTTCATGGTGTCGATCATGTCGCGGAAGGCAGGTGCGGCACCCGACATTTCGAGGCCGACGTCAAAACCCTCGGTCATGCCGAGCGCCGGCATGACGTCGCGCAGCTTTTCCTTCGACGCATCGACGACATGCTGGACGCCGAGCTTTTTCGCCAGTGCCAGGCGCACCGGGTTGATGTCGGTGATGACCACTTTTCGCGCGCCGACGCACTGCGCCACCAGTGCACCCATGATGCCGATCGGCCCGGCGCCGGTGACCAGCACGTCCTCGCCGACCAGATCGAAAGACAAGGCCGTGTGGACGGCATTGCCCAGGGGATCGAAGATGGCGGCGATCTCGTCCGGCACATCGTCGGGGATGGGCACGACATTGTGCTGCGGGATCGCAAGGTATTCGCCAAAGGCGCCCGGCCGGTTGACGCCGACGCCGAGCGTGTTGCGGCACAGATGCCCCCTGCCCGCCCGGCAGTTGCGGCAATGGCCGCAGACGATATGGCCTTCTCCGGAAACCCGCTGGCCGAGTTTGTACTCGGTCACCGCCGTGCCGAAATCGGCGACGGTTCCGACAAATTCATGGCCGGTTACCATCGGCACCGGCACGGTCTTTTGCGCCCACTGGTCCCAATTGTAGATGTGTACGTCGGTGCCGCAGATCGCCGTCTTCCTGATCTTGATCAGCACGTCGTTCGGACCGATTTCCGGCACCGGCACTTCTTCCATCCAGATGCCCGGCTCGGCCTTGGCCTTGACCAGCGCCTTCATCATGTTCGACATTCTTTTGTCCCCAGAACCTTAGTCGCTTGAATCTCTTGATCCGGCCGCTCAGGAAATCACGCCGAGTTCGCGACCGACTGCGGCGAACGCCCCAACCGCGCGTTCGATGTCGGCGCCGGAATGGGCGGCCGACATCTGCGTGCGGATGCGCGCCTGGCCCTTCGGCACCACCGGGAACGAGAAGCCGATGACATAGATGCCGCGCTTCAGCATCCGCGCCGCCACTTCCTGCGCCAGCGTCGCGTCGCCCAGCATCACCGGGATGATCGGATGGTCGGCGCCGGCCAGAGTAAAACCGAGCTTGCCCATCTCGGAGCGAAACCGCGCCGCATTGGCATATAGGCGCTGGCGCAACGCATCGCCATTGCGGATCATCTCGAAAACCCGGATCGAAGCGCCAGCGATCGCCGGCATCAGCGTGTTGGAAAACAGATAGGGGCGCGAGCGCTGGCGCAGCCAGTCGACCACCTGCTTCCTGCCCGACGTGTAGCCGCCGGACGCGCCACCCAATGCCTTGCCCAGCGTACCGGTGATGATGTCCACCCTGCCCTCGACGCCGCAATGTTCGGCCGAGCCACGGCCGTTCCTGCCGACGAAGCCAACAGCATGGCTGTCGTCGACCATGACCATCGCATCGTATTTGTCGGCGAGGTCGCAGACGCCTTTCAGATTGGCGATGATGCCATCCATCGAGAACACGCCGTCGGTGGCGATCAGCCGGAACCGACAGTCGCGCGCCTCTTTCAACCGCGCCTCCAGATCGGCCATGTCGTTGTTGGCGTAGCGGAAGCGCTTTGCCTTCGACAGCCGTACCCCGTCGATGATCGAGGCGTGGTTCAGCGCATCGGAGATGACCGCATCCTCCTCGCCGAGCAGCGTCTCGAACAGGCCGCCATTGGCGTCGAAGCAGGAGCCGTAGAGGATGGTGTCCTCCATGCCGAGGAAGTCAGAAATGGTCGCCTCGAGCTGCTTGTGTTCTTCCTGCGTGCCGCAGATGAAGCGCACGGATGCCATGCCGTAGCCGTACCGGTCGAGCGCCTGCTTGGCCGCCTCGCGCAGTTCGGCGCTGTCGGCGAGGCCGAGATAATTGTTGGCGCAGAAATTCAGCACCTTCTCGCCGCCGACCTCGATCTCGGCCGATTGGGTCGAGGTTATCACCCGTTCCGATTTGTAAAGGCCGGCCGATTTCAGTCCTTCAAGCTCGCTGTCGATGTGGGAAAGGAATGCTTCGGTCATGATCAGGCCCTGTTGAGATCGATGAGGACTGTCGCGCCGCGCGGACGAAAAATCCATCGCAAAAGCGACCGCTTCGGTGGCGGCAATGGCACGGCAGAGGCCACGATGTTCAAATGCGGAGGCGCCGCGAAAGATTGCAATAACCACTTTGCGGGTTTCTCGCCACGGTCGCCGCCGCCGGCATGCTGCCGTCCCAAACCTGTTAACACTTTGAAGCCAAAGGTTGTCGCACAAGAATTCGTTGGCGAGAGGGCCGCCTCAGAAAATGTCACAGCAGCCGGTGCACGCCGTTTCGGGCAGGCTCATACTCCTGATCAAATCCGGCTACTGGCTGGCTCTGCTGATCATCGCCGCCATGGTCGTGGCCTCCTTCATCCTGCTGCAGCAGATGATGGCGGCCCAGCAGCACAACCAGGCACTGCTCGATGTGGTCAGCACACAAAAAGCCCTATCGCAGCGCATCGTCTTCCTTGCCGGCGCCACCGGTACCGCCTCACGCGACCAGCAGCCGGCCCTGGTTAGCGCGCTCAAGCAAGCGACGGTGGAGTTCGAGGAGAACTACGATCTGCTGCTCGAACGGACCGCCGCCGATCCGGCGTCGCCGGCAAGGTTCGATCCGAGATCGATCGAGAGCGTACTTTTCGCCAAGCCGTACCATCTCGACTATTTCTCGGTCGGGCTTATCGCCAACGGCGAACGCCTGATCTCGTCATTCGAATCGCGGCTCAACATGGCCGGCAATGGTGGCTACAAAGGCGGAGAGGAGCGCGTCAACCTGAACGCTTCCGTTGCCAACGCAACATTGTCGGGCTATGCCGCACTTGGCCAGCGCATCAGTGCCTTTGCAGACCAGCGATCCGAAACACTTCTCGATCTTAACCGCACATTGTTCTACTCGACCATCGGCGTCATCGTGCTGGTGGCGCTTTTCATTTTCAGGCCAATGTCGAATGCCATCCTGCGCAGGACGCGCGAGCTGGTCGATGCGCGCAATTCCATGGCCTTTATCGCCGTGCATGACGGGCTGACCGGCCTGCACAACCGCACCTTTTTGACCGAGCATTTCGATACGCTGATCAATGCCGCGCGGCGACGGCGTGAACGGGTTGCCGTGGTGCAGTTCGATCTCGACCGGTTCAAGCAGATCAACGACACGTTCGGCCACGCCGCCGGCGATTATGTGCTGGTGGCGGCTGCGCAGCGCATGCGTGATTCGTGCCGTACGTCGGATCTCAACGTGCGGCTCGGCGGCGATGAATTCGTCATGATTCTCAACGGTGCCGGCAGCACCGAGGACATCGATACCGTCGCCCGGCGCATCCTGACCAAGCTCAACAAGCCGATCGTCTTTCGAGGCACGACAATCCATCCGGGCGTAAGTGCCGGGATTGCGGTCTACCCTGTCGACGCCGATAATGCGCAGGATCTGCTCGTCCATGCCGATCTGGCGCTGTATTCCGCCAAGAAGCAGGGCGGCGGCAGCTTGTCGTTCTTCTCCGAGGAGCTGAGGCACGAACTCGATTATCGCAAGCAGCTCGAGCTCGATATCAGGACCGCTATCTCGGAGAAGGCGTTCGAAGTCTATTTCCAGCCGCAAGTCTCGCTGTCGGACGGCGCCATCAGCGGCATCGAGGCTCTGGTTCGCTGGAGACATGCCGAGCGCGGCATGATCGCGCCGGGCGAGTTCATTCCGATCGCGGAAAAATGCGGTCTCATGCCCGAGATCGGCCGCATCGTCATCGCCAAGGCGATCGACGAAGCAGCCGAATGGAACCGCGCAGGCATCGCCTTCGGACGGATCGCCGTCAATGTATCCGGCTCGGAGCTGCGCGAGACAGATTTCGAAGTCTTCCTGTTCGACATGCTGGAGAGGGCTGGCCTGCCAGCGCACAAACTGTCGCTGGAGATCGTCGAATCCGTCATCCTCGACGACGAGAAGACCGGTATCGCGGCAAAGCTGCGGCACATCCGCGCCGCCGGCATCCATCTTGAGCTCGATGATTTCGGCACCGGCTACGCATCGCTCAGCCATGTCAATCCAAACGAGATCGATCGGCTGAAGATCGACCGCCGGTTCGTCCAGAACATCAACGAGAACAGCGGCAACACCAAGATCGTGCGTGCCCTCACCGAGCTCGCCCGCGGTCTCGGCATCTCGATCGTTGCCGAGGGCGCCGAAACCGAAGCCGAGCTCGACTCGCTGATGGCGATCGGCTGCGACCAGGTGCAAGGCTATTCCATCGCTTTCCCGATGCCGCCGGACAGCGTGCGCGAATGGCTGGTGGCGCGAACGCCCAAGAAGGCCAGGCTGACGGTGCTGCAGGGCTGCCGGGCGTAGGAAAGTCGGAACTACTGCAATGGCGGCAGGTTTCTCAGCGGATTGAGCATCGGCACCCCAAGTGGTGCGAAATGACGCTCGTTATCCGTCAGTATCACCAGGCCGTGAAGCTCGGCCGTAGCAGCAATCGCTATATCTTCAAATCCCGGCCGATGAGCCCTTGCGCGATCAAGAATAGAACCCGCGGCATGCGCGGCTCGCAAATCGAAGGGCAGAATCCTTGCCCCGTAAAGGTGCTCGACTGCCTGCCACCAGTCGCGTAGCAGCGCGGCCTTTGTGGTCGCGCCGTCGCGCTCCGCCTTCGCTATCCCCGCCGCGATTTCGGACGCAGTCACAACGGATAGGAACAGGTATTCGCTCGCCATATCGAGCCATGCCATCAGCGCCGCCCGATCAACCTTCCTGGCTGGAGCCATTGCCGAGATGATGTTGGTGTCCAGCAGAAACATCAGGGCTGGTCGCCGCGCTACAACGCAACCTTGCGAGCCGGCTTACGGGAACGAGGCGGAATGTCGTCCTTGTCCCCGGGAAAAGCCGCCAGCAGCCGCCCGAAGCTCGGCACCCGAGACAGCCGCTGATAATCTTCGAACGACAGGATGACGGCCTGCTTCCGACCGTGGCGTGTGATAATGGCAGGCTCTCCTGCAACTGCCTGATCGACGACTGCCGAAAGCGTCGCCTTGGCGTCTTTCAACTGAATTTCGCGCATGTTGCCACCCTCGCATATGACTACCATGGTCATATAACATTGCAGACGGCTTGGAACAAGGGTTGCGGTCCAATCGGTATCAACTGACATTGGCCCGCAACGCGGCCAGCACCTGTGCAAACTCTGCCAGCCTGTCGTCGGACAGTCCTTTCCGCAGCCGCTTGTCGAAGGCTAACGCGGCGGTGCGCAATTGCAGGAACAGCGCTTCTCCGGCTTGGGTCAGCTCCACCTGGTGAACCCGGCGGTTCTCGGGATCGCGGCGGCGCATCAGCAGGCCTTGCGTCTCCATGGCGTTGAGGTGGTGGGTCAGCGTTGCGCCCCGGATGCCGATCATGCCGGCGAGCTCGCGTTGGTTGGCCAGCTCCCGCGACTTGACCGACAGCAACGTGACCCAGACCGGCAGCGTGCCGCCTGCCTCGACCAAGGCAGCGTCGAAAGCCTGCGCAACCAGCTTGGCGGTGCGCGCGAGATTCATCCCGATCGGCGGGCGGTCAAAGGGTGTCATGATCCGACACTAGAACAAGGGCAAAGCCTATGGAACCGGCTCGAGCTTATGCGTTGACATCTAATCATTTGATATCTATCGATATGCCTGGCGGTGGGCAAGAGAGGAAATGCGGTCATGCAATATGTCTACATCATCGTCCTCGGCCTTCACGTCATGGCGGGCGTGTTCTGGGCCGGCACCACCATCGCGGTCGCCCGCGAACCGGAGATCAGGGCGGAACGTTTCTTCCGGCCGCAAATGGGCGCAGCCGGCGTGGTTTTCCTCACCGGCTTGCTGCTGTGGTATTTCTTCCACAACGGCTCTTTCGGCTCGATGGAGAAGGTCTTGGCGCTCGGCATCTTGACGGCGTTAATCGCCGCCGGGGTTCAGGGCGCGCTGGTGGGTTCCGCCAGCAGGCAGTTGGCCGGCGCTGATGCGGCGAAGCAAACCCAGTTGCGCGCCAAGATGACAAAGGGCGAACGCATCGCCGGCGGCCTGCTGGTCATCACCGTGTTCTGCATGGCCACCGCCAGGATGTTTTGAACGTCCTGCCGCAATCGCAAGATCGTACGGTGCCCGGCGATGGCCGGCGGCGTGCGCGGCGCGCAGACCGGACCGACGTACCGTGGTGGCTCTCCGTACGGAGGTTCGGCTGCGCGCCACCAATCAATCCAAAATATTCCTCAGATTCGCAAGCCGAACCTGATGCCGTCATAGATCGCAGCGTGGATATTGCGTGAAGCTACCGCGTCGCCGATGCGAAAGACGACGAAACCGCCTTGCGGATTGCGCGCAGGAAAGATGTCGCCGCCATTGATCAGTTTTTCGTAATCGATCGCGCCGGCGTTCTTCGACAGCGGCTTCAGCGCCAGGTAGAGATCGTCGAGCGGCAGCGTGCCGTGCTCGACCACCACCTGGTCGACCCGCCGCTCGCCGCGCCAGCCATCGGCGAAGTCGGAGGCGAGCTCGGCGATCAGCTGGTTGCCTTCACGCCGCACAGAACGTAGCCGTGTGTTGATGGTCACCGTGACACCCTTTTCCTGGAAGGCGCGCATGTAGGGCACATGATTCATGCCGCCCATTTCCGGGGCGAAGAAGCGCTCTGGTGAAACCAGCTCCAGCCTGGCGCCGCTATTGGCGATCAGTTCGGCGGCACCCATGCCCTGATGGCCGCCATTGTCGTCATAGAGCAGCACGTTCTCGGCCGGCTTGACGCTGCCGGCCATGATGTCCCAGCTCGAGGTGACGAGATCGTCGCCCGCCGTCAGAGGCGGGTTCTGCGGCAGGCCGCCGGTGGCGACCACCACCACGTCCGGCGACAGCGCCAGCACGTCGTCCGTCTCCGCCCATTTGTCGTAGCGGATCTCGACGCCCAGCCGGTCGAGTTCGGCCAGGCGCCAGTCGATGATGCCGATCAATTCCTTGCGGCGCGGGTTTTGCGTTGCCAGCCGCACCTGGCCGCCGGCCTGGCTCGATGCTTCCAGCACCGTCACCTGGTGCCCGCGCTCGGCGGCGACGCGCGCCGCCTCCAGCCCGCCGGCGCCGGCACCGACGACGACCACCTTCCGCTTCGGTCCCTCGGTTTTCGGAATAATATGGGGGATATCAGCCTCGCGGCCCGTCGCCGCATTGTGGATGCACAGCGCCTCGCCGCCCTCATAGATGCGGTCGAGGCAATAGGTGGCGCCGACGCAAGGGCGGATCTCGTGCTCGCGGCCCTCCATCACTTTTTTGACGATATGCGGGTCGGCAATGTGGGCGCGCGTCATGCCGACCATGTCCAGCTTGCCGGTGGCGATGGCGTGACGCGCGGTGGCGACGTCGGAAATCCGCGCCGCATGGAAGGTCGGGAATTTCGTCGCTGCCCTGATCTCGCCGGCAAAGTCGAGATGCGGCGACGACCGCATGCCGGTCACCGGGATGACCTTGGTCAGCGCCGCATCGGTCTCGATCGAGCCACGGATGATGTTGAGGAAATCGACCTTGCCGGAGCCGGCCAGCCGCCTGGCGATTTCGACGCCCTCCTGTTTCGACAGGCCTTTCTCGAAATCCTCGTCGGCGACCATGCGGATGCCGACGACGAACTTTTCGCCGACCGCGGCACGCACCGCGTCGAGCACCATTCCGGTGAAGCGCAGCCGGTTGTCGAGCGAGCCGCCGAAATCGTCGTCGCGCTGGTTGGTGGCCGGCGACCAGAAACCGTCCATCAGATGGCCGTAGGCTTCGAACTCGATGCCGTCGAGGCCGGCAGCCTGGCAGCGCTGCGCGGCCGCCGCATAGTCGGCTACGATGCGCTCGATATCCCAGTCCTCGATAGTCTTGGGAAAGGCGCGATGGGCCGGTTCGCGCACCGGCGAAGCCGACAGCACGGGCAGCCAGTCGGCCTTGTTCCAACCGGTGCGGCGGCCGAGATGGGTGATCTGTATCATCACCTTGCAATCGTGCTCGTGGCAGGCATCGGTAAGCTCGGCGAGCCACGGCACGATGCGGTCGTCATAGACATGCAGATTGCCAAAAGCGGCCGGGCTGTCGCGCGAGACGATCGCCGAACCGGCGGTCATGGTCAGCGCCATGCCGCCCTTGGCCTTTTCGGCATGGTAGAGCCGGTAGCGTTCCTTCGGCATGCCGTCCTCGGAATAGGCCGGCTCATGGCTGGTCGACATCACCCGGTTCTTCAGCATCAGATGCTTGAGCTGATAGGGCTGGAGGAGCGGGTCGTTGCTGGTCATCGTCTTCCTGCTGTTTCAAATTGTGCTAATGAGCGGCAAATTTTGTTTTTACGCATGTCGCTGTCCCAAAATCGCTGCGCAGTTTTGGGCGACATGCAGCAAGGAACCTGCTCATGACCGATACGAAAAACCTCACCCAGCTCGGCACCAACGTCGAGGCGCCACAGAGCCCTGAAGCGGCAGTCCTGGAAACCGTGCCGTTTTCGCGCGGCGACGGCCCGCCGGCCATCGTTCGCTTCACCTGCCCGGAATTCACTTCGCTCTGCCCGGTCACCGGCCAGCCGGACTTCGCCCATATCGTCATCGACTACGCACCCGATGCGCTGCTGGTGGAATCGAAGTCGCTCAAGCTGTTCATGACCTCGTTTCGCAACCATGGCGCCTTCCACGAAGAATGCACCGTCATGATCGGCCGCCGCATCATCGCCGCGACCAAGCCATTGTGGTTGCGCATCGGCGGCTACTGGTATCCGCGCGGTGGCATTCCGATCGACGTGTTCTGGCAAACCGGCGCGCCGCCGGAAGGTGTGTGGCTGCCCGACACCGGCGTCGCCGCCTATCGCGGGCGCGGCTGATCGGACGGAGCGGCTCACCTGATCCCGGTCCGGCACAGGTTGGTCTCCAGGAAAGGCATCACCGCGTCGCGGTACCGCTGTTGGTCATAGCGATGGAGATCAACATGCCGCGCGCCGTCGAACCAGACCAGCTTTGCGTCAGCGCCTGCCGCATCTTTCAACGCCAGTGTCTGGCTGCGAGCGACAAACGGATCCGAATTGCCTGCTAGCAGCAATATCGGCCGATCAATCGCGCCGATGCGATCGACCGGCCTGACATCATCTACCCCGAAGCCAAGGCGGAGCTGCATCTGCGCCAAGAGGATGGTCGCCTGTACGTCGCGCAACATAGGCAAGGGCGCTCGCAACGCCGTGGTTTCCAGCAAAGTCGCGTAGAGCTGCTCCAGGACATAGGCGTCGGCATGCTCCTGCTGAGCGCCAAATACAAAAGCAGCCGCACCGAGCGACGAGCCGATGGCCGCCACCTTGCGACCGGCGAAGCGTTGCCGGGCAAAGGCGAGGATGCGGCTGGCGTCCTGCCGTTCGATGTAACCAAAGCCTCTGATATCGCCGCCGCTTTCGCCATGTCCCGACAGATCGAACAGCACGATCGAGTAGCCGCTTTCGAAAAGCAGCTTCGCTCGTGGAACCATGGCCAGCTTGTTTGAACCACGTCCGTGTAACAGCACGATTGTTCCGCAACTGTCCTGCCGATCCGCCACCCAACCGGCAAGGTCGGGCGCGCCCTCCCGCTTCAGAACGATGCGCTCCACCGGTAACCCCACAGGCAGCGTGAAGCTTTGCTGAGGGACGCGGGCCACCGCGTGGCTTCCTGCCTCCCAGGTGACAGCGCAGGCCAGGACGCAAACCGCCGCGAATAAAGCAACCACGACAGGACCTCTTCTCATCGATCGGTCACGTGCACTTCGCATCAGTTGAGCGGCAGCCGCCGGTAGCGGCTGGGGCTGTTCGGGTCGCTGAAATGGTGCATCGGCCCGTGTTCGGCAAAGTGCGCTGACCAGCGTTTCATTGCCGCCGGATCGAGTTCGACGCCCAGCCCGTCACCCTCCGGCACGCGCACCGTATTGCCCGTCTGGCGGAAAGGACCGTCCTTGATGACATCGCCGATCTGCCAGCGAAACAACGACTGCGACGCCTCGGTGATCCACGGTGTCGCCGCCACGACGTGCAGATAAGCCGATGTCATGATGCCGAGATCGTTCGAATAGCACCAGAACCCCTTGCCCATCGCCTCACAGGCGGCGATGAATTTCAGAGTTTTCGACAATCCGCCGAGTGCTGCGAAATTGCAGACGAAGTAATCCGGCGCACCGAGCGCGACTGCCCGTCTGAGATCCGGGATGTGCGTCGAGAACGGAATGCGCGAATGCTGGCGCAGCGCAGCCATCTCCTCGAAGGTCGCGACCGGATCCTCGTAGTTGCGGATGTTGAACGGCTCGATCTCGCGCAGCACCCAGCGCGCTGTGGTCAGCGACCACTGCATGTTGGAATCGAGTTTGATCTGCGCTTTATCGCCAAGCGCCTCGCGCAGCATGCGCACTGTCCTGATCTCGTGCTCGGGATCGCCCATGATCAGCTTGCCCTCGAAAATCGTCGAGCCGTGCTGTTCTCGCATGCCGAGACAGTAGTCGACGATCGCTTCGGCGGTCATCTCGCCGCCGGCTCCGCCGTGAGCGGGGCGAAAGGCGAAATATTCCGAAAACGGAATGTCCTTGCGCACCGCGCCGCCGAGCAGCTTGTAGAGCGGCATGCCGAAGACCTTGCCTCTTATATCCCACAGCGCCAGTTCGACGGCGCCGAACGCCACCGTGGCTGCATTCTCGCCGGTGTTGGCGGTAATCTGCCAGGGCGGCACGCAGCGCGCCTCGCAGTCGGCGATGTCGAGGGGATCGGCGCCAATCAGCGCCGGCGCGATCTCGGCCTTGATCACCTCGCCGAAATGCCACCATGGCGCCTCGCCCAGTCCGACCACGCCTTCGTCCGTCTCGACCTCGATGATCGATTTCGAGGCGCCGCCGTAGAGACCAGCCGTCCACCAGAACGGAGCATCGAGCGGGACGTTGACGTGGGTGACGCGGATGTTGGTGATCTTCATCGGTTCCGTTCTCACTCACACTGGTATTGGCTTAGCGCCCATTCGCCGGTCACCGAGAGCAGGTCCGATATCTTCCAGTCGCCATCGATCTTTTTGAACTTCCATTCCAGCCGGTGCGGATTGCCGGCGACGACAAAAGCGACGACGACCTTGGCCTCGTCGCCCTTGATCGCTTCGATGGTCTTCAGGCTCTTGTCGATCTCCGCCTTGTCGTATTCGGAATTGTCGAGCGCCATGTTGGGATCGAGGCACTCGCCCTGCCCCGACTTCCGCAGCGCGTCGCTCTTGTCCAGCACCGACTTTGCCGGGTCGGTGAAATGGCCCCGCTGAGCCGGATCGACCTCGAGCCCGGCATGCTCGTAGAACGGCTTCACCACCGCGGTCGGCGAGCCCGGCTGCACGGCTGCGGCCGGCGCGTTTTCTGCCGGCGGCGAAACTGCCGGCGGAGGTGCCGCACTGTCGGCCGGCGCGTTTGCGGGCGGCGCGCCGAACAGGTCCTGAGCGGCGGCGCTGCTCAATCCGGCCAGCAGGCACGCAGTCGCCAAAATCCAGGGACGGCAGCGAAGCACGGCATCACTCCGGCGACTGCCCGGCCAGGCATTCGAGCGCACTCAGGGTCCAGCCGCTGGTCTTCGAGGTAATGTCGGCGACCTTCCACTGGCCGTCGATCTTCTTCAACGACCAGACCATTTCGCGTTTGGAACCATCGCCTTCCGGAAAAAGGTTGAACGTCGCCGTCACCTCGGCGCTGTCGCCATCCAGCGTTTCGGCCAGCGTCAGCGTCTTGGCCACGGTCTTCTCGTCATAGTCCTGCGCATCGAGACCAGGGGCGAAGTCGATGCAGGGAACTTCATCCGGATGGTTCTTTGCCGCATTGTCGTTCAGTTCGAACAGTTTCGTCACCGGTTCGGTGAAGCGGTCGCGATATTGCGCATCGGCCTCGAACTTGACCGACGGGACATAAAAGAACTTCACGGCGTTGGCAGCAGGGCCGGCAAACGCGGCCGCCGGCACGGCCATCGAAAGCGCGGCAACAAAAAGTGGCAGTTTCATGGGTGTCCCCGATTGTTCACTGACGGAAGCTATCAGTACCACGCATCTTGCCCGTCGGCCTTCTTGCGGTCCATGAAATCCTGCAACGCGTCCTCTGCTGGCAACTCAGGCGTTCAGCCAGACGTTCTGGAGATCCATCTCGAAGGTTTGGTGGACACCGTAGTTCTTCACCTTCTCGTTCATGTGGCTGAACAGCTTCTGCCAAAACGGCTGAATGATGACGCCCGAATCTTGCAGGATCTGCTCGATGTCCTTCATGACCTCGCGGCGCTTCTCGACGTCGATGAGCGAAAGAGCCTGCTTGAGCTTGGCGTCGAAATCAGGGTTCGAGTAGCCGGTTTCGTTCCAGGCCTCGCCGGTGCGATAGCCGAGCGCCAGCACCTGTACGCCAAGCGGGCGCATGTACCAGATGGTCATCGAATAGGGGTATTTCGTCCAGTCGTTCCAGAATGTCGATCCCGGCAGCACGGTGCGCTTCACCTTGATCCCGGCATCGCGCAGCTGGCCGGCAATAGCGTCGCCGGTGTTCTTCTGCCAATCGTCCTCGACGGTGATCAGTTCATGCTCGAAGTCGTCCTGCCCGGCATCGGCCATAAGCTTCTTCGCGCCCGCGGCGTCGCGTGTCTTCTTGGGCAGCGCGTAGTATTCCGGATGAATCGGGCTGACGTGGTGGTTTTCACCAACAGTGCCTCGCCCGGCGTAGCCAAGTTCGAGCACCGCTTTGTTGTCGACGGCCATCTGGAGGGCGTTGCGAACCCGCTTGTCGTCATAGGGCTTGTTCGTGATGTTGGTCCGGGCGACGAGCGTGGTCGCTGTCGCGACCTCCGATTTGACCAGCCCCATCTTGTCGAGAATGTCTATGAAGTCGGCCGGCGTCTCGAAATTGAGGTCGATTTCGCCGGAGTCGAATGCATTTATCGAGGCGTTGAAATCGGTTCCGTAGTCGATGAATTCGACGCCGTCGAGAAGCGCTTCACCGCCCCACCATTTGCCATTCTCACGACGCTTGACGACCGCTTTCTGGCCGACCGCATAAGACACCAGTTCGAACGGCCCGGTGCCAATCGGCTTCTCGATCGGATTGGCGCCGTCGGCGTCGAAGTTGCGATGGACCACCAGCGCCGGATAGTCGGTGAAGTTCGGGATCAGCGAGACGTCCGGCTCGTTCAGCTTCAGCTTCACCGTGTTGTCGTCGACCTTGGTGATCGCCCCTTCCCTGGCCTTGCCGGTCTTTGCATCGATCAGCGCACCGACGCGCGCGGCCATCGAATTGCCGGCGGCAGCCTTCTCGCACCAGCGCGTCAGATTGTAGGCCACGTCATCGGCGTTGAAAGCATCGCCGTTGTTCCAGGCGATGCCCTTGCGCACATGCAGCACGTATTCGGTGGCGTCGTCGTTGACCTCCCAGCTTTCGAGCAGAACCGGCTCGAATGTGAACTGGCGGGTGTAGCGTACGAGCGGCTCGAGCCAGCAGCGTGAAATGTTCGCAAGTTCCACCCAGTCGTAGGTGCGCGTGTCCTTTTGCGCCTTCACCGACATCGAAACGTGCAGCGTTCCGCCTTTCTTCGGCTCTTCAGCCAAAGCCCGCTCCGGCACGGCAAGTCCAATCATGCCGTAGGCAAGGGCCGTCGATGCGCCGAAAGCGCTTGCCAGGGCCAGAAACTCCCGCCGGTCGACGCGACCGGCGCGCGCCTCGCTGGCCATTGCTTCGATGGCGCTCGGTACGCTATCGCCGTTGCTTCTGAAGAGTGTCATTTTTTCCTCCCTTATGGTTCGCATCGGGTCTTCGCCCGTGATCAACTAACGCTGTCCGGCAGTTTCTCCTCGCGCCGCGCAATCAAATCTTTGAGACCATCGGCGATGCCCTCATCGAGCTTCGGCTCCTCATAATCGGCGAGCATGTTGCGCGCTTTCTCGCGGCCGCGGGTGTCGTGGTCCTTTGCTCCTTCCGCCTTCCACTGTTCGAATGAATTGAAGTCCATGATGCTCGGTATGAAGAAGGCGGACTCGAAATGTTCAAGCGTGTGCTGGGTGCCGAGGAAATGGCCCTGCGGTCCGACCTCGCGGATAGCCGCCATAGCCTCCTTGAAATCGTCGAATGGCAGCCCGCCAGCATATTTATACCAGCCGACAAGCTGCTCGCAGTCGGTGGCAAATTTCGAATAGCCGCAGGTCAGGCCGGCTTCGAGCCAACCGGCGGAGTGCCAGATGTAGTTGGCGCCGGCAAGGATGGCGGCATGCATCAGCATGTTCGCCTCGTAGCCCGCCTGGGCGTCGTTCAGCTTCGAGCCGACATGGAAACCGGACGTGCGCCACGGCAGACGATACTTCCGCGCCAGGGCGCCCATGAGATACATCATCTGGGCCGCCTCCGGCGTGCCGCCCATGGGAGCGCCGGTCTTCATGTCGACCGTCACCATGAACTGTCCGTAGATCTGCGGCGAACCCGGACGCAGGAGCTGTGTGAACGCGACGCCCGCCAGCGCTTCGGCATTGACCTGCGCGACCGCACCGACGGCAGAGGCCGAAGTCGAGGCGCCGCAAAGGGCGAAGGGGGCGAGGATCAGCGGCTGGTTGTGGCGCGCATAGACTTTCATCGCGTCCAGCATGGTGGCGTCCCACACCAGCGGCGAATTGCAGTTGGTGATCGACACCAGAACCGGGTTGTCGCGGACAAAATCCTCGCCGAACACGATGCCTGCCATCGCCATCGTGTCTTCGGCTCGATCCCTGGAGGTCACGATGCCCATGAACGGCTTGTCGGAGTGCTTCAGCGCCGAATGGATGATGTGGAGGTGACGTTTCGGCACCGCGATTTCCATCGGCTCGCAGATGATCGAGCTCGACGAGTGCAGCGCCGGCGCCATGTAGGCGAGCTTGTGGAAATTGTTGAGGTCGGCGAGTGTGCCGTAGCGCCGGTTGTTGTCGAGGTCGCGCACGTAAGGCGCTCCGTACATCGGCACGAAGATGGAGTTGTTTCCACCCACACGTACGGAACGCTGGGGGTTCCTCGCATTGAGCGTGAACTCCGACGGGACCTTCGAGATGAGCTCCATCAGCAGGGCGCGGTCGATCCGGACCCTTGTCTCCGAGACATCGGCGCCCGCCGCCTTCCACATTGCGATCGCCTCGTCGTCGCGGAACTCGCATCCGACTTCTTCGAGGATGGAGAGTGACTCCTGGTGGATCAGCTCAACCGCCTCGTCCGGGACCATCTGATAGACGGGAATCTGACGGACCAGGGTTGGAAACGACGCTATGGGTGCGCCCCGCAGCGCCTTGCGCCCCAGGCGGCCGCCGCTGCGGCGGTTGGTGTGTTCGCTCACTTCAACGGCCGGTGCGTTCATGAAGGCTCCATCTTCCTGTCTCGACCAATCTAGCCAGACAAAATGCGGCTGTGACGCTGGAAAATCCTGATCTCTTGTATAAGCTCAGCTTATGCGAAGCTTGCGCCACCTGCTGCCGTCGGCCGGCAGCCTGATCGTTTTCGAGGCCGCGGGGCGGCTGTCGAGCTTTACCGCCGCCGGGCGCGAGCTCGGCATGACGCAGGCTGCCGTCTCCTATGCGATCCGTGGGCTCGAAGAGCAGCTCGGCGCCAAACTCTTCCAGCGCCGCCACCGGCAAGTCAGCCTGACCGAGGCCGGCGACCGCTTCCATGCCGACGTCTCGCTCGGCCTGTCGCACATTCGCAAGTCGGCGGAGGATCTGCGCCAGATCGCCGTCGGCGCGCATGTGACACTCGCCGCCTCGACCGCCTTTGCCTCGTTCTGGATGATGCCGCGCCTGCAGCAGTTTCGCGACGAATTGCCGGGCATCGACCTGCGCATCCAGACCGCCGACCGCGATCTCGACATCATCGCCGAAGACATCCCGCTCGGCGTCCGCGGCGGCGAGCCCAGGGAATGGCCGGATTATCATTCGCTGCCGCTGGCCGATGAGGTGATATTCCCCGTTGCCGGTGTTAGTTATGTGGCACGGTTCGGGCTGCCGGAGGGTGTCGCGGACCTTCAATCGCACCGCCTTATCCATCTTGAAGAGCCGTTTCGCGAGGCCGCGAGCTGGGACGAATGGTTCGCCTCGGCCGGTGTCGACATCGCCGATGCCGGACGCGGCTTGCGCATCAACGACTATGCGCTGGTGATCCAGGCAGTCATGGAAGGGCAAGGCATCGCGCTCGGCTGGGGTCACCTCGCGGAGCGGCTGCTGGCATCAGGGCTGCTGGTGCGCGTCACCGGCCACACGATGACGACCGGCAAGGGCTTTCATGTCATCTGGTCGAAGAACCGCGAACTCAGCGACAACGCCCGCAAGGTGCGGGACTGGCTGGCGGCGCAGGCGTGAGGCCGATAAATGCCCGGTCAAACGGTCACGACGATCTTGCCGAATTGCTCGTTCGATTCGAGATAGCGGTGCGCCTCGACGATCTGGTCGAACGGAAAGGTTCTGGCGATTGCCGGCTTCAGCGAACCCGAGCTCAGTCCGTCGAGGATGAACGCCTTGGCGGCCTGCAGCCGGACCGGATCGCGCACGATCTCATGGACGAGATAACCGCGCAGCGTCAGTGTCTTTGCCAGCACTGCAGGTAGCGGAAAGGGTGTCGGGTCGAGGCTCAAGCCGCCATATTCGATGAGAATGCCACCCGGTGCCATCGCTGCCGTCAGAGGCTTGAAAATCGGGCCGCCGACGGCATCGAACACCACGCGCACGCCGTCCGGGCCGGCGATTCGCTTCAACCTGGCTTCCAGGTCCTCCTCTGCCGAGGCGATGACGTGGGCCGCGCCGAACTCAAGCAAAGCCCGCTTCTTGGCGGACGTCCGTGTGACCGCGATCGGGGTCGCGCCAATCATGTTGGCGATCTGGATCGCGGCAAGTCCGACGCTGCTCGAGGCCGCAGTGATGACGACAACGTTCTGCCTGCCAAGTTTGGCAATGTCGATCAGCGCACCGTAGGCGGTGAGATATTGCATCCACGCTGCGGCGGCTTCTTCCCAGCTCAGCGATGGTGGATGCTTGACGACGAGCTCGGCGGGATATGTGGCAATCTCACCATAGGCAGGCCAGCGGGCCATCGATAATGGCGGCACGATGCTGACGGCATCGCCAGGCGCAAACCCGTCCACGCCTTGGCCGACCATCTCGACGATACCCGCCGCCTCGAGCCCAAGACCGGAAGGCAACGGCGCGGTCTGGATGTAGGTCCCCGAACGCAGCAGCGCCTCGGCGCGGTTTATGCCCAACGCCTTGACGCGGATCTGAATCTCACCGCTCGCGGGCGCAGGCGTGTCAACATTCTCGATGCGCAGGACCTCGGGACCACCGAGCTCATGAAAGCGAACGACACGTGCCATCGGTCAAACTCCAAAATATTTGAACTGAATCAGCTATGCCAGCGCTCATCAGGCGGATAAATGGCCGCTTGAGTAGATCAGCAGAAACTGTAGGTTTTGAATATGGATCGCCTTACGAGCATGGCCGTGTTCGTCAAAGCCGTCGACCTGGGCTCGTTCGCAGCCGCGGCGGCGGCTCTCGATCTGTCCGGGCCGATGGTCGGCAAGCATGTCCGGTTTCTCGAGGAGCGCCTGAGCGTGCGCCTCATCAACCGGACCACGCGCCGCCAAAGCCTGACCGATTTCGGGCGCGCCTACTATGAACGCTGCCGGCTGGTGCTTGCCGAAGCGGAGGCCGCGGATGCACTCGCCGCCGATCAGCTTGCCGAACCGCGCGGAAAGCTGCGTGTCCTCATGCCGGTGCATTTCGGCCGGCGCTGCGTTGCCCCGATCCTGTTCGGGTTTGCGCAGCAATATCCGGCGCTGGAACTTGACCTGTCGTTCAGCGATGCCATCGCCGACCTCGCCGAGGACGGCTGCGATCTTGCCATCCGAACGGGCGATCTGGAGGACCAGGCCGGGGTGATGGCGCGTCGCATCGCGCGCCAGCACATGGTCGTCTGCGCGTCGCCGTCCTATCTCGACCGGCACGCCGAGCCACATGAAATAGATGACCTCGGCAGCCATCACGCGATCATCTACCGCCGTTCCGGGCGTGCCGTTCAGCCGTGGCTGTTTCCGCGCAACGGCCACCCCGCGATTGAGGTCAGGCCCATCAGCAGATTGCGGCTCGACGATCTCGATGCCATCGCCGATGCCGCGGCCGCCGGCATGGGGCTCGCCTGGCTGCCATACTGGCTGGTTCGCCAGCGCATCCAGGCGGGCGCGCTTGTCCTGCTATTGCCGGAACAATCCCGGTTTCTCTACGACGTTCATGCCCTGTGGTTGCAGACGCCTCATCTGCCGATGAAAGTCCGCCTTGCCGTCGATGCACTGGCGGCAGCGCTGCCCAAGCTCATGAGTTGAAGTGCACGAGCGGCCAGTCGCGATCAGCTGCGTGGATTTCCTCAATTCCGCCCTCCCGCATCGACCACGAATCCGCCTATAGTGCCCCATGCCGATCCGCCAGCTTTCCGAAACGATGATCAACCAGATCGCCGCCGGCGAAGTCATCGAGCGTCCGGCAAGCGTGGTCAAGGAACTGGTCGAGAACGCGCTCGATGCCGGTGCTGCGAGAGTCGAGATCGTCACCGCCGGCGGCGGGCTGAACCTGATCCGCGTCAGCGACGACGGCTCGGGCATTCCGGAAAAAGAACTGGCGCTGGCGGTTGCGCGCCATTGCACCTCCAAGCTCGCCGACGACATTCACGACATCCGCTCGCTCGGCTTTCGCGGCGAGGCTTTGCCGTCAATCGGCTCGGTGGCGCGGCTGTCGATCCGCTCGCGCACCGCGTCCAGTGAAAACGCCGCCGAGATCGGCATCGACGGCGGCCGCGTCTCCGCGGTCCGGCCGGCGGCGGCCAATCGCGGAACCACGGTCGAGGTGCGCGACCTGTTCTTCGCCACGCCCGCAAGGCTCAAATTCATGAAGGGCGAGCGCGCCGAAAGCTCGGCCATCGGCGACGTGGTCAAGCGCATCGCCATCGCCTTTCCCGCAGTGCGCTTCACCCTGGCCGGCCCGGACCGCTCGACGCTGGAACTGCCGGCGACCGACAACAGCCCGGAAGGCCGGCTGCGCCGGGTGGCGCAGGTGATGGGCGCCGACTTTCCGAACAATGCGATCGCCATCGACGCGATGCGGGACGGCGTGCATCTCGCCGGCCATGTCTCGGTCCCCTCCTTCACCCGCGCCAACGCGCTGCAGCAATACGCTTATGTCAACGGCCGCCCGGTGCGTGACAAACTGATCGCCGGCGCCATTCGTGGCGCCTTCGCCGACGTGCTGCCGCGCGACCGCCATGCCGTCACCGTGCTGTTCCTGACGCTCGATCCGGCGATCGTCGACGTCAACGTCCATCCGGCCAAGGCAGACGTGCGCTTCCGCGACCCGGGGCTGGTGCGCGGGCTGATCGTCGGCGCTATCCGCGAAGCGCTGGCCAATGCCGGCATCCGCGCCGCCACCACCGGGGCCGCCGGCATGATGGCGGCGTTCCGGCCAGGCGCCGCATCCTATGCGCATGGCGGCCCGGCCAACGGTCACCGCAGCTACGAGGCCGCCTATCGGGCATCGGGCTTTTCCGGGTTCGATCCTGCCCGTTCGCCGCAGCGGCCGCTCAATATGGGCGACGGGTTCGGCGAGGACGAGCAGGCGGCCTTCGACGCCGGGCCGTTGCACAGCGCCGATGCGCGCGCCGGGCAAAACGAAGCGGCGGAAACGCTGCTCGGCACGGCGCTGGGCGCGGCGCGCGCGCAAGTGCACGAGAATTATATCGTCGCCCAGACCAGGGATTCTCTTGTCATCGTCGACCAGCATGCGGCGCATGAGCGGCTGGTCTACGAGGCCTTGAAGAACGCCCTCCACTCACGCGCGGTGCCGTCGCAGATGCTGCTGCTGCCCGAGATTGTCGATCTGTCGGAAGAGGATGCCGAGCGGCTTGCCAGGCATTCCGAGACGCTGGCCCGCTTCGGCCTCGGCATCGAGCGCTTCGGCCCCGGTGCCGTCGCGGTGCGCGAGACGCCGTCGATGCTCGGCGAGACCAACGTCCAGCAGTTGGTGCGCGATCTCGCCGACGAGATCGCCGACAACGACACGGTCGACACGCTGAAGGAGCGGCTGGACAGAATAGCCGCGACCATGGCCTGCCACGGCTCGGTGCGTTCCGGCCGCCTGCTCAAACCGGAAGAGATGAACGCGCTGCTGCGCCAGATGGAGGCGACGCCCGGCTCCGGCACCTGCAACCACGGCCGCCCGACCTATATCGAGCTCAAGCTGGCGGATATTGAGCGGTTGTTCGGGCGGCGATAAGAAACTCGCAGGGCGCAGCCCCCACCCGCACCTTCGGTCCGACCTCCCCACAAGGGGGAGGTAGGGAGCCTACCCGCCGACGCCTCGCTAGGAGCTTACCCTCCCCCTTGTGGGGAGGGTCGCTGCGAAGCAGCGGGGTGGGGGTACGAAAGAGCCGCTGTACAGCGGCTCTTTTCGAGTCAGGCACAGCCCCAAACCCTTTGCTCATCTCTTCAAATTCACCACGATGACGCCGCCGAGCGCCAGCGCCCCGCCGATGATGCCGAGCAGCGTCGGTACTTCGCCCAGCCAGAAGAAGCCGATCAGCGTCGCCACCGGCGATACCAGATAGAGGAAGTTCGAGGCACGCGCCGCGGGCAGGCGGGAAAGCGCTGTTGCCCAGGCAGCGTAGGCGATCAGGCTGGGTACGATGCCGAGAAAGATGACGGCGCCGAGCCCGGCGGTGTCGGCGACCGCCGCCTGCGCCAGACCGCTCGGCAGGAACGGCGACAGGCAGAGCGCGCCAAGCACCATGTTCGAAGCCGAGATCGTCAGCGGGTGATGGCGGGCAAACAGCGGCTTCTGGACGATGGTGTTGACGGCCGAGCACAGCGCCGAGCCGAGGACAAGCAGCGCACCATTGTTGAAATGCAAGCCTTGCCCCTCGCCCATGGCGATGATCCCGATACCGGCGAAGGACAGGAACGTGCCGGCCCAGGCCAGGCCCGAGAACCGTTCGCCGAGCAGCGCCATGGCCATGATGGCGGTGAAGATCGGGCTGACATTGATGATGAAGCCGGCCGCACCGGCCGAAACGGTCAGCTCGCCGAAATTGAGCATCACCGTGTAGAGCGCGACGAAGACGGCACCACCGAAGACAAAGCGCCAGAGTTCATCGAGCCTGGGCAGCGCCGGCCGCTTGACCGCGAGGAAGATCGCCGCCGGAACCGCGGCGATGGCAAAGCGCAGCGCGCCAAGTTCCAGCGGCCCGAAAGCGGCAAGGCCGGCGCGGATCGCCGGAAAGGCGGAGGCCCAGCCGACCACCGTCAGCGCCACCGCGATGGCAGCCGTGGCATCCATGCGCTGTGTCGTATTCAACGTGCCGGTGTAAGCGCTCATCTGGTTGTCCTCGCGATCCAATGCCATGAAGTAGAGAAACGCTATTGCGGGTCGGTTGACAAACGAACAAATCGAGGATCACCTGTGACTATGGATCACAGCTTAGACCCGATGCTGCCGCTCGAAACGCTGCGCGCCTTCGACGCCGCGGCTCGGACCGGCAGCTTTTCGGCGGCGGCCGAGAAGCTCAACATCACTCACGGCGCCGTCAGCCGGCAGATCGCCAAGCTCGAGGGTTGGCTCGGGCTGAAAGTCTTCGATCGCGGCGCGCGCGGCGTCTCGCTGACCATCGAGGGCAACCGGCTGCATCTGCGCACCACCGAAGCCTTTGCCCTGATCGCCAGCAATTCGGATCGCTGGGTCGAGCCGCGCGGCACGGCGGTGGTGCGGCTGACCTCGATCCCTTCGGTCAGCGGGCTGTGGCTGATGCCGCGTATGGCGGCGCTGGAGAACCACCCGTCGAAGCTGCGTATAGTGCTCGACGTCGACATCCGCCAGGGCGATCTTGCCGACGAGGGCATCGACCTGTCGATCCGCTGCGGGCGCGGTCGCATTCCGGGCCGGATCTCGGTGCAGCTTTTCGAAGAATATGTGTTCCCGGTCGCCTCGCCGGAATTGGCCAGGGAGATCGGCCGCGGAGATCCTGCCCGGCTGCTCGAATTTCCGCTGATCAACGATTCCGACGCTTCGGCCTGGCGCGCCTGGTTTGCGGCGCAGGAGATGGACTATCGGCCGCGGCCGCACGACCGCCGTTTCGAGGACTACAATCTGGTGCTCGACGCCGCCGCGCACGGGCTCGGTATTGCGCTGGCACGTCCGCCGTTGACGGTGGACCAATTGAAATCGGGCCGCATCGTCGCCGTCGACGAACGCAGTGCGCTGAGCCCGATATCCTACTGGCTCGACCGGCCGCTGGGGCGCCCGCGCGCCGCCGCCGCCGAACTCGCCCGGCGCATCGCCGTCCAGGCCGGGCTGCCAGCGAAGAAGATCGAGCAGTTTATCACCGCCGAGGAATGAGAAGCGCGTCGCGTTCGACCGGCCTCATGCGACGCGCTTCAGGTTCTTGTGTTTATGCATGTCGCGCAAAACCGCTGCACACTTTTGCGCGACATGCATTGGCATCCGCTTTGCCGGCTTGTTCGAGCAAGTGTCACCAGAAACAGAACCAGGCGAGGCCAACCGAGCTTGACCTCGCCGCAATTTGTGGCGATGACATCGTCATGAATTTCGGCACCACCCCATGATGAACCGTTTCGAAGGACCCGGCGGCAAGGAAGCCCGCATCCGCTATCTCGACGGCGACTTCCAGGTGACCAGCCCCGGCGCCTTCGTGCGCTGTGCGGTGACCGGCGAGAGCATCCCGCTCGACGAGCTCAAATACTGGAGTGTCGCCAGGCAGGAACCCTATGTGAACGCCGCCGCCTCGCTGCGCCGCGAGATCGAAGCGCATCCGGAACTGCGCCGCCGACGCTAGTCCAGCGCAAATGGAAGCCGCCCCGTTGCGATCCTGCGCCCTCTGCCGCGGCGTCAGGCCGGCAACACCGAAACCTTAGAGGCTATCTTGAAATAAAAACCCGCCTCGAGGGCGGGTCACCAGCGAATCATCACCATACCCAAATTACTAGCATAGCTGCCGGCACAAAGCAAGAACAAAATACGTTCGACCGGCGGAAAGCTGCAAATTCCAGTCCCGCATTGCCTCGGTGCTCAAGCTTCTGGTCAGCCTTTAAGCCGGCGCTGCCGCCAGGCGTCCAGCGTCTCGTCGATGATGCGTTGCGGCACATGGTCGAGCTCGAAGACGGTGTCGATCTCCAGCACATCGAGCCCGTCGAGGAATTCCGGCGGCGCCGCGCCGTGACGCAGGCGGGCAGCGTCCTTGGCGGTGGTAATGAGGCCAAGCCCGGCTTTACGCGCCGTCGCCGCCAATTCGGCAAGTTCGTCCTCCCCATAGAAATGATGGTCAGGAAACGATTTGGTCAGCGCAAGCTCGCCGCCGGCCTCGCGGGCAGTGTCGAAAAACCTGTCGGGATGGCCAATGCCGGCGAACGCCAGGAAACGCCTGCCGGCCAGCGTCACCTTGCTGCTCGGGGCAGTGTGCGCCTCGAAGATCGGCCTGCCGGCGCGCGCTGCCTGGCGCACGACCGTGTCGGCCGCGGTGCCCTCGCCCATCTTCAGCAAGGCGCTGGTGAAGACCAATTGGTCGACGATCTTTGCCCGCAGCGGCCCGCCGGGGATGACGCGGCCATTGCCGATGCCATGTCGCGCGTCGACGACGACGAGCGCATAGTCGATGTGGATGCGCGCGCTCTGAAAACCGTCATCCATGATCAGGAAATCGCAGCCGAGCTTCTCCAGCAGAAGCCTGGCGCCGGCGGCCCGGTTCGGCGTCACCGCGACCGGGGCGTGTTCGGCCAGAAGCAGCGGCTCGTCGCCGACATGCTTGGCGGCATCGTGGTGCGGATCGACGATATGCGGCTGCGCGAAGGAGCCGCCATGGCCACGCGACAGGAAACCCGGATTAAGCTGCATGCGCCTGGCCTGCTCGGCCAGCGCGATCGCCACCGGCGTCTTGCCGGTGCCGCCGACGGTGAAGTTGCCGACGCAGAGCACCGGCGCCTCGACCTTTTCACGCGGCGCGTGCCGCATGCGGCGACCGGCGACAAGCGCATAGACGGCGGAGAGCGGCGACAGCGCCGTGACCCGCCAGTCCGGCTCTTCCCACCAGAAGGGCGGCGCTTCCGAGGTCACGTCAGCGCCCGTTCGCGCCCTTCAGGCGCGACTTGACGACCAGCGGCTGGATATAGGGCTCGAGCGACCTGAGCGTATGCGCCAGCGCACCGCGCATCTCGTCGACCGTCGCCGCACCCGCCGCCATCATCTCATGGCGGGCCGCCTCGTTGGTCAAAAGGAAATTAACGGCGCCGGCCAGCATATCGCGGTCGCGCACCAGCTTGGCGCCGCCGCTATCGAGCAGGCGCTGATAGGCCTCGCGAAAATTCTGGACGTTGCGGCCGGCAAGCACCGCGGTCTCCAGCATGGCTGGTTCCAGCGGGTTCTGGCCGCCCTCGGAAGTCAGCGAACGGCCGACAAAGGCAATTTCCGTCAGCCTCAGATAAAGCCCCATCTCGCCGATCGTGTCGCCGAGCAGAATATCGGTGTCGGCGGTGATCCTGTCGCCCTTGCTGCGCTGCGCCAGCTTCAGGCCCATGCCGGAAATCTGGGCGGCCAGCTGCCCGGCGCGATCGGGATGGCGCGGCACGATGATCGTTAAAAGCCCGTGGTGGCGCTTGTGCAGCATGGCGTGAACTTCGGCGGCGACCGCCTCTTCGCCGTCATGGGTCGAGATCGCCGCCCAGGTCGGGCGGCCGCCGATCTGGCGTTTCAGCGCCGCCAACGCCCGCTCGTCGGCCGGCGGCGGCGCGGTGTCGACCTTGAGATTGCCGGATACAGTGACCGGCCTGGCGCCGAGCGAAAGGAAGCGCTCGCCATCGAGGTCCGACTGGGCAACGACATGGGCGAGATTTTCGAACAATGCTTCGGCAATGTTGGCGCGCTTCTTCCACGACTTGAAGGAGCGGTCGGACAGCCTGCCGTTGACCAGAACCTGCGGCACGCGGCGGGCGCCGAGTTCCAGGATGGTCATCGGCCAGATCTCCGATTCGGCGATGATCGCCAGGTCCGGCTGCCAATGGTCGAGGAAGCGGCTGACCGCCGGCTTGAGGTCGAGCGGCACATATTGGTGGATGATGCGGTCGCCCAGCCGTTCTTCGGCGACCTGCGCCGAGGTGACCGTGCCCGTCGTCAGCACGATGTTGACGCCGTAATCGAGAATGCTCTCGACCAGCGGCACGACGGCGATGGTCTCGCCGACGCTGGCTGCATGGATCCAGATCACCGGGCCTTCGGGGCGCTCGCGTCCGGCGACGCCGTAGCGTTCGCGCCGGCGAATGCGATCCTCCTTGCCTCTGGAAGTACGCCAGGCGACATAAGGCCCGGCCAACGGGTAGGCGGCCGCCCCCGCGAAACGGTATGCGGTCAGGAAGGCGCGCGCCCAGCGCACACTCATTTCGAACCGTCCACAAGGCGATAGGCCTCGGCGGTCGCGGCATTAAGCGAGGCCGTGACCTCCTGGCGCTTGCGTTCCATTTCGGGGGCGTCGGCGTTGGCCGGCACGAAGACAGGCGTGCCGACGACGATCGAGGAGCGGCCGAAGGGCAGGTTGATCGTCGTCTTGTCCCAGCTGCCCTCGATCACCTTGCGGCGGCTGGTGGCTATCGCGGCAGGCAGGATCGGCCGGCCGGACAGCCGCGCCAGAAGGACGACGCCGAGCCCCGCATCGCGCGGCGTGCCGTGGGGAATATCAGCAATCATGGCGACATTCTTGCCGGTGGCGAGCGACTTTTTGAGGGCGATGAGCGCCTTGGCCCCGCCCTTGTCGAGATGCCTTGCGCTTTCGCGCCCGCCAGAGCCGCGCACCGCCTCGATGCCGAATTTCTCGACCATCAGCGCGTTGAGCTCGGCATCGGCGCTGCGCGATACCATGGCAACCAGCGGCCGTCCCTTGGGATAGTAGGCCGGGGTCAGCAGGTGCTGGCCGTGCCAGAGCGCGATGATGCCAGGCTCGAGCTGCGCATAGGCGCCGCCGGAAAACTTGGCCGATCCGTCGACCATGCGGTTGGTCAAGCGGACAAGGCGGACGAAATACGCAAACAGCGCGGCAAGCGCATTCTTGACGAATCGCGACTGCGCCAGCGGTTCGCGGATCTTGCGCCAGAACGTCTTCGGCTTGCGACGTCTGACCGCCGACCGCGGGGCTGATCGCTTGACCGCTTCATGGTTCATCGATGTCAACCGACAGCCTTGTTTTCGGGGTCGAGGAGGCGGTGCAGGTGAACGACGAAATAGCGCATATGGGCGTTGTCGACGCTAGCTTGCGCCTTGGCCTTCCAGACGGCGTGCGCCGATTGGTAGTCCGGATAGATGCCGACAATATCGAGCGCGTCGAGATCGCGGAATTCGGTGCCGCCCAGCTTCTTGAGTTCGCCGCCGAACACCAGGTGCAAAAGCTGCTTCTTTCCGTCTTCAGCGGCCATGTCGATCCTTCACATATCGTGAGTTTGGGACAGGTCTAGACCAAAGCCGCCGACTTTGGAACTATTGATAGTGGTCAATTGTCCAGCCCGGCGATGACGCCGGCGAGCACGGCGAGGAGTTCGCCGCTGCCGGCGGCAAGCGGTCCGTGACGGATCACTTCGCCGGCATAGAGCGGCGCGCGGCCATGCCGATCGAGCAAGGCGCCGCCTGCCTCGCGCAGGATGAGATCGGCCGCGGCGATGTCCCAGTCATGTGCGTTGGCCTTGACGAAGGTGGCATCGAGCTGGCCGCCGGCGATCATCGCCAGCCGGTAGGCGAGCGAAGGAATATAGGGCACGCGCTTCAGCCGTTTGTGCCATTTCGCCGGCATCAGGTCGATCATCGCCTTCGGTCCGGCGATTTCGGCCGTTTCCGCCGGCGGACGCACGCTGATGCGCCTGCCGTTCAGGAACGCGCCCTCGCCCGGCAGCGCCCAATAGATTTCGCCCTTCGCCGGGCAGTCGAGTACACCGGCAAGCGTTCGACCGTTCTCGACCACCGCGACGCTGACGCACCATGTGGGCAGGCCCTCGAGGAAGCCGCGCGTGCCGTCGATCGGATCGACGACGAAGGTGCGGCGCGCGACAAGCCTTACCGGGTCGTCGACGGTTTCCTCCGACAGCCAGCCATAATCCGGCCGGGCCGCCAGCAAGGTCTCGCGCAGATATTTGTCGGCGGCGTGATCGGCTTCGCTGACCGGCGAGGTGCCGCCCTTCATCCACACTTTTGGATTGTTGTTGAAGTATTGCATGGCGATGAGCCCCGCCTCGCAGGCGGCATCGCGCAACAGCTGCAGGTCTTCAGTAGCGCCGGCCGAGACGGCCGGGTCAAGCTCCGGCAAGGGTCATTCCTTCGATCAAAAGCGTGGGCGCGGCGGTGCCGAAATTGCGGTCGAGATCGCTCGCCGGAACCATGTTGAGGAACATCGTCTTCAGATTGGAGGCGATGGTCACCTCGGCGACGGGATAGGCCAGCTCGCCATTTTCGATCCAGAAGCCGGAAGCGCCGCGGCTATATTCGCCGGTCACCATGTCGACGCCCTGGCCGAACACTTCGGTGACGTAGAAGCCGGTCTTGAGCGACTTGATCAACTCTTCCGGCGTATTTTCCCCGGGCTCGATGGCGAGATTGGTCGACGACGGCGAGACCGACGAGCCGCTGCGCGAGCCGCGCCCATTGGTGACGAGGCCGAGTTCCCGAGCCGCCGAAGTCGACAGGAACCAGTGGTTGAGCACGCCCTTGTCGACCATGAACAGTTTTTCGCCCTCGACGCCTTCGCCGTCGAACGGGCGCGAGGCCTGTCCACGGCGCCGGAGCGGCTCGTCGGTGACGGTGATTGCGGCCGAAGCCACCTTCTTGCCCATCATGTCGCGGAGAAAGCTGGTCTTGCGCGCCACCGCGGCGCCATTGATGGCACCGGCAACGTGGCCGGCAATGCCGCGCGCCACACGCGGATCGAACACCACGTCGACAGGCCCGGTCGCCGCCTTGCGCGCGCCAATGCGGCGTACAGCGCGCTCACCGGCCTTGCGGCCGATGTCTTCCGGCGCGTCGAGATCGGAAAAATGCTGGCGCGAGGAGAATTCGTAGTCGCGCTCCATGCCGGTGCCCTCGCCGGCGATCACGCTGGTCGAGCGCGAAAAACGCGAGGCGACGTAATGGCCGACGAAGCCGTGCGAGGTGGCGAGCACCAGGCCGCCAAGCCCGGCACTGGCGCCACTGCCGGCCGAATTGGTGACGCCCTTGACGGCAAGCGCCGCCGCTTCGGCGGCAAGCGCTGCTTCCTTCAACTGGTCCGCCGACACCTCGGTGGCGTCGAACAGATCGAGGTCGCGCGGTTTCTTGACCAGCAAGGCCGAGTCGGCGAGGCCCTGATAGGGATCCTCGGGGGACACCTTGGCCATGGCGACCGCGCGCTCGGCCAGCATATTGGGGTCGGATGCCGCTGTTGCCGAAACGCTGGCTACCCGCTTGCCGACGAAGACGCGCAGCGAGACGTCCTCGCTCTCGGACGCCTCTGTGCCTTCGATCTTGCCAAGCCGCACCGACACGCCGGTCGAGCGGCCGCGTACCGCAACGGCATCGGCGGCATCGGCGCCGGCCCGTTTGGCAGCCTCGACCAGGGCCGCGACGCGATCGGTCAGTTTCGCTGCGTCGAGCGTATCGGTCATGCGCATGATCCTGTTATTTCCGGCCGGCTGAAGGGCAGCCGCTGCTGCACCATCTATTGTCCCGATGCCGCTTCTGCAATGGGAGAAGCGGACAATCAGGAGGCATCTAGCCCCAGGTCGGCGCGACCGATCCAGAGATGGTGCGTCCTTCCAGACGCACAAAGGACGGCTTAGATCCGAGGTGGCCGTGACCGAAAGCCGCGACGGCGGCACCGCTGCCGGCGACGAGTCGAAGATGCGGCGCGTGCGACCGTCAGCCTGTAGAGTTGGGATCGGCTGGATCCACCCACGGGCGGCCCAACCGTGTCACCATCGCCGCGTACCCGACGGCACCTGCCGCCCAAAGGAAGATGCCAAGCTCTTTGACAGCGTCTTCCGCGATGTCGACCGCCGAACCCGGGCTAGGAAACAGCTCTCCCAGCTGGTCGATCGCTGCTGACATCGCGAGTAGGAAGCCTGCGGCCACAAATACGATCGAGCCGTCGAATGTCTTCCGTCGCAGCCGAAAGAACCAGAACAACCCGGCGACGGCGTAGGCAATCATCGTAACAATCTCTGGTATCGCGACAAACGGCAGCACGTCCTCATGGATCAACAACAGGTCATCGAGGCCCATGACCAAGGTAAGGCCGCCGAGAAACGTGCAATCCCATCGGTGCGTGAGCAGACCGGCAAACAGGGTCGCCGCGCCGGTGCCGATCCACAGTGAAGCACCTAGGGACGAAATCCACCCCGTATAGAAGCCGACATCCGCGGCTGCAGATGGATCTCGATAGAAGATTGTAGCGTCCAGACCAAGAGTTTGCGCGACGAACAGCGCGGCCAAGAGCATCACAACATTAATCGCCACGGCCGCAAGTATGACCAGGCGCCAGGACATTGTCCATTCGCTGCTATGTTTTGCGTTCAGCGCGTTTTTGTCTGGCATTGTGCCGAAGGCCATTCTGAGTACGACGGCCGATAGCTCCGCGGCGCCGAGAACCCCGCCAGCACTATGCCGGCCCACCATGATCGTGGCAACACACGGAACGGTTGCAGCGTCTCGCACATGACGAGGTCGTCGCGGTGCAGTTCCTGGCCAGCGCCAACCAACGCACCATGCCGCTCGAAATGTTCATCGGCTTGCGCGAAAAGCTCTCCCCGGCAATAGCGCCGCCGCCACGCTGATGATGGGGCTGTCGATAATCCTCCTGGTCGTCGCCAATCTTCTGGCTCGACGGAGCCGGCGGCGGCCTGGACCGACCATCTGATCCTGGCTTTCAAGCCGGGCGAGATCGGCTTGTCCAACCTTCCTCAGGGACCAGCCACCGGCGTCCAGATCACGTCGTCGATCCTGAGCGCGCCGGTGGCGAGCATCACCAGCCGGTCGAAGCCGAGCGCCGCGCCGCTCGCCTGCGGCATGATGGCGAGCGCGGCGAGGAAATCCTCGTCGATCGGGTAGCGTTCGCCATAGACGCGCTGCTTCTCATCCATTTCGGCGGCAAAGCGTCGGCGCTGCTCGGCCGGATCGGTCAATTCGCCAAAGGCGTTGGCGAGTTCGATGCCGCAGCAATAGAGCTCGAAACGCTCGGCGGTGCGTGGATCGTCGGCGCTCGGCCGGGCCAATGCCGCCTCCGAGATCGGATATCCGAAAAGAATGGTAGCGCGCCCCTGCCCCAGCGCTGGCTCGATTTTTTCGACCATCACCCGGCTGAACAGGTCGGCCCAATTATCGTCGGGCGCGGTCCGCAATCCGGCCTGGACCAGGGCGGCATGCAACCCCGCGCGGTCGGTGTTGCCATCGGCCGCAACCGTCGCCAGCAGATCGATGCCGGCATGGCGCATGAAGGCTTCGGCGACGCTCAACCGTTCCGGCCCGGCGAACGGATCGGCCTCACGGCCGCGGAAGCTAAAACGCTTCGCTGCGGCCCGTTCGGCCGCCAGCGCTACGAGCTCGGCGCAATCGCGCATCAGGCTCTCATAGGTCTCGCCGACACGGTACCATTCGAGCATGGTGAACTCAGGATGGTGCAAGGGGCCGCGCTCGCGGTTGCGCCAGACAGCCCCGAGGCTGAAGATGCGCTCCTCGCCGGCGGCAAGCAGCTTCTTGCAGGCGAATTCCGGCGACGTGTGGAGGTAGAGCGGCTGGCGCTGCCCGTCCGGCCCGATCGCCTCGGTGGCAAAGGCCGACAGGTGCGCTTCATTGCCGGGCGAGACCTGCAGGGCCGATGTATCCACCTCGACGAAGTCGCGGCGGGCGAACCAGTCGCGCATCCCGGCGGCAATGGCATTGCGCAGGATCAGCCGCGGCCGGCGGTCGGCGTGGACATGCGGCGTCCACCACGGCGAGGCGGCGGTCATCGGCTTCAGGGGAATTGCACAGAGGGCTGGCGATTGCGGCCAAGATGCGCTAGGCCGCACGCAACGGCCTCTCCAGCCGATTTGCGCCAACAAATTTTATCAGGATGGAAACCCGTGAAGGTCATCGCCAGCTCCTTACGCAAAGGCAACGTCGTCGAAAAGGACGGCAAGCTTTATGTGATCCTCTTTGCCGAAAACATTCATCCTGGCAAGGGTACGCCGGTCACCCAGCTCGACATGCGGCGTATCTCCGACGGGGTAAAGGTTTCCGAGCGTTACCGCACCACCGAGCAGGTCGAGCGCGCCTATGTCGAGGAGCGCGAGCACACGTTCCTATACCGTGACGGCGAAGGCTTTCACTTCATGAATCCGGAGACTTACGACCAGGTCGCGGTGCCGGAAAGCGTGGTCGGCGACATGGCGCCCTATCTGGTGGAAGGCATGCCGGTGCAGATCTCGCAATACAACAACATCGCCATCTCGCTGGTACTGCCGCAGCGCGCCACTTTCGAGGTGGTCGAGACCGAGCCGGTGACCAAGGGCCAGACGGCGTCCTCGTCCTACAAGCCGGCAACGCTGTCCAACGGCGTGCGTACCCTGGTGCCGCCACACATCAGTGCCGGCACCCGCGTGGTGGTGATGACCGCCGATGGCGCCTATGTCGAGCGCGCGAAAGATTAAGGCGCGAAGTCTGACACGCCTCGCCGAAGGCGTCGCGGCGGCCGGTCATCGTCTACCGCTTTGTGCCAGGGGCTTTCGAGCATTGGGACGCTGCACGCGGACCGAAGCGTCAACGCCCTGCCAGTTCTTTCCTATTGCACGACGCCAGCGGGCAATCTCTGAGCCTCGAGCAACGCCGACCGTCCCTTTCGCCAGGTGCCAGGTGGAATGCCGACGAACTTTTTGAAGGCGCGATTGAAGGCGGCTTCCGACTCGTAGCCGACCTCGGCACCCGCTTGCGCGATGCTCATTTCGGGGCGTTCGAGCAAGCGTCCTGCCAGTTGTAGACGCCAGCGAGCAAGATAGTGCATGGGCGAGACCTCGACATAGTGGGTAAAGCGGCTCGCAAACGCCGTGCGCGAGAGCCCTACTTCGCGGGCGAGCCGGTCCAATGTCCATTCCTCCCTGGGGCGAGCGTGGATGAGCCGGAGCGCCTCGCCGACATGTGGATCCCGTAGGCCTGACAGCCAGCCGCGCGAATCGTCGGGCAGGGTCTCGAGATGGCGGCGGATGATCTCGACAAACATCAGCTCGCTCAGCTTGGCGAGGATCGTCTCACAGCCCGCCCGCCCACTGCCACCTTCGGCCAGCGCCAGCCGAAAAAGGTCGATAACCCAACTGCTTCCATCGGCGGGCTTGCGGGCACACAGGATGGCCGGCAATGCGGCCAGGAGAGGATTGAAGGGACGTGCATCGCAGCCAAGATACCCGCAAATGAACCGGGTCCGCTCGTCTCCGCCGCCACCATGGATCACCGCGAACGGCAGGCTCTCGTCTATCGGCCGATAATACATCGCCATATTGGGTTCGCCCCGCGCCCCCGGCGAGGAGCTCAACACGTTCGGAACACCACCGGGGAAGACAACGACATCACCGGCGTTCACGAGCACCGGGGGCACCGAATCGTCTCCCAGCGCGGCCCAGCACGAGCCCGACATCACGGCATGAAAAGAAATGATGTGCTCTGCCTCCGGCATGATGGCGGCGGCAATGTCGGCCGTGCCCGGCGACTCGCCGACCCAGGGAGAGCTGGCGTCAACGTCGAAATAGATCGCACCGGTGAGGCGAACGGCTCGGAGCACATCGGAAAGGACATCCATCGCTACACCTCCGGAAACGATCGGCTACTCCCTTTGACAACGAGTTTTTCCGCCAGGCATCTCGAACTATCCGGCAATATGGCCGCCCGAGCAACTATCCATCCGGTCTAATCCTACTCTGAACGATCGGGCAACAGAAATGGACGATGTGACATTTGCGGGAACAGCGGACGGGATTAGCGTTTCATCGGCGGCCGACAGGTCCAATAACAGGGAGGAATGTCATGAACGATGAAGACATCACCAAATTCGCAGCAAGCCTGCGAGGCGAAGTCATCCGCGCCGGCGACGCCCGCTATGACGAGGCCCGCAAGCTCTACAACGGCATGATCGACAAGCGGCCGCTGATCATCGCCCGCTGTGTCGACGTCGCCGACGTAATCACAGCGGTGAATTTCGGCCGCGACAACAATTTGCTGGTTGCGGTACGTGGCGGCGGCCATAATGGACCAGGATTGGGGAGCTGCGACGACGGTCTGGTGATCGACCTGTCGGCGATGAACGGCGTGCGCGTCGATCCGGATGCCCGCACGGCGCGGGTAGGCCCGGGCTGCACTCAGGGCGACCTCGACCATGCCACCCATGCCTTTGGCCTGGCCGTACCGGCGGGCATCATCTCGACCACCGGGGTCGCCGGACTGACGCTGAGCGGCGGCCATGGCTATCTGACGCGCAAATATGGCCTGACCATCGATAACCTGGTCGAGGCCGATGTCGTGCTTGCCGACGGAAGCTTCGTCACCGCCAGCAAGGAGCGGAACCCCAACCTGTTCTGGGCACTTCGCGGCGGCGGCGGCAATTTCGGCATCGTCACCAGCTTTGTGTTCAGGCTCCACCGGGTCAGCATGGTCTTTGCGGGGCCGATCGCATGGGATCAGCGCCACGCCCGCACCATCATGCAGCATTATCGCGAGTTCCTGCCGAACGCGCCCGAAGAACTCGGGATCTTTCTCGGGCTCAAGACCGTCCTCTCGAGCGCACCCTTCCCGGAAGAGTTTTGGGGAAAGCGGATGTGTCTGCTGATGTGCTGCTACAACGGCCCGGAGGAAAAGGGCAGAGAGGCGCTGGCCCCGCTGCTCGATGCGCTGCCCGCGCCCTGGTTCAACTGGATGGGAACGATGCCCTATCCCGCGGTGCAGAGCATGTTCGATGGGCTCTACCCGAAGGGAATGCAGTGGTACTGGCGGGGCGATTTCGTCAAGACGCTGTCCGACGAGGCGATCGACGCCCATCTCGAGCAGGCGGCGAAGACGCCGAGCGAGCTATCGCTCATGCATCTCTACCCGATCGATGGTGCGGTCCATCGCGTCGGCAAAGACGAGACACCCTGGAATTACCGTGATGCGACCTGGTCGATGGTCATCGCCGGGATCGATCCGGACCCACAGAAAGCGGGGCCGGTGACGCGCTGGACCAAGGCCTACTGGGAGGCCGTGCATCCGTTCGATCTGGGTGGCGCCTACCTGAACTTCATGATGGATGACGAGGGCGATGCAAGGCTCAAGGCGGCTTATGGCGACAACTATGAGCGCCTGGCTACGCTGAAGAAGAAATACGACCCTAACAACCTCTTCCGGGTGAACCAAAACATTCGACCGGCTGCTTGACGGCGCCTCTCGTCAGGCCGGCAAGCGTACCGGCCGGCCCAGCTAAGGCTCGGCCGGTACGATAGCTTGCCGGTCAGGACGCTCTGATCCAGACCAGCATCTCGCCGGAATCGTGGTGTCCCGGGCGAAATACGGCATGGTGACTTTTGCTGCCTCGACCGCCGGTGATTTTTCAAACGCCTCTTTCCTGTCAACAGCCGACAGCGTGACGACGCCGCGGGGCACGTTCGAGAGCTGACTACATTTGAAACCAGGCCAGACGACCGCCGAATGGCGTCCAATGAGCCATGCCGGCTGCTTTTCAGGCTACCCCGCGTTTCTGATCGTGGTGGGCCGCGTACTGTCCATGCACAAGTCCGGACCTGTTTGGCGACACCATCATTGACTTGATCGTTCGCACATGATCGACAAAATGACCCGGAAATGACCGAGATACAAAGCTTTCCTTCAGTTGTGCATCAATAAGCCGCGACAATTTTTTAGCAATCTTTAGGCAAATTCTCAGGTTTATCGACAAACAGCAGACAATTCGGCAGCAGACAATTCGACACAACGGTCTTTACTGGATTTATGTGGATGGCAATGCATCCCTACTTGACACCGGGACAAGCTGAAGAGCTATGCTGAACATCGGTCGCAAGTTTGCGCGGAGGGAATCTGTTCATGGATTTCATCGAGAGTTGGTTTGGTATTTCCCCTGACGGCGGCGACGGATCGACCGAAGCTCTCTACATACTTGCCGTTGTCGCAATATTGGCGCTCGCATTCCACAAGCACATCGTGCAGTTCGCGCGCGGTTTCTTCGCGCGGAAATAGCCCGCGTACCGTTCGAGCCCAGCTTTATTCGTCTGACCAGAGTACAAACGGCACCAGTCGTCTGACACTCCAATACACTGTTGCCGCGCGAATCCCGTTGTTATCAGAGCGTTGCCCTGCGTTAGCTTCAGAGGGGAAGTCGATGCGAGGAATAGCGGCAATCCTGCGAGCACTGTTCTCCGCCTGGATTCCGGCACTGATCGAGATGGCTCGCCGTTTCTGTCGCCGGTGGCGGCTAGGGGGCGACCGCCGGGTCGACCAGAAAGGGTCCCGGGCGCATTGCGTACCGATCGATCACCCTGCTTTCTGCCGGCCTGACCCGCTGATCTACGATCAGTATTACCTGACCGGCCTTGGTCTCGCGGTCACCTGGGATAATCCCGATATCGAGCTACGCCAGGGTGGTGTGCCCGTTCCCGCCGGCAGGTTGCAGGCGGATACCGACTACGAGGTGCGGGTTCGCGTCTGGAACGCCTCCCCGGATGCCGTCGTCGTCAAGATGCCGGTCCATCTGTCCTATCTGTCGTTTGGCATCGGAACCGTGTCGAATCCGATAGCCACCAGGCCGGTCTCGGTCGGGGTGATCGGATCCGCCAGCCAGCCTGGGTTCGTCTCCTTCGACTGGCATACGCCGCGGCAAGCAGGTCACTATTGCCTGCAAGCTTTGCTCGACCCGGCCGATGACGCCAACTTCGCCAACAATCTCGGGCAAGAAAATACCGATGTCGGACTGGCCCAGTCGCCAGCAACATTTCAGTTCGAGTTGCGCAACGCTACCCGTCGGCCGCAGCGGTACCGGTTCACCGTCGATGCCTACACCATTCCGCCGCTCGGCCCCTGTCGCGACGACCGGCAGCCAACGGAAGAGACCGCCAAGGCGGAGCAAAAGCGCCGGTTGGCGGCACACTTGCCGTCAGCTCATCCCCTGCCGCCGGGCTGGAAGGTCGAGATTTCGCCTGACCTGCCGTCGCTGGCGCCGGGCGAACAGGTGACGATCACGGCGGTCGCTACGCCGCCGGACGGCTGGACCGGCCGGCAGGCCCTCAATCTGAATGCGTTTGACGAGGGTGACCGCGCCAGCGGCGGCGTCACCTTGACCGTCCTCAGCAGCTTGGAGCCGTGATGGCCACCGACGACAAATCCTGGACCAAGTGCACGACCGCCGACGAGGTGATTTCGGTCAACCAGTACATCAGCGCGGCGATTACCAGCGGCATATTCGCAGCCGTGATGGTCGTGGTGGTGGTCGCGATGGGCGAGCCGTGGTGCATACCGATCGCGCTGGTGGTGACTGAGATTGTGTGGATTCTCGCTTATTGCGACTGGTGGCTCAACAAACGGCTGGTTTGCCTGGGCGAGCCGGTGAGTATCGTCGGCATGGTCATCAGCATCGAGCCGCCGTCGGAAAAGACCTGGCCAGGAAGCCTGGACTCCGACTACAGCCTCAATTTGCTGCTGCCGAACAACCCGGTGGGCGTCTCCCAGGCCGTTGCCGCCGCCAGTGCCCCGTTCGGCTATCTGATGGCCGAAAACGCAATCACCTCCTCGCACGGCTTTCTGTTCCCGGGGAACCCGGCGGAGGACAAGGTGACCGGAGTAAAGTCAGAGGCGCTGCATGTGGAGTTAGAAGGGGCATCGATCCATGACCTGCAGACCGTCAACATCCTCGCCCTAGCCGCGGCATTGATTGCGCTGGCGGTATGCATGTCGGGCGTCGGCGCGGTCGTCGCCTACGTATTGGCGCTTCTCGCCTTGCTCGCTTCGCTGCTCGGCGCGGCCTTCAGCAGTTCGGACACCGCCAGTCCGAGCGATGCCGGCCTGCCGAGCATCGAGACCAACAAGGGCGACGGAACCGGAGCGACAATCCTGGGGGTGACCGGCCGGTGGGTCTATGATGCCGGACACATCCACGACAGCTTTCATGAAGGCCACAACGAACTGCATCCGGTCCAGCAGGCCCAGATTCTGGGACGGCCATGGGACGGCGACTGGCCCGACGATATCGACGAAATCGTTCGGGGCTACCAGGACGGCTACGCGCAGTCTCAGGATCCGCTCACCAAGGCGCAACAGGCCCGGCCCGGCTCCCGGTGGTCGGTCCATCCCTATGTTGACGGCTGCAACGACACCGTCCGGCCAGATCAGCCTCCGCACTAAGCCAGTCAGGCTGTTGGACACGATAGTTCGAATCCCGATACCGCGCTGGTTTACTCGGCCCTTGAGAATCCTTCAGCCTTCGGCAACATGGCGGCGAGGCTGAGAGCATGAGGATGAGCAAGGTCATTTCCGCCGCATCACGGCGTTCGCCGCGCAAGACACCGATGGCGCTGACCGAGGCGCTGGTCGCCCGCACCTTGCGTGCGGTCGAGGATGCCGGGCCGACGCCGGGCATGGTCTACATGACCGATGCCGATTACGCGCGCATTCGCGACGAGGTGCTGGCCGGCGCGCCGGGCGGGCCGGTGAAGCTGTTCGCCTATGGCTCGCTGCTGTGGAAGCCGGCCGGCGAGGTCAGGGGTGGCGAACGGGCCGTGGCGACGGGCTGGCACCGTTCGTTCTGTTTTACAGTGCAGCGCTTCAGGGGCACGATCGAGCAGCCCGGCCTGATGATGGCGCTCGACCGCGGCGGCCAATGCCAGGGCATGGTGTTCGAGATCGCCGAGCCGGTAGCGGCCAATCTCGAAACGCTGCTGCGCCGCGAGATGACCATCCTGCCGGCCGTCAACGTGCCGCGCTGGCTGCAGGTCAGGACGGGCGACGGCACGGGCCAAGCGCTTGGTTTCGTTGTCGATCCCGGCAATCCGCGCTATGCCGGCAAGCTCGAAAAGCGAGCGATAGCGGCGACCCTGGCCACGGCCGTCGGCCATTGGGGTTCGGGCGCCGAATATCTGTTCGAGACCATTCGCCATCTCGACGCCTGCGGCATCCGCGACCGCAATCTCTGGCAGTTGCAGGAACTTGTGGCCGAGGAGATCGGTCGGGCGCTGCCGTCGGGCTTCATTCGTCCCTGAGCCAGACCAGCACTCGTCGGGCTCCCAGGCGAAATCGATGTTGTGCAGGTCGACGAGATGTCCCGCGCGCTCGCCGATGGCAGTATCGAGCATCGTGTGTCCTTCCTTCGGTTCTATGCCAGTGTGTTCGTCCATGCGCCGACAAAGGGCGGCAGCATGATGCACGTCTGCTGCTCGACAGCCTCGTTGCGCAGCCGCTCGGCGAGGGTATCGACTTCCACCTCGGCGGCGGTTGCGGTACCGACTGCCTCGGCCATCGGCAACAGGCTGCGCAACGTGCCGGCAATGTAGTCGTAGATCGGCGAGTCGGGTCCACTGCCGGCGAGGCCGGCGGAGTTCATCCGCGGCGCCGGCAGCCCTGCGCCGGCGAACACCATGGGCAGCCTGCCACCCATGTCGACCTCGAAACCCGCGCGCTCGATCGTGTCGATGATCCAGCCGCGGCATTTGCCGAACAGCGGCGCCTCTGGAAAACTGCGGGTGAGCGGCATCGCCATTTCCTGGACGGCGACGATGCCGCCAGGCCGCAGGAAACCGGCAAGCCTGCGCAGGGTTGCGGCCGGGTCGGGCAGATACATCAGGACAAGCCTGCCGATCACCGCATCGAAGCTCCCGTCGGGCGAGAATGTATCAAGCTCGGCCGTCGTGAAACGTGTCCAGTAACACTGGCCGGATTCAGTGGCGCGCCGCTCGGCAATGTCCACAGCCTCTGCCGAGCGATCGATACCAAGCACCCTTCCCGCCGGTCCGACCAGCCTTCCGGCCAGCAAGGAGACATCGCCTACGCCGCAGCCAATGTCGAGCACGCGCATGCCGGGTCCTATGCCCGCACTGCGCAGGACATGCTCGGTAAGGTCGTGAATGAGCGCTCCCTGCAGCTCCAGGCGCTTGAATTCGCTTTGCGTGTAACCCAACGCATAGGGACGCGGATCCATGGGGCTCTGATCACGGTCGGTCTTCGGCGCATGTTCGGCAAGCAGATTGTACATGTTTGACTCCATGATCGATTTATCCGGGATTTGTGACCGCTGGGCAGCCTGATGACCGCCCGGGGCCCGACCGTCACGATCGGAGATCGGTGCTACAACGTGATTTCCGGAATCGGGAATTGCGTTACGACTGAAACAGGCGCCCGTGCCTGGGGTACCACGCAAGCGGAGAACCACCCTGCGCCCGGCGTTCGGACGCCACTATGATTTCGGCGCCCGCGGAACGAACACGATATGCGGCGTCTTCGGCGGACGACCGGGCGGCACATAGTCCGGAACCGGCGTATCGTCTGCCGGGAGCGAAAGCACATATCGGTGGATGGCGCGCAGGTCGGGCTCGCTCATGGCACGCAGGTTGAACCATGGCATGGGCGGGCGCGTCTCGATCGTGCGCGCGAACTGTACCCAGTCGTCCTCGTCCATGGTCCGCAAAAATTGGCGAAGATTGGTCGGGTAAGTCGTACCCCACGGCCCGTTGAAGCCGAGCGAATCGCCGATCAGCCATCGATCCTGCGGAACGTTGCCGGCCTTCTCCAGGTACCCTGGCGTGTGGCAGTCGTTGCAGCCGCCGATTTTCACCAGGTATCGACCGTGCTCGATCGAAGCGGTCGCGGAGGGCGTGCCGACCTCACCCTGGTTGAGCGTTGCGGCGGTGAATGCCGCGGCCAGGCCGAGGGCGGCAATTGCGATGAGAGCTCTTCGTGTCATCAGCTTCTCCGCTGCTATTTGATGCCGACGATCATCGAGTGAGGCCCGGCGAGATGCTCGCAGCGGACCTCCGCAAAGCCCGCCTGCCGCATCCAGCCCATGCCGTCGGCGCGCGTGTAGTCGAACCCGCCATTGGTGTTGACCAGCATGTTGAGGCTCATCAGCAGACCCGCAGCGTTGTCCCGTCGCTCGTCATCGATGATCTGGTCGTAGACGATGAGCACGCCTTGCTTCGGCAGCGCGGAATGGGCCTTTGCCAGCAGCGCGCGCTTCACCTCCAGGTTCCAGTCGTGCAGGATATGACCCATCACCAGCACGTCGGCAGAAGGCAGCGGCTCGGCAAGGAAGTCGCCGGGATAAAACCGAAGCCGGTCTGCAAGTGCGCGCCGCTCCACATAGGCCTCGAACACCGGCCGCATCGGCGGCAGGTCGAAACCGCCGCCGGTGAGATGCGGATGGGCGCGGCCGACCTCGACCGGAAGCCTGCCTTCGGCTGTGCCGATATCGATGAAGGTACAATAGTCCGCCCAGGGAAAATGCCGGGCGAGCGCCTCCGCCACCTGGAGGCTGCCGCCGGTCATCGCCTGCGCGAACATCTTTACCTTGTCCGGGTCCGAAAACAGCATGTCGAACAGATCTTCGCCGTCCTGGGTGCCGTTTTGCGGTTTGCCCGTCCTGAGCGCGTCGGTAAGCGAGCCCCAGTTCGCGTAAAGCAGCTGACCGGCCCTGGCGAGCATCCCGCCAACATAGGTCGACTTGTTGCGGTCAAGGTAGCGGTCAGTCACGGGCGTGTTGCAGTAGACGTTGCCCTCGCGCTCAAGCATGCGCAGCGCAACCAGCGCGTCGAAGAAATCCTGCGCTCCACGCTCATGCAGTCCGAGCCGGTTTCTCAGTGTTTCCCCTTCGAGGGGTCCGGCCGCCAACTCCGTGAAAAGGTCAAGTTCGACGGCGCTCAGCAACGTCTTCGATGCCCAGAAGCCGAGGCCGAGTTGCATAAGGCTTTCGGGCGACAGTTCTGCGACGTCATTCGCCTGTTTCGTTACCTCGGTGATGTTTGCGTCCATAAGATTTCTCCTTCCTCAAGAGACCATGACCTCCCAAAAAACCGGTTCCCGGTTTTTCGGGATCATGGTCTGGGCGCGGGAGGACCATCGACTGGCCCGGCTACGGGTCGATTTCAGCCAGCTGGGATTTTGGTTACGGTTGTAACGAAGAAATCCGGCCGGCCGTGATCAGCCTGAATGCAGATGGCGGGCAAGACATTGTGCGACGGCGGCCGACAGCAGCGGCTTCTTGATGACTTCGCTTATGCCGGCCGCCGTCAGTTGGCGCGACCGCAGCTGACGGCCGTAACCGGTCATCAGCACGACCGGAAGGTCGGGCCGGATCTTGTGCAACCGGCCGGAGAATTCGATCCCTGTGATGTCGGGCATGACCTCGTCCGTCAGCACCAGGTCGAAGCGTTCCGGATCGGCGCGGAATGCGCTGAGAGCCGCGGGGCTGCGGTCGAACCCGACCGGCTCGTAGCCGAGCGCGGCGAGCATTTCCTCCGCAAGTTGCATCAGCGGCGTGTCGTCGTCGACGACGAGGATCGTCTCGCCGTTGCCATGCTTGACCGGCACCTCGGCGGCGTCGCTCTCGTCCTCGTTCTGGGTTGCTTCGGCGGCCTCGATCCGCGGAAAATAGATCTCGAAGGTCGTGCCTTCGCCGGGCTTGCTGTTCACGTCGACCGCGCCTCTGTGCGCTATGACGATGCCGTGCACCGTCGACAGGCCGAGCCCGGTGCCTTGCCCTGCCGGCTTGGTCGTGAAGAACGGCTCGAAGATACGCTCGAGCGTCGCCTGATCCATGCCGCTGCCGGTGTCCCTGACGGCAAGGCGGAGGTAGCGCCCGGCAGGCAGGTTGCCGTGCGATAGCATCCGCGCCTCGACGAATTCCGTCGTGTCGAGACCGATTTCCAATGCGCCGCGGTTGTTCATCGCCTGCGCCGCGTTGGTGCCGAGGTTCATCACCACCTGCTGAAGCTCGGTCGGATCGCCCATCATCGCCGCATCCGCGGCTGCAAGACGCGTCTGCACTGAAAGCGTGGCGGGGAACGAGGCGCGCAGCAGGTCGATCGCTTCGGCAACCACGGCTTCCGCCCGCAGCGCGTGATGCTGCCGCTCGTGACGACGGCCGAAGGCGAGGATCTGCTCGGTGACGTCCTGCGCCCGCCTGCCGGCCTGCATGATCTGCTGGACGTAGCGCCGCGCGCGCGACTCCTTCAGCAGCACCGCCAGCGCCATCTCGCTGTAACCAAGGACGGCACCGAGGATGTTGTTGAACTCGTGCGCTATGCCGCCGGCGAGCGTCCCGATCGCTTCCAGCCGTTGCGACTGATTGAGCCGCGCCTGCAGTGCCTCACGCTCGCGTTCGTTGTGCTCGCGCACGATGGCATTGGCGAAAATCTCGGCCGCGGTGCGCAGCAGTGCAATGTCGTCGTCGGCCCAATGCTTTTCGTGCGTGACGGTATCGAGAGCCAGAAAACCCAACCGCTCGCCGGCATGCCACATCGGTATGCACAGCCACGATCGAAACTGGTGTGCCTGCAGCGATGCCTTCTCCCGCCCCTCGGGAAGCTCGCCGACGCGGGGAACGTCGATGCAGCCCTGCCGCTCGTGGTCGGCCAGCGCCCAGCGTGAAGCCAGCTCGATCATGTCCCTCGACAGGCGGGCCGGCCTGCTCCCGCCCGGACGGCGATAGAAGTAGCCGCCGGAAGGATCGGCGATGTGGCTGACGAAAATCTGGGCGCCGTCGAGCCCGGCATGTTCGACCAGGCGCGCGAGGCCCTTGCTGATGCCGGCGCGGATGCGGTCACGCGGCAGATTGATGAACTGCGTGGAGATCGAGGCGATCAGGCCCTCGAATTCCAGCCGCTCGCGCAGGATCCGCGCGTTGCGGCGCAGGCGGGCGAACAGGTAGGCGACATAGCCGACGAGGCCCAACGCGGCGACATAAAGCAGCGTCTGGAACAGTTCGGCCCGCGCCGCGGCCCGCCCATGCGCACCGAGATAGACGTCCTGCAGCGCGCGAGCCCGCTCGCTCGTCGGCGCGGTCTGCAGGCGGGCGACGAGATCGTCGACCGCCGGAAGCCTGGTGACGATAAGCCGGCCGTGGGAGACGAGCGAGAGTACATCGCTTGCAGGCACGGCATCGACGGAGGGCCTTGCCAGCCGGTCGAGTGCGGCGGTTACGGCTTTTGCCGCATCCGGCTGGGGATCGCTGATAAACCGCGACATTGCGACCATCAGGGCTCCTATCTCGACCGCTCGAAGGCCGTCACCCTCGCTCGTGAGACGACCGCTCATATAGTTGAAAAAGTTCAGCGAGTTCTGCAGCAGCGCGTTATCGGACTTGAACCTCTCGACGAGCGCTTCCTCGTCGCGGATCGCGGCGATGACTTCGGCGATCCGCTTGTCGATGTCCGCCCGTGTTTCGCCGCTTGCTGCGTCGCGGGCAGCCGGCAGCGTCTGCGTCGCCTCATCCAGGTTCTCGATCGACCGCACAAGCGGATCGTAGCTGCGCAGCAGCCCCGCGCGTGCCCGCAACACATCGCGCTGCAGCGCGGCGTTATAGAGGATGACGGTCCTGAGCGCATCGAGCGTGCGCTCGTGGCGCGCCGCATCGGGAGCCGTGCCCTGCACCAGGAGGTAGGTCAGGGCGATGAGCAGGCAGGCAACGATCGGCGCCAGGATGCGTAGCGACTTCATTGCTGCAGACGATCGGCTGCGCTGGTCAACGGCCGGCCGCGATACTCGCCCGTCAGTGTCCCGAGGAATTCGACGATGAGATCGGCATCGCGCTGGTCGAGCTCCCGGCCGAGTTGGTTGCGCGCCATGATCTTCACCGCGTCTGCGAGCGATGCGGTGCGGCCATCGTGAAAATACGGCGCTGTCACCGCGACGTTGCGCAGGCTGGGAACACGGAACACATGGCGGTCGCTCTCGGCGCCGGTAACGGCGAAGCGGCCGAGATCCGCCTTGGTCAGGGTCTTCTGGCGAGCGAAGGGATCCTGGAAGATGCCGAATTTCTGAAACAGATTGCCGCCTACGTTGGCGCCCTGGTGGCAGGCGACGCAGCCATACGCTTTGAACAGTTGATAGCCGTGCTCTTCGTCGGTCGTGATGGCGTCGCGTTCGCCCTTGAGATAGCGGTCGAAACGGGCATCGGGCGTGATCAGCGACCGTTGAAAGACAACAAGCGCATCGAGCACGTTTGTCCGGTCGGGAATGGCGCCGTAGACCCTCGCGAACCGCTGCGAATACTCAGCATTCGAGCGAAGCTTGGTCAGCAATTCCTCCCAACTCGTATTCATCAGCCTGTCATCGAGCAGGGCCGCCTCGTTCTGCTCCTCGAACGTGCGGAAATTGCCGCGCCAGTTCAGCCGGAAATCGAGCGCCGCGTTGAAGACGGTCGGCGTGTTGAAATCGAGCGGCTTGCCATCCGCCGCCACGGAACGGGCCAGACCGTCGTCGCCGCTGAGATCGAGCCTGTGACAGGAACTGCAGGCGACGACATCGCCATGCGACAGGCGGGCATCGTTGAACAGGCTCTCGCCAAGCGCGATCTTCGCCCGCTCGGAGGGGCCGCTGGCCGTGATCGGTGCAATCGGCTCGCCCATCGGCGGGGCCGGCTGATTGCTCTGGGCCAACGCAAAAGGTGCCGCTATTGCCAGGCAAAGCGGAACAAAAAGCCCCGCCCGAACCTTACCAATCTGCTGATGTGCCATCGAGCGAGCCTGTGGCAGGGTGTGCGATCACGTAGATCATCGGCGTTCACCAATAAATCGCCGAAAATCGACGTTTAAATAAAGCAACGGCTCGGTCATGAGTTCCATGCTTGCGACGGTGCGAGATGTCAGCCGAACAAAACATTCGCCACGAACAGCAGTCGAGAGGCAGTATCGAGCAGCCAGCGGCGCCGAAGCATATCCTTGTCGTCGACGACGACCCCGAAATTCGCGATATGCTCACCAATTACCTGGAGAGCCAAAACTTCAGGGTTAGCGCGGTCGCCGACAGCCGGGCCATGTCGCGCGTCCTCAATGAAAAGCCCGTAGACCTGATGATCCTCGACATGCGGCTTGCCGACGAGGACGGGTTCGACATCATGCGGCAACTCGGCAGTCCGCCGGAAGCGCCCATCATCATCATCACCGGCCACAGGTGCGACGAGGTGGATCGCGTCGTCGGCCTGGAACTCGGCGCCGACGACTACATCACCAAGCCCTTCGGCCTCAGGGAGCTGCTGGCGCGCATTCGCGCCGTGCTGCGGCGATCGCGGTCGACGCAGCCGCATCCGCGCGGCAAGAAACCCATACGCTATCGTTTTGCCGGCTGGGAGCTCGACATGCGGATGCGGCGCCTGAGGTCGGCGGCGGGCGAGGCAACGCCGCTGACCGCCGGCGAGTTCAACCTGCTGACGGCGTTCCTGAAATCGCCGCAGCAGATCCTGAGCCGCGAGCAGCTTCTCGCTGCCAGCCGCGTGCACGACGAAGAGGTGTTCGACCGCAGCATCGACGTGCAGATATTGCGGCTGCGCCGCAAGCTCGAGGTCAATCCGAGCGAGCCGAAGCTCATTGTTACGGAGCGTGGCGCCGGCTACATATTCGCGACTGCGGTCGAGGTACTTTGAGCCGCTGCCGCGCCCAGCCTACTCCGCGCTTCTCAGCCAGACCAGCATCTCGCCGGGATCGCGGTTGTCCCAGGCAAAGTACGGCACGGCGGTGATTTTCGCGCCCTCGAGCGCCGGCGGTTCGGTGCGGTAGAGCCCCTCTTCCCAGTTTTCGAAAGCCTCCTTTTTGGCAATCGCCGAAAGTGTCACAACGCCGCCCAGAAGGTTCGGCTGCTGATGCGCCTCGATGTCGGCCGTGCGCGGCAGAGCGATGCGGTGCAGCTGGCTGGAATTGTCGGTCTCCTCGACGCAATAGATCAGCGGTCCGCGCGCCAGCGCGACACGGCCGATATCCTGCCGCACCTGCGGGTTGGCGTAGAGGCGGTCGACGGCCATTTCGAGGTCGAGCTCGACGCGGTCGCCTTTGCTCCATTCGCGGCGGATCGCGGCATAGCCGTCGCTGGTGATCGCCTCCAGATCGACATCGGCGCCGTTGACCTTGAGCGCTGCCTTGCGGCACCAGGCCGGCAGGCGCAGGTGCAAAGTGAACGCGGTCGGAGCTTCCGGTTCGACAGAGATCGAGACCGCGCCGTCCCAGGGATAATTGCTGGTCTGGGTGAGCTCTATCTGCGTCCCAGAAATATCGAAACGAGCCGTGCCGTTTCCATATAGATGGACGGCGAGTGCGTCGTCCGACAGGCCGTAGAAATAGCTGCCGATCGAGGCGACCATGCGCCCGACATTGGGCGGGCAGCACGGGCAGCGATGCCACTTCCAGCGGTGGTGGGCGCCGCGGCTTTCGAGCGGATTCTCGTAGAAGAACAGCGAGCCGTCGAGCGACAAGCCGGAGATCGAGCCGTTGTAGAGCGCCCGCTCCATGATGTCGGCGTAGCGCGCATTGGGACCCATGCCGAGCATGCGGCTTGCCCAGAACACCAGGCCGACCGAAGCACAGGTTTCGGCATAGGCGGTGTCGTTGGGCAGGTCGTAATCGGCGGTGAAACCCTCATTGTGCGACGACGGCCCGAGGCCGCCGGTGACGTAGAGGTTCTTGGTCATGAGGTCGTCCCACAGCCGGTCGAGCGCCACCCGCAGCGTGTCGTCGCCATATTCGGTGGCGATGTCGGCCATGCCCGAATAGAGGTACATCGCCCGCACCGCATGGCCGACGACTTTGTCCTGTTCGCGCACCGGCTTGTGCGACTGGTTGTATTCGTAAGTCTTGAAATGATAGGCCTTGGGGTCGGCGCCGCGGGCCCGCGCCTCCTCGTCGAAATAATGCGGCTGCTGGCCGCGCTGATCGATAAAATATTTGGCAAGCTCCATGTATTTGCGCTCGCCGGTCACCCGTGCCAGCTTGACCAGCGCCAGCTCGATCTCCTCATGGCCGCAATAGCCCTTCTTCTTGCCGGGCTCGGGACCGAACGTCTCGGCGATGTGATCGACATAGCGGCACATGATGTCGAGCAGCTTGCGTTTTCCGGTGGCCTGGTAGTAGGCGACCGCGCCTTCGATCAGATGGCCGGCGCAATAGAGCTCGTGGCAATCGCGCAGATTGGTCCAGCGCAGGCCCGGCTGGATGCGCTGGTACCAGCTCGACAGATAGCCGTCGGGCTGCTGCAGCTTGCCATACATGTCGATGACGGCATCGATCTTCTTCTCGAGCTCGTCGTTGCGGCGGCGATAGAGCGAATAGGCGGCGGTCTCGATGGTCTTGCCCCAATCGGAGTCCCAGAACATCTGCGTCGTCACCGTCGATCCGGTGAACTCGTTGCCGGCGGTGGCCGCCTCGTCCGGCGAGGGTGAGTGGAACGGGATGACGACGCCGGGCGACGGCCGGTCCGGGTCGATCTGCTCGAGCATGCGCGCCTCGACGCAGCGGTCGTAGAGGATGCCGGCGGTCTTCGAGGCGACGGCATCGACGCGGTCGCCCCAGAAGCCGCGCACATCGACCTGCGGCACCGGCAGCGGGCGGAAGGCGAGTTTCGGCTTGGCGCCCTGACTGGCGGATTGCGATGCGGTCATCAATTTACTCCGGTTCGGTTCGATTGGTCACTTCACGGCCCCTGCCATCAGGCCGCGGATGTAGAAGCGCTGCAGCAGCAGGAAGAGCACCAGGCACGGCACCATCATGACGGTGACGCCGGCCTGCACGGCGCCCCAGTCGATGGCGCCGAAGCGGCCGGACTGCAGCGCGGTCATCATGATCGGCAGCGTGAATTTCGACTGGTCTGTCATCAGCACCAGCGCCGCCAGAAACTCGTTCCAGGCGCCAAGGAAGGCGAACAGCGCGATGGTGACGATGCCCGGCCAGACCAGCGGCAGCATCACCCTCAACAGCATGGTGACGTTGTTGGCGCCGTCCATGCGCGCGGCCTCCTCGATCTCGCGCGGCACCGCGTCGAAGGCGTTGCGCATCATGAAGATCGAGAACGGCAGCTGCAGCGTGACGTAGACGCAGACCAGCCCGGTCAGCGTGTTGTGCAGGCCGATCTTGGTCAGCACCAGGAAGATCGGCGTCAGGATCGACTGGAACGGGATCATGATCGTCGACAGGATGACGACGAAGAGCAGGTTCTTCAGCGGAAAACGGAAGCGCGAGAAACCGTAGCCGGCGAGCACGCTGACGATCACCGACAGCACCACTGTCATGACCGAGACGTAGATGCTGTTTTGCGCCGGCAGCCAGAGGCCGTCGCCGAAGGTGTTGAGCGTCGCGTAGTTCTCGAGCGAGATGCCGCTGGTCGGCCATGGCGGCAGCGGCGGCTGGCGCGCCTCCTGCGCCGGCTTGAAGGCCGAAAGCACCGTCCAGGCGATCGGCGCCAGGAACAGTATGGACGCGATGATGCCGGTCGAGTGCTCGGCGATCTGCATGCCGATGCGGCGTTTGCGGGTGCGAGCCTGCGCCATCAATCGACCCCTTCCGGATTGCGCAGCAGCCGCAACTGGATCAGGCTGAGCGCCACCAGGATGACCAGCAGGACCATCGAAAGTGCCGCGCCATAGCCGAGCTTGAACGACACGAAGGACTGGTTGAAGATCCAGTAGACGGCGGTTAGCGTCTGGTTGCGCGGGCCGCCGCGCAGGATGATGTAGAACTGGTCGAAGGCGAGGATCGAGCCGGCGACCGACAGGATCAGCGCCAGCGCCAGCGTGCGGCGCATCAAGGGCAAGGTAATCGCCCGGAACCGCGCGAATGGCCCTGCCCCGTCGATCATCGCCGCCTCCTGCAGGTCCGGCGGGATCGACTGCAGGCCGGTCATCAGGATGATCATGGTGAAGCCCGCCACCTTCCACACCACCATGGCGATGATCGACCAGAAGGCCGGCTGGAAGGTCGCCAGCAGGTTGAATTTCTTCTCGGTCAGGCCAAGCTCGAAGGCGGCCGGGCTGAACAGGCCGGAATCGACATTGAGCAGCCACGACCACAAAAGGCTCGCCGAGGCGAAGCCGATGACCGCCGGCATGAAGAAGGACGTGCGGTAGAAGCCGGTCAGCTGCCGCGGCCTTTCGATGAACAGCGCCAGCGGAAAGGCGACGGCGAAGATCGCGATCGTGACCACCACCGTGTAGTAGCCGGTGAACTTCAGCGCGTTCCAGAAACGGGTGTCGCGCAGGATCGCCCAGTAATTGTCGAGGCCGATAAAGCTATGCGCGCCCATCAGCGGCCAGTTGTGCAGCGACATCCAGGCGGTCATGCAAAGCGGCACGATGAAGAAGACGACGACCAGGGCAACGGCGGGCGCGACATAGAGCAGGCCGATCCACTGCCGGCGGCCGGCGCCGACCAGTTTGTATGCGCGCGCTGGCGCGGCGGTGGTTGCTGTGATGGTGGTCATGCCGTGGTCTTCCGTTAGCGCTACGTCCCCCTCCCCCTTGAGGGGAGGGTCCGGTCGAAGGCCGGGGGTGGGGTCCTCCGCGAAGCGCGCCGACATCAAAAGAGCGTCGAGCACTGCCGCGATGACCCCACCCGGACCTTCGGTCCGACCTCCCCTCGAGGGGAGGTTAAGGGGCTGCGGGGGTGGGGTCGTCTGCGAAGTGCGCCGACAGAAACGTCGAGTACTGCCGCAACGACCCCACCCGGACCTTTGGTCCGACCTCCCCTCGAGGGGGAGGTGGGCGCCGGCGCTTACTTCTGCGGCGCCGAATCGATGATCGACTGCATCGTTTCCTGCGCGTTGGCGATGGCGCCGTCGACGTCTTCGCCGAAGAAGACCTCGTTCATCATCTGGTTCCACGGACCGTTGGCCGAGTTGATCAGGTCGTTGAACACCACCGAATAGGGCGTGCGGCCCTTGGCCATTGCTTCGGCGGCGACCTTGTAGCGCGGGTCGAGGTCTTTCAGCGCCTCATTGGCGATGTCGCCGCGCACCGGCAGACTGCCGTATTTCGCCAGGATGGTCTGGCCCTCGAGCGAATAGGCGAAATCGAGGAACTCCTTCACCACCGCGACCTTGGTGGTGCCCTTGGTGACGACGAAATTGTCGCCGCCGGCAAACGACGACCAGCTGCCATCCTTGCCGGGCAGGAAGGTGATGCCGTAGTCGATATCGGGATATTGCGTGTTGAGCGCGCCGATGGCAAAGGCGCCGGACGGCGAGATGCCGATATTGCCGGTGGCGAAGGCGGCAAAGAAGTTGGAGCCGGTGTCGGTCTGCGCGCCTGAAGGCACCAGGTCCTTCTTGACCATCGAACGGTAGAGGTCGATGGCGCCGCGCATCTGCGGCGTGTCCAGCGTCGCCTTGGAGCCGTCCTCGGTCAGGATGTCGCCGCCCGAGGCCCAGATCAGCGGCGTGAAGGTGAAGATGTTGCAGCCGCCGCAATTGCCGGAGAAGTAGAAGCCCTTGATGTCGCCGCCGAGCGCGTTGATCTTTTCCGCGTCGGCTTCGATCTCGGCCCAGTTGGTCGGGCCCTTTTCCGGGTCGAGGCCGGCCTGCTTGAACAGCTTCTTGTTCCAGATCAGCACCGAGGAATCCGCCGAGAACGGCAGCCCGTAGATGCGGCCCTTATAGGTGCCGGTCTTGACATGCGCCGGCGACAGGCTGGCGAAATAAGGCAGCGATTTCGCCCAGTCGGTGATGTCTTCGAGCTGGCCGGCGGCGGCGAAGGACGGCGTGTAGATCAGGTCGAGCGACAGCGCGTCGGGTGCCGTGCCGCCGGCAGCGGCCGCGCCGTATTTCGGGATGATTTCGGCGTTGGGGATGATGTCGAGCTTGATCTGGTTCTGATGCCCCTTGTTGAAGGCATCGACGATGCGCGGCATGAAGTTCGAGCCGTCGGCGCGAACCCAGATGTTGGCGGTGTCGGCGGCGGCCGGGCCGACCGTTGCCAGCGTGCCCAAAATGCTCGCGGCGATGGCGAGCCCGGTAATGGTGGTTCTCATGCTTCTCCTCCACATGGTTTTAATTTAGCGTCTTAATTTAGCCGCGCCCCAAGCGGGTGACTATCGACACGGCCCGTTTCGTTCAGCCGTCCGGCGGACGGCCGCATGACTGACGCACCACCAGCCGGCACGGCAGTTTTCTGATGCCCGGCTCGGCGGGTTCGCCGCCGACGAGCGAAAGCAGGGCAAGGCCGGCCTCGCGCCCGAGCGCGGCCAGGTTCATGTCGACGGAGGTCAGCGGCGGGCGGGTTGCCTCGGCGACGATCTGCCAGTTGTCGAAGCCGATGACGCCGACCTCGTCCGGCACGCCGATACCGCGCTCGCGCAAGGCGTCGATGACGCCGCGCGCGATCTGGTCGTTGCCGCAAAACACCGCATCGGGCTTTTCGCGCGTACCGTCGAAACCCTCGCCGTCGAACAGCTTCTTGACCGCCTCGTGGCCCCAGGCCTCCGACCACGGGCCGAGCAGCGGCTCCATGACCGGCAGGCCGTTCTCGGCCAGCACCGCGCGATAAGCCTCGGCGCGGGCATGCACCACGGCAAAGCTCGCCGGCCCGCTGACATGGGCGATGCGCCGCCGCCCGAGCCGGCAAAAATGCTCGACCGCCAGCCGCGCGCCGCCGGCATCGTCGGAGACGAACGCGATGGCGCCGGGATCGGGCTCGGTGAATGCGTAGATCGCCGGAATGCCGAGATTGGCGAGGTCGACCGGCAGGTGGCGGTCGATGCGCTTGCCGGTGGCGATGATGCCGTCGACGCGCTTGTCGAGCATGGCATCGACATGCAGCTGGGCAAGGCGCGGGTCGTCCTCGACATTGCACAGGAACACCGAGACGCCGGCATCGACCAGCGCATCGGAAACGCCGGCCATCAGCGGCAGCGAAAAGCGGCCATAGGTGTCGTTGGTCAAAAGCCCGACGGTAAAGGAGCGCCGCCTGAGCAGGCTCTGCGCCAGGCTGTTCGGGCGAAAGCCAAGCCGCTGCGCCGTCTCGCGAATACGGGTCCGCGTCTCGGCCGTCATCCGCCCCTGCCCGTTCAGCGCCTTTGAGGCCGTGGCCACGCTGACGCCGGCGAGCGCCGCCACCTCACGCAGGGTGACGGGCTGCTTGGCAGAAACAGGCGTTGGCTGCGCGTCGGACGCCATGATTTGGATATCGATCCTCCCATTTGAGAAAAGCTTTTCTCTTACCGGCCTGCGAGGCGCTGAATGGTGAAGTCAGCGGATGCCGGCAGAGTTGGGAAAAGGTTTTCTCAAAAGGAAGATTAGGGGAAGGATGCAAGGATGGCAAGAGGGAATGGCCTGGTTACAGGCATGTTCGGCAGTCAACTACGACTCGCTGCCCTGGGTCCAGGATCTGCCATGGCGGCCCGAAGGAAAGAGGGCGAGCACCTTTGGCGTGCATTGCCGTTCAGCGGGCACCGCGATGGAATAATCGCGGTGCCGCAGTCTACCCGCAGAGCTAGCAGTTCTCAGTCTGTGGATCGCACGCCTTGTTTTTCTGTTTCTGTGGCTTGGGCTTGACCGCCTGCTCGGGCTCGGCCTGCTGCTGCTCGGCCGCTGGCTGCTCCTTGGCCTTCCGCTTCTCAGGCTTGGCAGCCTGCTCCGGCTCAGCCTGCTGCTGCTCGGCAGCGGGCTGCTTCTTGGCCTTCCGCTTCTCAGGCTTGGCCGTCTGTTCGGGCTCGGCCTGCTGCTGCTCGGCGGCGGGCTGCTTCTTGATCTTCGGTTTCTTAGGCTTGGCCGTCTGTTCGGGCTCGGCCTGCTGCTGCTCGGCGGCGGGCTGCTTCTTGGTCTTCGGCTTCTCAGGCTTGGCCGTCTGTTCGGGCTCAGCCTGCTGCTGCTCGGCGGCGGGCTGCTCCCCGGCCTTCGGCTTCTCAGGCTTGGCCGCCTTGCCGGGCTCGGCCTGCTGCTGCTCGGTGGCCGGCTGCTCCTTGGCCTTCGGCTTCTCAGGCTTGGCGGTTTCTTCGGGCTTGGCCTGCTCGGTCGTTGCAGCGCCTTCGGTCGGCTTCGATTTCCGGCCAGCCTGAACCTGCTTCACCTCCTCGATGTCTTTGAGCTTAGCTGGTTTGGCCTTAGGGTCGGCTTTCACCTCGCCCTCAAAGACAGCGACCGTATCGTTTTCCAGTTTGCCGGACTGCTCGGGCGCGTCGGTCTTGCTGACCTTGACGGCAGTCACCTTCTGGTTCGTCTCCTTTTCGATCACATCGACATCAATGACTTTGTTGATCACCAAATTGTTCTGGATCGTCACGTCGCCGGCCGGTTCGGCCGCCTCGACAATGCGCACAAACTCCGGCTCATCACGAATAACGACCACAGAAATGTCCGCGGCAAGGAATTCGCGGGTGGGGACCACAACCCAGTAATAATCCGGCGTCGTGTCGAAGATCACCTCGATTGAAATCAAATCCGGATCGCGGCGGGGCGGCAGCGGCGCCCAAATGATGTGCTCCCTGTCACGACGCCAACTCACCCATGCTGGCGCCCAGCGGGTGCCCGGAACCCAGTACCAGCCGATATCGTCGGCATAGCCCCACCGGCCGTAATGGTACGTCGCCCAGCCGAATGGCTCGTCGGACACCCAGAGCCAGCCATACTGCTCGGTATAGACCCAGTGTCCAAGCGTATACGGACGCCAATCGTCAGGCACATCAACCGGCACGAAAACGGTCGCTCCGTGATACGAGACCCAATCACCATAGGAAGACAGGTCTTCGTAGAACGTGCTGATCGAAACGGTGGTGGCAGCCCTTGCCTCGGACACAAGCGACAATGGCGCAATTGAGTTGGGAATCTCGACGACCGTGAGCAGGCAGGCGGTTACGCCGCCGAGCATCAGTCGCACCGCATGTTGGGCAAGGACGCGTTTCATCGTAATCTTCCTCCGAAACAGATCGCCCTTCATCGTACAAACCCGCCGGCTGCCGGATTGTTCCACTTTGCTGACGTTACCCAGTCCCCTCCCGCAACGGCTTGGCATCGCACGATGATATTTGGGATCAGAGTTGCTTCATGAAGGCGGTGACCGTCACAAATGCGCGCCGAAGGCGCGGTGATAAGTGGTTGGTCAGCGGGCCCGACAGTAAAGGAGCCGCCGCAACAGGCTCTGCGCCAAGCTGTTCGGGCTAATGGCTTCGATGCAGAACGCGCAGTGGCCTATCAGATGCAACGACGCGATGTCGAAGAAGCGGCATGGCTCATTTTCCTGATGACGCAATAGCTCGCGCCCTGAAACATAATGTCCTAGCGTTGGCGCTTGGGAATAGGGAATGCTTGGATTTGCTGGATGATGCCCTGCCCGAAGCGGTTCCGCAGCGTCGTGATAAACTCAGGTTCGACGCTATTCACGAAACCTAGCATGCCCTTCAAGTTTGCTAGCTCATCTCCGTCCAGCCTACCCTTGCTAGCTCTGTACACGGCGGTATGAAGCTCGCGTTTTCGCGTGTGCCCTACTGACACGGCTCCGTCATTTGTCAACGTGAGCCCCGTCACGCGCCGCCCGTATTTCGTTGTCACGCGGGTTGTCTTGCCCTCATTGATGACAAGCTTCGGCAGCTCAATCAGCTTGATCACCTTTCGGACGGCCTTCTCGACATTGACGAGATACCCGGTTCGTGGAGCGGAGAAGGTGAGGTCGTCGGCGTAACGGGTGTATGTCACCTTATCTTTCGCAACCTCGTGGCTAATAGCCTCGTCGAATTCCCACAGCAGGGCATTGGAGACAGTCGGCGAGGAGGGAGCCCCAATAGCCAATCGCAAGACCGAGCTTCCCTTTAGCCTTTGGAAAATCAGCTGCGAGGTCAGGTGGATATCTGTGAATGAGGTAAGGGCGCCCGTCAGCTCGCAATAGCGGGACCAGTCAGCGGCCTTAATCGACGGGAAAAAGTCAGCGAAATCCATCTTCAGGATTGGTCGATGTCCAGCATGGCGCTGCGCGTTCTCCTTTATGGATATACCTTCACGATAGGCAGTCGCCGCGTCATGAATTGGAAGCTTGCTGACAAGCACATCGACCAACGCCCTCTGCAATATCTTCACTTCCTTGGCGGGCTGGGAGATAATTCGAAAACCTCCAGAGCGCTTCGGTATTTGGTAGGTCTTATACCTAACAGGGGCGGTGCGCATGATGCGCTCCACCAGGTTGGTATCCATACCAGTCTCAACGGCTAATATGTCGACGATGCCACTCATCCCAGAGCGCTTTTTAAAGCAGCTTGGATGCTGCTAAACCTAACGGGTTCCTTACTCTTCCAATACTCGATTACCCTTGCGCGCCAACGATCCCGATCTTTCTCCTCCGGCGGCAAATCTTTTCGAAGCCGGTAAGTGACCGCCTCTTCCATGTCAGGCAACGCGCAGTAGTACTCATTAATTCCGCGCTTATCTCTGACGATCCAGCCGGCATTGATCGCACAGCTTAAGTATTCAGCAATCTTATAAAATGGAACCGTCAAATCCATAACGTATAGGAGGGTATCAATCTCCTCTTCGGTCAGCGCCCCGTAATGTTGTATTAAGCCGACTACCAGTTTGATGACATGACCGGCTCGCCCAGGATTGAATGTCGTGTGTTCTTTGTACTCAGCTTTCCGCTTTTCAATCGCGGGAATCAGCGCTTCCGCCAAACGGTCGAGATTCACCTCCGAAACGCTGTTTACGCTACTAATATTTAAGTCGTTGCGATTTAGCACGCACACAGCAGACTTCCCGTGATTTTCCTGTAGGAAGAGAAGTGGACCCAGCTTGATGAAAGACGAATCGCCGTAGTTCTTGTCGTCAATGACAACGAGCAGGCGGGTGGCGATCTCCTCAACCACAGAAAACGCGCCTAGTTCAGCAACACTTCCATAGCTTTCTGAAAACAGAACGACCAAGTCGACTATCTGTGCGAATTCTCTCTCGAAACTCAGCCAGTCTTTGTAGGGCCCATCGGGCGCGAAGATTCTAAAATCCTCAGGCGTCACCGTCGAATATGATTTCAGGCCGGGCCGCCCGTAAATTTGGGTGTAAGCATCCCGCAACGAGTTTGGCTTAGCCGTTTTGACGTCGATCTGCCCGCCACACAGCAGGATGATTGGGGTGGGTGCGCGCACATGCAAAGTCGAGGCGTCGATGCGCTCGACTAAATCGGCTATGTCACCTCCGACTATCACTTACCCTTGGAGGTGTGGAAGAACATGGGGTTTACCGAGCGGAGCGGCCACTTGTGGCGGTATAACCACAGGTTGTTCCACACCGGATAAAACCTAACAATCGAATGAGGTCTGACGGAACGCCGGACCAAGCACGCAAGGTGCTTCTCGCGTAAGCTAAGCACTATCTCCCACCCCCACAGTCAGCTGTCAAGCAGTGTGACCGTGTCTGCTGTGGCAATCAATAGGCGCGCTTGGCCCCGACGCTGTAATCGACAGTTATTGGCGTTTTCCTAGCAATATTTTCATAATTATTTTTCGCGGCTTTTGAGCCCGAAAAGTCTAGAAGCTTCTGCCAGGAACGCTTCGCCGCCTGCAGCGCGGTGACGCCTGGCCGAACGTCCCGCACAGCAGCCAGGTGACAAGGCCGCGCTCATTGTGGACGCGCAGGCCGACCTGCGTTTCTTAATGTCTGCTTTAGCGCAAGCAGACCTACTCTCCTGAGATTTTCGATGTCTGCAACGGGTCGATAGTGTTGAAAAAGTCCGGGTTGCAGCAGTCCTGAAGCACTGATTCAATCTTCGTCGTAAGAGGAGATTGAGTCGATGA
>NZ_JAMYME010000022.1:0-102192 GCF_040318345.1 Mesorhizobium sp. M1169 | reverse complement strand
CTACGCTCGAAAGGACGACCTTAAGAGCGCAGCTTCGCTACCGGGCCATGCTCCCGCAAGGCGGCCCTCGCCGGAGGCGTACGACAAGCTCCCCTGACGGCCGGCTCCTAGTTCTCAGCCTCCCAAGCCCAGGCAATATTTTCCGGCGCTGCCTAAGCGCAATCGGTCGCTGAGCAGGAATTTCCTGATTCTGCGGGCTGTATGGAAAATTCATTCCCGAACCATTCGGCCGCAGGCTTGTCTTGCATTGTTCTGGGCAGGAACGATCTGCTAGAACGCCTCCACGAGAATAGATTGTCCAGAAGTGCAGCTTGAACCGGGCGGCTGAAGACCGCGCCTGTTGAGGATACAGGCTCTTCTGTGGATGGCACGAAAGAACGCTCACAGTCCATGAACATCGCGCTTACTCACCTTCAGCGGCTTGAGGCTGAATCCATCCATATTTTTCGCGAGGTGGCCGCGGCTTTCGCCAAGCCGGTGATGCTCTATTCGGTCGGCAAGGATTCGTCCGTGCTCATGCACCTGGCCATGAAGGCATTCTATCCGGCCAAGCCGCCCTTTCCCTTTCTCCATGTCGACACGACCTGGAAATTCCGCGAGATGATCGCCTTTCGCGACCAGATGCAGCAAAAGCTCGGTTTCGACCTCCTGGTCCATGTCAATGAAGACGGCGTGCGTGACAACATCAATCCGTTCGAGCATGGCTCCAACACCCATACGCATGTGATGAAGACGGTGGCGCTGCGGCAGGCGCTCGACAAATACGGGTTTGACGCAGCCTTCGGCGGCGCGCGACGCGACGAGGAGAAGTCGCGCGCCAAGGAGCGCATCTTCTCGTTCCGCAACGCCCAGCATGTCTGGGATCCGAAGAACCAGCGGCCGGAGATGTGGAAGATTTTCAACACCCGCATCGCTGCCGGCGAATCGATCAGGGTGTTTCCACTGTCGAACTGGACCGAGCTCGACATCTGGCAATACATTCTCCAGGAAGACATCCCGATCGTGCCGCTGTATTTGGCCAAGGAGCGGCCGGTCGTCGAGCGTGACGGCATGCTCATCCTGAGGGATGACGAGCGCATGCAGCTGCGGCCCGGCGAAACAGTGGAAAACCGGATGGTGCGGTTCCGCACGCTCGGCTGCTATCCGCTGACCGGCGCGATCGACTCGGAAGCCGACACTCTGGAGGCGATAGTCGGCGAAATGCTCACGGCGCGCACTTCCGAGCGGCAAGGTCGCCTGATCGACCGCGACGAAGCCGGCTCGATGGAAAAGAAGAAGCGCGAGGGGTATTTCTGAGTATGCGCCACATCATGGCCAAGAGCCTCGCCCCGACCGACGGCGTCCGCGACTATCTGGCGGCGCAGGAACGAAAGTCGCTGCTGCGCTTCCTGACCTGCGGCTCGGTCGATGACGGCAAGTCGACGCTGATCGGGCGCCTGCTTTCCGACACCAAGCAGATTTTCGAGGACCAGCTGGCCACGCTCGAGCGCGATTCGCGCAAGCACGGCACCACCGGCGACGACGTCGACTTCGCGCTGCTGGTCGACGGCCTCGAGGCCGAGCGCGAGCAAGGCATTACCATCGACGTCGCCTATCGCTTCTTCGCCACGCCAAAGCGCAAGTTCATCGTCGCCGACACGCCCGGCCACGAACAATACACGCGTAACATGGCGACGGGTGCATCGACCGCGGATCTCGCCATCGTGCTGATCGATGCTCGCCAGGGCGTGCTGCGTCAGACCAGGCGGCATTCGATCATTGCCTCGCTGCTTGGCATCCGCCACATTGTGCTCGCTGTCAACAAGATCGATCTTGTCGGTTTCGACGAGGCGGTTTTTGAACGGATCGTCGCGGATTACGCACAGTTCTCACGTGACCTCGGTTTCCAGTCGATCATGCCAATTCCGATGTCGGCCCGCTACGGCGACAACGTTACCGGCCGTTCCGACAGGACGGACTGGTTTTCCGGCCCGACGTTGATCGAACATCTCGAAACCGTGTCGGTTGACGAGGCCGCGGTCGAATTGCCGTTCCGGTTTCCGGTCCAATATGTGAACCGTCCCAATCTCGATTTTCGCGGTTTCGCCGGCACTATCGCCTCCGGCTCGGTTGCGCCGGGCGACGAAGTAGTCGTCGCCAAATCCGGCAAATCCTCGCACGTCAGGCGCATCGTTTCGCATGGCGGCGATCTTCAGCAGGCTATTGCCGGCCAGGCCATCACTCTTGTCCTCGACGACGAGGTGGAAGTCTCGCGCGGCAATATGCTGGTATCGCCGGCGGCGCGGCCGCAGGTCGCCGACCAGTTCGCCGCCAACATCGTCTGGTTCGACGAACACGCGCTGCTGCCCGGCCGCTCCTACATCCTGCGCACCGAGACCGACCAGACCAGCGCCACCGTCACCGACCTGAAATACCGCGTCAACGTCAACGACTTTGCTCATGAGGCGGCCAAGTCGCTTGAAATGAACGAAGTCGGCATCTGCAATATCTCGACGCGGTCGCCGATCGCCTTCGATCCGTTTGCCGAAAACCGCACCACCGGCGCCTTCATCCTGATCGACCGCATCACCAACGCCACGGTCGGCGCCGGCATGATCCTGCATTCGCTGCGCCGCGCCGAAAACATCCACTGGCAGTCGCTCGATGTCGGCAAGCGCGCCCGCGCCGATATGAAGAACCAGCGGCCGGCCGTGTTCTGGTTCACTGGGCTTTCGGGCTCGGGCAAGTCGACCATCGCCAATCTGTTCGAAAAGAAGCTGTTCGCCACTGGGCGCCATACGTACATTCTGGATGGCGACAACGTCCGTCACGGCCTCAACCGCGATCTCGGTTTCACCGACGCCGATCGTGTCGAAAACATTCGCCGCGTCGCCGAAGTGGCACGCCTGATGGCCGACGCCGGGCTGATCGTCATCGTGTCGTTCATCTCGCCGTTCAGCGCCGAGCGGCGCATGGCGCGCGAATTGATGGCCGACGGCGAATTCGTCGAGGTGTTTGTCGACACACCCTTCGAGGAATGCGCCAGGCGCGATCCGAAGGGCCTCTATGCGCGGGCGTTGAACGGCGAGATCAAGAATTTCACCGGCGTCGATTCACCCTATGAGGTGCCGGAAAAACCCGAAATTCATCTCAAGACCCTCGGCAAATCCGCCGAGGAGATGGTAGAGGCCCTGGAACACTGGCTGATAGAGCGGGACATTGCCGAAGACCAATATGATAGCGGCGGCGGTATCTGACGACGAAGCGATGCTTGCCGTCTTCGAGCACCTTGCCTTGGCGGCAGGGCGCGAGGTGATGCGCGTCTTTCGTGCCGGCTGTGCGGTCGACAGCAAGTTGGACAGTTCGCCGGTGACGGAGGCTGACCGCGAGAGCGAGAAGATCATTCTTGCCGGGCTGCGTGCCGCATTTCCGGAGATTCCATGCGTGGCCGAGGAGGAAGCCTCTGCCGGCATCATGGCGCCGGATCTCGGCGACGCCTTTTTCCTGATCGATCCGCTCGACGGCACCAAGGAGTTCGTCAACCGGCGGACCGATTTCACTGTCAACATCGCGCTGGTTCGCCATGGCGTGCCTGAGATCGGCGTCGTCTTCGCGCCTTGCACCGGCCGCTTCTTTTCCGGCCGGCCGGGCAAAGCGGAAACCATCGAGATCAATGACGACTACGAGATCGTCGATCGCCAGCCGATTTCGGCAAGGGCCGGTATGGTGCCGCTGACCGTCGTTGCCAGTCGCTCCCACAACACGCCGGAAACCGACGCCTATATCCGCGCGCTTGGCGCCGCCGAGATCGTCTCGGTCGGCTCGTCGTTGAAATTCTGCCTTGTCGCCGGCGCCGAGGCGGACGTCTATCCGCGCTTCGGTCGCACCATGGAGTGGGATACGGCTGCGGGTGACGCGGTGCTACGCGCGGCCGGCGGCATGACGCGCACGCTGGATGGTGAGCCGCTCGCCTACGGCAAGCGCAACCAGAGTGACGACGAGGATTTCGCCAACCCGCATTTTATCGCAAGCGGCAAGGCTGCTCAATCCCCATAGACCTTGGTTGCGCAAACCAAAGGACCGCGACAGACCTGACCGGCGTTCTTCGGATGCACGACCTATCGCCCAGATCGGTGTGAAAGCGCAGGTGTGACGGTGTGAAAGTAACTGCTGGCCGCTATCAGGCTGTCGGAATGTGCAACGTGACGCGATCCGCGATGCGCTTGCCCACAGTAGCGATGATCGCCACCAAGGATGGCGTCGGGAACTTCGCGCTCTCAATCCGAATTGTGTTGCTCGGGCCGTTCGGCGATAAAGAGAGTATCGGGGAGAAGCCCAAGACGCTCGCGATCGGCGGCAGGTATACGGTCTGAATCTATTCGAGCGACCGTAAAACCCACGTCCTCGATACGTTCCTTGATATCGGGTCCGTAGGCTCGCACGTGATCTGATCCGCCGAAGCGCTCGTCGCGCTCGCTCCGTGACATGGATGGCGTCGCTTCGAGCGTTTGACGATAGATAAGCGGTACTTGGATCCAGACCTGTCCTCGAGGCTTAAGGGATGACCAAACTTGCCGAAAAACGTGCCGATCGTCAGGTACGTGCTCCATGACATGGCACAAGACGACAATATCGAGATCGCTGGTGCCGTTCATGTTCATCAGGTCAACCTGCACGGTATCGGGGCCGTACCGTCCGGGCTCGATATCGCCTTTAATGAGGTTGCCCGCCTGAGATAGTCTCTTTGAAAGCCCCTTCTCGCTCGGCGCAATCTGGAGAATTCTAAGCGGTCCCGCCGGAAGCCCGAGAAGCTTACGGTCTAGAGCACAAATCAAAAACCGCTCACGATCCAGGGCATGACAAAGCGGGCAAATAAGCGTGTATCGCCCGAAACGGTAAAAAGCCGCCACACCGCGATCGCAGGCATTGCAGTGATGAGCCTTCCTCGTCGGGAGGAGCGTCAGGGTGAGGGCTCTCAGCCAATCTCCGTACGAATCAAGTTTGCGTGTGACCCGCCGCGTTGTGATACGATCAGCATAGCTGCGAAAAAGAGATAGAAGTCGGCTTCCTCGAGCGTTGTTCCACGATGGTTTCAGCATGTCGGCCTTCTAAGGTTTTTGACCCGAGGACCGATAATTAGCGCCCCCTGATATAACGTCGAGTCAGCGGAGCAGCAGGAGATTCGCCCCGCCATGGCATCGACCGTGATATCGAGCAGACCGGCCATCTCAGCCAGCGACTCGTCGAGCCCCGGTCAAGTCCAGACCCAAGCCGATCTCCAATCCCAACACAGGATCGGCAACCTCACAGATCGCGGCCACTCCCGAAAGGTATCCGGAAACGCCGCTTACCGATCACATATGCTCGGGGTCTGTAAACAACAGGGTTACGGCCCCATCCAGCCTGCGGCAAGCGAGGCGCAGCCACCAACTCGGTCGGTTGGCGTGGCCGATTCCGTTGGTGACCCTTCCGGTCGACGCTCCCCGGACCTTCACACGGTGTGCCGTATACCGATAGACTTGAACGGCTATACGAGCGAGTGATGGCGTTCCACATCAAAAATCCCGAGACCGACGCACTGGCCCGCCGGCTCGCCGCACTTAAGAGGACTGGTTTGACAGAGGCCGTCCATGCCGCGCTCAAGCATGAGCTTGAGCGCGAACAGGCTAGAGCGTCCCTCGTAGAGATCGGCGTCAGGTTCTGCCGTGATCTGCGAGCCCGGGGCAAGCCTGATCACGGCAGGCCCGCCGACAAGGCGTTTCGCGACAGCCTGTACGAGAATGACTGATGTTCACCGACGCCTCGGCCCTGACGGCGCTGATGACCAACGAGGATGATGCGCGAACTCCTGGCCGGGACCCGGCGCGCCTGAACGGTGTTGAACCGGACTTTACTTGGCTGGCCACGGTCCAGATTGGATCACGTTCAAGAACCTAAAGTGCGGCGGGCTTGCTTCGGATGGTTAAGGCCAGGAGCGCCTCCGAAAGTCGTTTCTTCGCCCGCTCCACCCCGTTCTCATCGATTGCCTCAACATCGAGGAACAAGTCGAGACCAGTCGCATGCTCGCTGATGACCTGAGGGCGCTGGGCGAGTTCACCCAGGAGGCCCTCGACTTCGTAGGGGACAACCTCCCGGCTGATCCCCTTCATGGCAATCGGGGCTAACGGACGAGCGCGGACGAGGTCGCGCACGAGCGCGTAAGTCTCATAGCTGAGGCAGATGCCGCCGGGCTCGGCAATCGACTGCAGCCGGGCCGCCAAGTTCGCCTCGGCTCCAATGATCGTGTAGTCCATCCGATCATCGGAACCGAAGTTCCCAACATTGCAATAGCCCGTGTTGATGCCCATGCGAGCTCGGAAGGGCCGTTCAACTCCGCGGTCATGCCACACCCTGTTCAACTGCTCCAGCCGACGCTGCATGTCGACAGCCATGCGCAAGCAGGCTCTCGCGTCTTCCTCGACGCCTTGCGTCTCGGGGTCTCCGAAGAACACAAGAAGCGCGTCGCCGATGAACTTATCGACGGTGCCGCCGTGTTTGAGCGCGATCGTCGACATCTCGGTAAAGTACTCGTTGAGGAGAAGCGTCAGGTCCTCGGGCTGGAGCCGTTCCACGATCGCGGTGAAATCCTTGACGTCGGAGAAAAAGATCGTGAGCTTCTTGCGCTCGGTCGCGATGGTGACGTCCTTCTGGCCGCTGAAGATGCTTTTGTAAATTTGAGGCGAAAGGTATTTGGCGATCTTCAATGAAATCGCGGCCAGGAAGTCGTTTGCCTCCGAAAGCTCCTTGTTGATGCCCTGAATCAACGCGGACTGCCGACGCTGCAGGAGAATGAACGTCAGGCCGGCCGCCGCCGCGAAACCGAAATATAGGAGCAGATACTTGAAGGTCAGCACGTTCGCAGCGATAGGCTGATTGACTGATATCTCCTGGATCCCTCGGACATCCCCTACCTTCCAGTCCGTCTTGGGGCTGTCCGGGTGTGAGTTATGGCAGGTCACGCACACTTGTCCCATTATGACAGGGGCCGCGGCGCGGACCTGCCGGTCAAACAGTGAGCCCGAGACCTCGATGATCGGCTCCTTCGGGTTGGCGCGCAAAGCCAGGATTGCATTCCGCTCGAACGCATCGAGCTGGTGGGGCGCGCGACCTTTGAAAGGCAGATCCGAGACGAACCGATATTTGACCGAGCCGTCGTGAGCGCTGATGCGCTTGCCGAGTTCGATCGAGAGGGTTGCTGGAATAGGGATCGCGCCTGGCACGTCCCGGTAGTTGTGCGTCGCAGTTACGGCGCCGTTAGCTTGCAGCACGCGTCCCACGACGTCGCTGCCGTAGAATCCGCGCATTTCGTCGATGATGCGGCTGATTTCGCTGGCTTGCCTGCGCAGCATCCGTTCCGACAGGTCTCGGAGGTCGAGCCAGGCTGCGACGGGCAGACCGATAAGGCCGATGACCACTGCCGCCACCAGGAGCGGTCCCATGGTGCGCTGCTGACGCGCAATCTGTTCACCCAGTCCAGCCATTGTGCAAGCGCCCGGCCGTCTTAGTATGTGAACTATAGCTCATTCCCGGCACGGTACCAGAGTCAGTCTTGGCTCGATGAAAACACGTCAGCCCTGCAATGTCGGAACGACCTTGAGCGGTTGTTGCGAAGCCCGACCGCTCACAGCGGATTTCGCATTCTGGCGCTGGACGGGCAGTGAATCAGTGAAGGGATGTCGCAAAGTCGGTTGTGGCCCGGAATGCGCTCCGCGATACCGCTCAGGGGTCAAAATTCGCGTCTGGCAAGGTTGAGACTTCTGCGGTCGGAGAGCGCGTCGGAGAAGAAAGTGTCCCGCGAACGTATCCGCGCGTCGGTCGGACTATGGAATGGGCACCGCGGGGTGACGCGCGCTGCCGGCAGCATGACGCGCACCTGAATGGTGCGCCGCTCGCCTGCGGTAAGCGCAACCACAGCGACGACGAGGATTTTGCCAATTCGCATTTCATTGCCAGCGGCAACGCTGCTACGGCCGCTTAGGCATTATGATGAACTCGGATCCCGTCCCGGCTCGTCGCCCCCAATGACGACGTCGCGGATGCGACGCCTGAGTGAGGCACTTGTTTTCAGGCGAACGCTCGTGGCAGGGAGTAACCATCCGGTGTGGATCGTGGCAGAGGCGCTTTCGCGTTTTAAACTGCTTGCATGGAGATCGACACCGACAAGATCGACGATGCCGTTATGGGCCTGCTTTGGCTGACGCTGCATGAAGAGAGGCGCGCCTGGAAGAGGTTGGATTGGAATGCTCTGGATCGCTTGCACGAGAAGGGGCTGATCGCGAATCCGGCAAACAAGGCGAAGTCAGTGTTTCTGACAGATGAAGGACTGCGGCGTGCTGAGGAGCTATTCCGAACCCTGTTCACTCGCCCGGCGCCCTGAGCCAGAGCGCTGGACGGGCGCCTGCGAGCTGATAGCGCACATGGCTGAATTTCGACACCGGCGGCGCGCTGACCGCAGGCGGGACGGCCGGTGCTCTCGCCGTGACGGCCAAATTGGTATTCGTCACCTACGCCAACGGGCGCATCCAGTCTGTTAAGGCAGTGGCAGAGAATACCGCAGCCGCGGCCCTCAATATCAACGGCATTGTCGCGAGGTCCATCCGCAAGATGCTTTCTGCCGGCGAATCGGCGTTGCCCGGGCCGAGTTGCAGGCAGGCAGCGGGTCTGCGCCCGCTGCTGGCACATGGATGTTGAAGAGGCAGATTACCACAAGCCACAAGCAATGTGTCATCATAGCTGGGGATTTCCGAAGGCAGGTTTCTCCAGCACCAGCACATGACTGCCAAGAGGCGATGTGTGAGTGCTCTTAACCTGGAACCCCTCGTCAGAAAGCGTTTCGATGAATTCGCCATCCGTTCCAGGCGGAACGCGGGCAACGACGTTCGAGGTGCGCCTCACAATATTGGAAAGCACCCTTCGCGCCTTGCCCGGGCGGATATTGCGCTGCATGTGCTGATAGACGGCCAGCAGCAGGACGATATCGTATTTCGGTAGGAGGATATTGCCGAGGCGCCGGCTGCCGAGATTCAGGCGATCGAACCGGGCATGCACCGGGGAGCCGCTCAACAACATCTTTGCAGTCTCGATATGCGGCTTGGCAACGTCGATCCCGTGGATCGAGCTGGGTTTCAGCTTGGATATCTCATAGGCGACAACACCCATATTGCAGCCAACATCGAGAATGGATTTTCCGGCGTAGTCGACCTTTGCGGAGAATAGCCCGTCAAGTCTGTCGTCCCACGTTCCGGCAAAACCCTTTTGAATCTTGACCACCACAAATCATCAGCTCCTTTGAGAAGAGCCCCCTTGAGCGCCTCCTACCACGAGAGAATTAACGGTCGATACCCGTTCAACTGGAATTGATGACATTGTCGAACCACGGCAGGGACGTGTGCGGCCGCCTCACAACCCCATCACCTTGAGTGCCGCGGGAACCGGATAGCGGCTGCCGTCATAGCGCATCCGGTAGGTCCGCTTCACAGGCTTGCCAGGATGGGACTGGCATTCGCCATTCTGGTCGGGGGAGGGATTATCGGTATTCGTCCGCTCAACCGCGGTGATATCGTGATAGCCATGATGGCTCGCCAGATTTATTGCCAGGCTGACCTGGCTGGAATGAAAGTATCCGGCGCAACTACCATCGCTATCGCCGCCAGAGCCGGCCACCACGAGACCGTCGAGCGCCACGCGTAGCGTATCGCCTGTGAGAGCGTATAGCCGCAGGTCGGTTTCAGTGAACGGAGCGGTCAGCGAATGGTGTGCCAGTTCGATGCTCAGGCCGAAGGCGGTTACCTCAGGGGCCAGTGCATAGCGGCCAGTATCGAATTCCACCTTCTCGATGACAATCGCGTCATCGGTCATCAGACCGGGCTGGAGCAGGCGCTGGCGCACACGCAGCGTATTCCTGTCGACGACCAGAAGCTCGATATCGCCGACATGCAGGTGGTCGCCGTTAGCCCTGTCAATCAGCGGCACTGCGACCAACAGCAGGTCGGCATCGGCGGGCCAGATCTTGCAGACCAGGCCGAACGGCGCATCGCTCCCCGGGAGCGTCGAGGCGATGCTGGTATGAGGTTCAAGCGTGAACGAGGTGCCGTCGGCGCTCTTTCGGGCCTTGGGATAGGCCTGCTGCACCAGCGCGGCGGCATCGCCGCAATCGCCCGCCGCGGCCTTGGCGGGCGACAGGCTGGCGAGGGCGGCGCCGAGCAACAGGACAGGCAACACTATTCGCATGGAATTCTCGCCTCGCAGGGCCGGGTTCGGTCAGGGCCCTTCTACGCGAGATTGGTGGCGGCGCACAGGGCGTAGGGAAGTGACGGATAGCTCCACCCGCTGCGTCAGGACCATAGGTATCCTGGAAAGTCGTAAAGCCCGAGCTCGCTTAGGGACGGTGATCATGAGAACGCCGCCCGAGCGGCCAATTTTTGCCAATGCTGTTCGAGCTACCTGAAACAGATACTGACAATGTGATCTCGATTGCCTTGTCGCGCTCCGATTAGAAAAGAAGCGCTCCGACAAGAAACCTCTACAAAACCGGACCTCGCCGATCCGTCAAGCGCACCTTCTAGGGAGTACATCCCAAAATTAACTCGGCATGACCTCCGTTTCTGACCCTCTGAGCCGGGCGGGTTCGCTGTCGGCGCGCTATCAAAGCAGAACCAATGCCGCGCCTGCTTCGGCTTTCCGAAACCGCAGCGTGTCTTTCCTTTAGACTTGGCAGCACGGCGCGTTCAATCGGAACCGTGCTGCCTTCAATGTACAGCCAATTCTCCAATCATCCGGCGAGCTTGTAACGCCGGCAGCCTTTTTGGCAGCTGCGAGCGGCGCATTCATCTCGAGTTCTTCGACGACAACCAGGTCCTTTATCCAGCCGCTTGCCCGGACCGCCAATGCTAGGTCCATCCCATCGGCCTGGTCCGGAACCTCAGCATTGATGACAACATCATAGGCGCCGCGAGTAAACAGCATACCGGATACCTTGCCACCAACGCTTTCCAAAACCGCCTTGATTGCAGCTTCTCGGTCTGAGCCTTGTATCAATCCCTTGTAGGCATGGGGCGGACAGTTTCCCAGGATTGTCACTTTCATGGGTATTCCTCCCGATCTTGTACGAGTTTCGTTATTGGTCGTTTGACCAACACGGAGCAATGGCGGACAGTTGGGTCAGCCGTAACCCTGCATCGCAACGCTTTTGCTCGTCTCTAAAGCTGGCAGCGGGAAAGGTTCGACCTGCCCTCCGGTCTTGTCCAGATACTGCATCAAGGCCGTCACCAGGTGGTAGAAAATGCTCGCGGGGACCTCCGTTGCCAGTGACCTTCCGCGCTCGTCAATCCTGTCGATCCACAAGCCAAGCGGTGCGGGAGCGATATGCCATTTGAAGAGGCGGGCGACACGAGCTTCGATCTCGGGTTTCAGATCGGGCCCGCCGATGCCGTCCAGGGCGACGGCCGCCTTGACGGCTTCGCGTTGCGGCCAGCTGCGGGAGAGCCGGTCGAAGGGAATTCCCTGCCGCGACACAGCTGCATAAGCCAGACCCGTGGCCCGGTTCAATCCGCTGGCGATCGCCGACGAATAGAGCTTCCTGGCGTAGGCTGCCAAGTCTTTCTGCCCACTTGCCCGCGCGAACTCAACGAGGAGCGAAGCCCATTCGAAATGGTGCCCTGGTTCGGTCCACTGTCCCTCCTCTCCCGGCAACGGTAGCCAATCGACATCGAAATGTTCCCCAAGCGTCCAGCTCTCCTGATCGAAGAAATGGCACCGGAAGAGATCGACGACACGTGCCGCCCGACGGAGATATGCACGCTCGCCGGTGACGCGATGCCAGGCAAGGAAGGATTCCAGCATGTGCATGTGCGGGTTCGAGAACCGCACCCCCTTCCAGCCGGGGGTCTCGAGGAAGCCATTCAGGCTGACGTCCTCGAGATGGGTGTCGATGAAATTGAACGTCTCTTGTGCCAGTTGCAGGGCTTCCTGATGGCCGCATCGGTGAGCGTAGGCAAGCGCCAGGAGCACGCAGGAATGGTCGTAGGCGTCCTCCGTCGGGTCAGCCACGCTGCCATTGGAATTAAGGATGCGCACCCAGCCACCGCGTTCGGTGCGGCCGTGTTTGGCGATAAACTCGATGCCGTGGTCGATGAGCTTGTCGGCCGGTCCAACCCAGCCGCGTTCTTTGGCCACCGCGAACGCGTAAATCTGGCGAGCCATCGTCCGCATGCGCTTGGGTTTGCCCAACGGCCTTGCATCGAAACCGAGCGCCTCGTGGAAGCCGCCATACGCATCGTCGACACCTGCAGTGGACCACAGCGGCAGGGTTTCTTTGAAGAGCCAGTGCTCGACCCGCTTGCGCCATGACCCGCTGATGATGACCCGGTCATCCGACCCCGTGAACTTCGTTTCAAGGCGTCCGCTCTTCTCGAGTTGTTCGACGACTTTCTTCACATTCTGGCTGTGGCTGACAGGAGCGACGAATACCGCGTCCGGTGTCGTCACCACCGCCACATGCTTCATTCCAATGACTGTCAGCAGTCTGCCGTGGCTTCTGAGATAGGAGTTGCCGCAATCCATGGCGACAACGTCGCCCATTACGACATTGCCGTCGCGGTCCGTCGGGCTGGCTTCCAGCAGCGATTGCCACGATCCAAGGTCGTTCCAGCGGAAGGAAGCCGTAACCATCGCAATACCGCGTGCATGCTCCATGACTGCGTAGTCGATCGACGTCGACGGGACAGCCGAATAGAAGCCCTGGGGCAGGTAGATGCCCAAGACGTCGGTCCGTGCAGCCTTATGGGCCCGTTCCGCGGTGTCCCAGATGTCTGGCCGGAACTCGAGAAATGCCTTCCGCATCGTGTCGGCACGAAACAGGAAGATGCCGGCGTTCCAGTAGAATCTTCCCGAAGCCACATATTTGCGGGCCGTCTCGGCATTGGGCTTTTCGACAAAGTGTGAAACGGTGGCCACTCCGTCACCCGTTGCCGCAACCTCGATGTAACCGTACCCGGTTTCGGGATGCGTCGGCTTGATGCCGAACACGACAATGCTGCCTGAATCGGCGGCAGGCATGCCCACCTCGACGGTTTCCCAGAATTGCGTTTCGGTCGATATCTGATGGTCGGAGGGGACCACGAGCACAAGCGCGTCCCCGCCATATTCTGAGATCGTGTGCAAGGTGGCTATGGCCACCGCAGCGGCGGTATTGCGGCCGACGGGTTCGAAAATCGGGCTGCCGCCGTTCAGGCCGAGCGGACCGATGTCCGAGATAACGCGGTCGGCATGCCGTTCGGAGGCTATCAGATAGATCGGCGTCTCGCCGTCCGACCGCGCCTTGAGGCGTCGGACAGTCTTGGCCAGCATCGAGCCGTCGCCCGAAAGGTCGTGGAATTGCTTGGGATTGTCTTCGCGCGAGAGCGGCCACAGCCGTGACCCGACGCCCCCGCTCATGACAAAACTTACGATCCGCTCCGGCATGCCCAGTCCTCTCAAAATGTCTAGGCTCCGACCTCTGGATTGCGGCGCAGCACGGCATCGACAGCCTCGAACATCTCGCGACGTCGTTCCGGCGAGACAGGGCTTTCCACGACGACAACAATTTCCGCCTTGTTCGACGAGGCCCTGACCAGACCCCACGTGCCGTCTTGGTCAACGACACGCACCCCATTTATGGTGACGAGATTGGCCAGCGGCTGGCCAGCGAACTCGATCCCGTCCGCCTGAAAGCCACAGCGGTGCCGTTGCCGCAGGTAGCCACCACCTTCAGTTTTCGGCCGACGTTCTTTCCGGCAGTCAGGTCCAAGCCAGTGATGAGAGCACTGGTTTCGAAGGCGAATGTGTTCGGCCTGGCTTGGCCGACTACGTTCAGGGTCACGGTTTCCGCTCCACAACTGTAGGGCACAATCCTAGCACGCTGCCGTGCCCAACGCCCCTTCATGATGGAGTAGCCCTAACGCCCTGGTTCGCACCGCTAGTCAGCCTCGCTTTAGAATGGTGAGATTTTGGTTCCTACGAGTTACCTGCGATGGGCGGCGTGCGGAGTGAGGGTGGATGGAAATCGCTGCCCCATGCGCTTTGCAAAGGCCGATCGACGCTCTTGACGGAGCCTGCGCCGCCGGTCAGGAAGGCCATCTCGGAGACTTTCCGTCTCGGACAAACCGGCTTCCCTGCAATCCCCGCATCGGCGTCGGCTATGCTCTCCAGACTCGGACCCGCGATAGCAAATGCTGTGACAAAGCTTCGGCCGCCCCGCCGAGGCGAGTCATGGCGTAGGCGAACGCAGTAATGGCAAAGCCGGCCATAATCGCCCCGGCCCGCCGGGCGGCACCGACCTTGCCGCGCATGGCCGCCCTCAGCTCGGTTGCCACGGCGCGCGGCAGCACCTCCCGGACGTAGAGCCATTCGGGTCCAAGGCCGCCTTTGGACCCTGCGAGGCCCGTCAACACTGCCTTGGCGGTGCCCTCGACGAGACAGCGGTGGACGAAGTATTTCCAGGTGGTGCGCTGGATCGGCACAGCATGGAGCACATGCGCCGCTGGCCGATACGCCCAATGGCCCCCAGGGTATAGGCCGCTGGCCCGGATGCAGAATTCCGTTTCCTCGCAGCTCTCAGCCTTGCCGCCGATCCTTGCTCGGCCGCTGACGGAGAATCCGAGCTTGCGGCGCCCGAGGTCCGGCGCGAAGCCACCGGCGCGCCGCAGCACGTCGGCGCGCACCGACATGTTGGCCCCGATCGGGTTGCGGATGCGCCCGTCCCGTACGGCCATACCGGCGTAGGTGCAGCCCACGACCCAACGGAACTCGCCGGGAAACCAAGAGGGCGGCGGCACTTGCCACAGCGGCTCAACCGGGCCTCCGGTGCCCAACACAGCTGGATCCCGATAAGCGTCCAACAGCTCCTCCAGCCAGTGCCGGTCGGCGACGGCGTCATCATCGAGGAAGGCAATCACCGGGGCGGTGGTGTATTCAGCTCCTGTCATGCGTCCGCCGGACAAGCCCGGTTGCCTGCCATTGGCAAGGACGGTGACGCCCGCAATCTCGCGCGCGGCGCGCCCTAGCAAGGCCTCGTTGTAGTCGACGACCACGACAATTTCACGTGGGGCATGCGTTTGGGTGCGGACGGACCCGACCGCACGCTTCAACTCGTCCCAGCGGTCGAGAGTGTGCGCGCAGATCACAACGGAGGCTTCGGTCATGGGGCTTCTTGGACGGTTTCTGAGGCCCGGTGGGTCTCGCGGGTCTGCGTCGCCCGGGCCGTCGCGGCTTGAAGGATGTTCCAGATCGCGCTTCCGTCATGGTGGACATCGAACTGGGCGTGTTCGTCGACGGGATAACGTCCGCTGTCCTGCCGGGAGACCAGCAGCCACACCATCCAGCCGGCGCAGCTGGGATCGCGGGTAAGCGTATCGAGCCACATGGCGTAAGCCTTGGCGGAGTCCCGATTGGAGCGGGCATAGCCGAATTCCTCCAGAAGGACCGGCTTCTTGGCGCGGGCCGCCAGCCGGCAGAACTCGGTGATCATGTCGTTGAATTGCTGGACCGTGAGGTTGTAGTAGAGCGGGTAGCCATGCCAGGTCCCGAAATCGAGAGTTGGGATCGTCAAATCGGTTAGCTTCGGGTCGAGAATATTGGCATTCCCTGAGCTGACAAGGTGATTGGAATCGAGGGACTTGACGTAAGCCGACATTTCGCCAGTCCAGGCCGACCGCAAAGCCTCCGGCTGCGCATTGCCTTCGTTCATCAGCTCCCAGGCCATGATGGTCGGGTCGTCCCGGTAGGCAAGCCCGGTAAGCGGGTTGACGCGTTGCACGACGTGGCGGACCCAGGCCCTGTAGTCCCGCTTCGTGCGTGGGTCATCGAAGAAAAACGTCGACTCGTCTTGGCTCCCGTACCAAGCCCGCATCTGCTGGGCGCCACCCGTGTAGGCCCAGAAATCCAGGAAGGCGATGATGAGCCTGAGGTGTCGCTTGCCGGCCTCGGCGATGAGGAAATCAACCTTCTGCATGCCGTCGGCGCCGTCATTGATCGCCATCCTGTTTTGGCTCGGGTCCCAGTAGAGCAGGTACGTGCCCTTGACTGCGAGATTGCTGGCTTCGCCTTGAAGCCGCCAATCCCAGATCGTAGACTTGCTTCCGTCGAGCGACCCGATCACCGGCTGGAGGAAGGTGCGGACCGCATTGGCCCCCATGGCCACCGCGTCATCGAGGACGCGGATGACCTCGTCCTGCGACCCGAAAGTTACATAGTGGTTGTTCACGCCGGTCACAAAGAATGGCCTGCCGTCGACCGTAAACTCCGTGCCGGAAGTCTTGATGAAAGACGCTGGCGACAAGTTGTCCGCGGCGCTCACGGCCGCCGGAACAGATAGCAACGCGAACACCAGCACGCGCAATCCGGCATTGCGCAGCCCGTATTTCGCCCGTTGCCAGCCGACTGTCATCCTTGCATGTGGCTCTTGCCCGGCGCCGACTGCAATGGCCCCTAAGGATTACCCCCTCTGGGCTCGCACAGCCTGGCGTCAATCGGCCATAGTGGTGCTTGGCCGATTACGGTCGCATGGCACGGCATGTCACCGGGAAAACCGTGGTAGAATAATGTTAACGACATGGGTCCTTCGCGCCTCGACCCGTTGCTCCGGCGCGTGAAGTGGCAAGGCGCCACAGAAATGGTAGCCGTCCCAAACTAACACTGGTCCGAAGAAAGACAGGTCAGGAGCGGTTAATGACTTATGGAAAGCTATTGCTGAGCTGTGTATCGGGTGGGGAATCGCTGCGGCTCTGGCTTTTGGACCAGAGGTGGTTCTCAGGATATCTGCTGCCGGCATTACCACGTCAAGTTCGCTGGTTTCTGAGAAAGTTATACCTTGCGCCGCTTGATCTGGTCGAGCAATTGGCACACGGTCGGAAAAGTTCATCACCAAAACGGGCGTCCAATTTTTCAGGTGCCGTAACCGGGGTGGTCCATACTTACGAGGGCAGCGGCGATGCTCTTCTGGGCCGGTTGGTTGAGAGCGCTGGATTGACACCGAACTCGCGGGTTCTGGATATCGGTTGTGGGTTCGGGCGCCTGGGTGCCGCCATGGGCACTTATCTTAATGCCAACGGGTATTATGAAGGTCTCGACATCGTCAAGGACTGCATCAACTGGTGCGGCGAGAACGTCAAGAGCCCTAACGGCAATGTCAAGTTCAGGCACGCTGACATATATAATCGCGAGTACAATCCTTCGGGTATGGTGAAGGCCAAGGATTACCGTTTTCCCTTCGCGGATCGTTCGTTTGATGTCGTTGTTCTGATCAGCGTGTTTACGCACATGAACTACGAGGATACTGCTAATTACATGCGTGAAATTTCGCGTATGCTTCGGCCAGGCGGGATGTGCTACGCGAGTTACTACTTCCTCACGCCGGTTTCTCTGGCAGCGATGAAGCTACCGAAATCCACGTTCAACTTTAGATATTCGTTCGGCTCGTATTTCACAGCGAGCAGGCAGACGCCAGAGTTCGCCATTGCCTTCAATGAGACGCTCATTCGCGAATTATATAAAGCATGTGGTTTAGCACCCGAGTTTCGCCCCGGCGAATGGTACCAGGGCAAAATTGGGTCCCAAGATTATATGATTGGGCGCAAAGTTTAGTTTGGCCACCTGGAGCGCCTGAGCCAGTCGGGAGATGATCAGAAGCGCGCGTCCTTGTTTTGTCTTGGCACGAAAAAGAAGTCACCGACGTTCTCGACGATGCGGTCGCTATGCGTCCACCGTAAAGAGCGGGTAGCCATGCCAGGTCCCGAAATCGAGAGTTGGGATCGTCAAATCGGCTAGCTTCGGGTCGAGAATATTGGCATTCCCTGAGCTGACAAGGTGATTGGAATCGAGGGACTTGACGTAAGCCGACATTTCGCCAGTCCAGGCCGACCGCAAAGCCTCCGGCTGCGCATTGCCTTCGTTCATCAGCTCCCAGGCCATGATGGTCGGGTCGTCCCGGTAGGCAAGCCCGGTAAGCGGGTTGACGCGTTGCACGACGTGGCGGACCCAGGCCCTGTAGTCCCGCTTCGTGCGTGGGTCATCGAAGAAAAACGTCGACTCGTCTTGGCTCCCGCACCAGGCCCGCATCTGCTGGGCGCCACCCGACAAGTTGTCCGCGGCGCTCACGGATGCCGGAACAGATAGCAACGCGAACACTGGCACACGCAATCCGGCATTGCGCAGCGTGTATTTCGTCCGCTGCCAGCCGATTGTCATCCCTGCATGTGGCTCTCGCCTGGGGGCCGAGTGCAATGGTTCCGAGGGATTACCCCCTCTGCCCTCGCACGGCCCGGCGCCGTTCGGGCATAGTGGTGCTAGGCCGATAGCGGTCGCTCGAGTATGGAACCCATGCTGTCAGACACCGCTCCCAACCAAGAGTTTAGCTCTTCGCATCGGGGAGTCCCTGCAGTCGTAGTAGGTGGGGAGCTGAACGGACTCGGGGTTTGCCGCAGCCTCGCCCTGGGCGGAATGCCCGTTTGGGTGGTCGACCGCAAGCGATCGAACCCCGCGTTGTGGTCGCGCTACGCCCAGCCCGTCCTGGCAGACGCCCTGCATGGCCATAGCTTCGTGGTCTTCCTCCGCGATCTTCGGAGACGAATCGGCGAGCGGCCCTTCCTGGTCGTCACGGATGAGCTGGCACTTCTTACGATCTCGGAGTACCGCAAAGAGCTGGAGGGGCTTTACCACTTCCGCCTCCCAACTCACGATACAGTTATTATGCTGCACGACAAAGCCAGGTTCCACGAGAGCGCCGGTGAGCACGGCTGGCCAGTGCCGAACGGCGTGGTCGTGCGGGACCTCGCGGGCGTTCGCGAGATCGCGTCGCTCCGCCTGCCGATGATCCTGAAACCCGCCGACAAGCGCCATTTCCACGAGGGACATGCTCCTCGCCTGATCACCGCGGAGAGCTACGCTGACGCATTCTCGGCCGCCGAGAGGCTGCTGGCTCAGACCGGCGAGGTCTTGGTGCAGGAGACGATCGAGGGACCCGACGACAACATCTATTTCTGCCTGTTCTACCGGGGACGCAAGGGCGAGACGCTCGGCATGTTCACCGGGCAAAAACTAGCCAGCACGCCGCCGGGCACCGGGAGCACGGCGTTCTGTACGGCCGCAGCAAACGAGGAGTTGGAACGCACCACGAAAAACCTTCTCGATCAGGTTAACTACTTCGGATTTGGCGGCGTCGAGTACAAGCGAGATACGAGGAGCGGACGCTTTCTGATAATAGAGCCGACGGTCGGGCGCACTGACTGGCAGGAGGAGTCGGCGACGCTCGTCGGCGTCAATATCCCGCTGATAGCCTATCGGCATGAACTCAACCTGCAACCATTGCCGGCCGGCCCGGTTGACGGCCGCGTGGTCTGGCAGGGCTCATGGATCGAGCGGATCCGCTTTGGCGCGAAGCCGATCCCCCCTCGCTCTGTAGTGGTGGATGGCTTCTGGCGCCGGGACGATCCGCTGCCGGCCCTAGTGCATTACCCGTGCGATGTGGCGCGCGCTGTGGCTTTTTATCTGCCTCCCTGGCTCGCAGGTCCGCGGCGGACAGTTGGCAAGGCGCATCGCTCGAGGTGGTTCTCGTCAAAGCCGTCGTCTTTTTGAAATCCGCCGTGAGAACAACAATGCGCATTTGCTTGAGTCTCGATCCGTCGCGTCCGATGCGCTGGCATCTGTGGCTGGCAGAGGCGCTTGCTGAAGTGCCAGGCAACGATATCTCCTGCGCCTTCGCGGCCGGCTCCCGCCCGATGCCGTTGATCTTCCGTCTGCTGCTCGAACTCGAACGACTACTCTATGGCTTTCGTGTCAACGGCGCCATCGACTTCGTCGAGGCGGCGCTGCGATGCCTGCCGCCGCCTCCGGTCGACCAAGTGGATGTCGTGATCGATTTGAGCGGTGCGGAATCGCTCCCGTCGGGACGGCGCGTGCTGACGCCGCTCTTCAACGGCATACCGGGCGAGATCGGAGTCATGGCGGCCTTGGCGAATGACCAGGACTCTCTTGTCGACCTGCACGACACGGCGCGCCCGTCGCAGCCGTGGATGGCGCGTCCGGCCAGTGTGGACCGTGAAGTGTTCGCAGCGAGTCTCGATAGCGTCCTCTCCTGCGCTGTGGCGCTGATCCTAAAAGCCTTGCGCGAGGAAACCAGTTCAGCTGCGTCCGTTGTCGCCGGCCCACGGACGGCCGTGCCTTCGCCCGGCGCGCTTTCGGCCATTGCATGGGAGACTGGCACGGTGGCGTCGAAGGCAATCAAGTTGTTGGACAGCTTGGCGAGAGGCGGCAGGACGTGGGGGATTGGCTGGCGCTTCGACCATGCGGCGAGTCTGCTCGACAAAGGCGGAGCGTCCTTCACGGTGCTCACCGGGGAAACCGGCAGCTACCTTGCCGACCCGTTCCCGTTCCGGCACCAGGGGCAGGATTTCATCTTCGTCGAACAGTACCTCTACTCAAAGAACCGGGGGTGCATTGCGGTCGTGAAAGTGGACCCGCGCGGGACCGCCGGCGAACCCCAGATCGTCGTGGAGGAGCCGCACCACCTCTCGTACCCGTTCGTGTTCGAGCAGGACGGGCAGGTCTGGATGATCCCCGAATCGGGGGCGGCCAGGAATGTCAGTCTCTACAGGGCAGTCGAATTCCCGTACCGGTGGACGCGGGAGGCCTGCCTGATCGACGGCATCGAGGGCTACGACACCACACCGCTTTACCATGAAGGCGGCTTCTGGTTTTTCGTCAGCCCCAGGCTGTGGAGGTCCACGTCCTGGGATGTCCTCAGTCTCTACCGTGCCGAGAGCTTGACCGGGTCCTGGACGCCTCATGCCGCAAACCCCGTCCTGATCGATGCCGCGCTCAGCCGCCCTGCAGGCGCTGTCATCCGACACGGCGGACGGACGCTGCGCCCGGTCCAAGACTGCGCGCGCGGCTATGGCGGTGCGGTGACGTTCTGCCGGATTGATGCCCTCGGTGAGTCGGAATTTCTCCAAACCCCCGTCGGTCGTATTCGATCCGGAGCGTTCGGTTGCCACACCTACAATCGGCGGTCCGGTCTGGAGGTGATCGACTTGTTCGGTCATATCCGTGGATTGCAAGAGGTCACGACCTCGTATCGATTGCTTATACCCGACGCGCCGGTCGCAGTACCGCGTAGGCAGCCCCTCTCTTGACCGGTCTGCGGGCAGCTGCTCGAGCGCAACATACGCCGCCCGCAAAGGGCAGGGTGCTCTCGACCCTTCTCGGGGACACAACAAACTCGGAAAATCACGGCTGAGCGACGGAGCGAGCTCATCTGCGTCGTCCGAACAATCGGCGCGCTCTGGCAAGCTATCGGCGTAGCCTGTCTTCTCGCCGACCGAATACATCAAATTCCTTTCGCCAAAGCGACTCCGATGCTCTGGAGGCGGCCGCCGGTCGATGCATGTCCGTGCTGGCGTCGAAGGGGCCTGAAGTCTAACGGGCTTGGCAAAGCTGCCAACACAGCTGCTGAAGACGATCGTTGCCTCCGCCGCAGATGGGCATGGTTCGAAATAACCTTATGGGATACCCCAAGAGAGTTACTCATCTATTGTTTTGTTACAACCATATATTGTTCTTTCATTTCGAGTATGCATCAGCAATGCTCCCGCGTCAAAGATTAGATCGCCACAAGCGTACTAAATATTCTTGATATTATCTCCATTTAGTATGATCGGGAGTCCGCACTATGGTTGGATCAAGCACATCCGTGGATGTGGCGGTCATTGGAGCTGGCCCCTACGGCTTGTCGCTGGCCGCGCATTTGCGTGGGAACGGTGTGGAGCACCGGATTTTCGGGGAGCTCATGGGGTCATGGAAGCACAACATGCCGCCCGGTATGCTGCTCAAATCCTATCCCTGGGCGTCGAGCCTGTCGGATCCGTGGTCCCAATTCGCACTGAAGACGTTCTGCGCCGAGCGGGCTCTGGACTATCATGACGAACTCATTCCGTTTTCGCTCAGCCGGTTTATTGAGTACGGCGAAACCTTTCAGAGGCGTTACGTCCCCTTAGTTGAGCGCAAGACCCTGATGGCGCTGGAGCCCGGCGCTGGCTGCTTTCGCGCCACTTTCGATGACGGCGAGATAGTCCATGCGCGCCGCGTAGTGGTCGCGGTCGGCCTACATCCGTTCAAACGGCTGCCGTACCAGGCGGCGCATCTGCCCGCTGACCTATGCTCGCATAGCGGTGAGTACGGCACTCTGGAGCCGCTGGACGGCAAGGAAATCATCGTGGTCGGATCCGGATCATCGGCGTCCGATCTGGCGGCGCTGCTCTACGAACGCGGGGTCTCGGTTTCACTCGTTGTGCGCCGACGGCAGCTGGATTTCGCCGGTCGCCCTCGCCCCCGAACCCTGTTCGAGCGCACCGTCGCCCCAATGAGCGGCATCGGCCCCGGCTGGACCTTGGCGACCTGCGCCAAATATCCGCAATTGATCCAGCTTCTGTCGAAGGATTTGCGAGTCTGGCTTGCCAACATCAGGACGCTCGGACCCATTGGCGGCGCCTTCATGAAGGACCGGGTTATCGGGAAATTGCCGGTGTGGGTCGGTCACACGCTTCAAAGCATCGAGACACGCGACGGCAAAGTGCTACTCGATGTGATGGACGCCAGTGGCGCGCGGCGTTCGATGCCGGCCGACCACGTCATCTTCGCGACCGGCTACAAGATCGATGTGGGGCGGCTAGGTTTCCTGAACCCAACGCTGTTGCGCCAGATCCGCGTGGTTGAGGGCGCGCCGCAGTTGTCGGCTCATTACGAGACCTCGGTGCCCGGCCTGCATTTCATTGGTCCCGCCGCCGCGAACAGCTTCGGCCCAGTGTGTCGATTCGTATACGGGACCTACCACCCGGCCCATCATCTCGCCCGACACCTATCGGCAGTCTTGGCGCGCTGCCAGTCCGCCTCCTGGGTCCCATCGTACGACCTCAAAGCGCTGTCATGAACGCGCGTCTCGCCAGCATTCTCGCCCCTGCCGGTGCCGTATCGCCGCCTGACCCAATTAATTTCGCGCTGCAGCGATCGCTGACTCTGCCCCGGGTCAGCTTCGTCGTCCCGACGCTCAATGAAGCCGAGAACCTCCCTTGGCTTCTGCCGCGCATCCCCAACTGGGCCCATGAGGTCATTATCGTGGATGGTCGTTCGACCGACGACACGGTCGCCGTCGCGCGCCGCCTGCGCGAGGACGTGAAGATTGTCATGGAACCGCGGCGGGGCAAGGGCGCTGCGCTGCAAGCGGGATTCCTGGCCGCCACAGGCGACATCATCGTCATGCTGGACGCTGACGGCTCGATGGTCCCGGAGGAGGCGATCGTCTTTGTCAGTGCGCTGATGGCCGGCGCGGATCTTGTGAAGGGTTCACGCTTCATCCAGGGCGCCGGCACCGACGACATGTCGCTGTTCCGGATGTTCGGCAACAGGGGGCTGACCCTGTTCGTGCGACTGCTCTACGGCGGTTGGTTCTCCGATCTATGCTACGGATACATAGCCTTCTGGACCAGGCACGTCGCCACGCTTGACTGCGATTGCGACGGGTTCGAGATCGAGACCCTCATCAACGTGCGGGCCTTGAAGAACCATCTCAATATCGTGGAGGTGGCGAGTTTCGAGGCTTCGCGCATCAGCGGTGTGAGCCATCTGCGCGCCATGCCGGACGGCTGGCGCGTCCTGAAAACCATCCTGCGCGAGAGGGTGCACCAACAGCGCAGGCGGAGCGCGACAGCCTGTGTTGTCGGTGGACAGACCTGATGCGAATTCTGATGGTTGCCGCTCGCTGCTATCCGCTCATAGGCGGCATCGAAACTCACATCCAGGAAGTCGGTCCCCGCTTGGTGGCGCGCGGCCACGTGGTCGACGTGCTCACCACCGATCCCTCGGGGGAGTTGCCGGTTGAGGAGGAGGTGCGCGGCATGCGCGTGCGGCGCGTGCCGGCTTGGCCGAGGGAGCTGGACCTCTATTTTGCGCCCGGCATTTATACCGCGATTCGGCGCGGGACTTGGGATCTGATCCATTTCCAAGGTTACAACACCTTCGTGGCGCCGATCGGACTGCTCGCGGCCGTGCGCGGGGACCTGCCGTTCATCCTGACCTTCCATAGCGGCGGGCATTCCTCCCGGCTGCGCAACACCATGCGCGGCACGCAGCACGCGCTGCTCCGGCCGCTGGTGGCCCAGGCCGCGCGGCTGATTGGCGTCTCCGAATTTGAAGCCAGCTTCTTCAGCAGGAGGATGGGCGTGCCGCCGGAACGGTTTGTCGTCATCCCGAACGGCGCCGCGATGCCGGCTGCGAGCCCCGGCATCAAGGTCGATCCGCACCTGATCGTCTCGGGCGGCAGGCTCGAGCGCTATAAGGGCCACCACCGGGTGATTGGGGCTTTGCCCGAACTGATCCGCAGGGTGCCAGACGCGCGGCTGCACGTCGTCGGTACAGGCCCCTATGAGGGAGAGTTGCGGCGCCTCGTCGCGACGCTCGGCCTTGAGAAGCGGGTCGCTATCGAAGCCATCCCCGGATCCGAGCGGCAGAAAATGGCAGACCTTCTGGCGGGGGCTGCGCTGTTCGTGCTGGTCAGCGACTACGAAGCCCATCCGATCGCCGTAATGGAAGCCCTGTCGCTGCGCCGTCCGGTCCTTGTTAGCGACACGGCCGGACTGCGGGAGCTGGCCGCCAAGGGCCTGTGCAGGGCGATTCCGCCCAACGCCGGCCCGAAAGAACTGGCCGCTGCCATGGCCGATGAGCTGAAGGCCCATCGGGAGGTCCCGGATTTGGCGCTACCGGACTGGGATGCCTGCGCTCAAGCGCTGAGCGACGTTTATTGTGATGTTCTGAGCAGCCGATCCAGGGTCCGCTTGCCCCCCGGTGGCGTGATGTCTTGGCCTCCTGCTACAGAGGTATGAGCCTGATGGTGCCAGCTCATTTCACCGCGGGAGCTCGGATCAGCCCACTCCGGGCCGGGATACGGTTCGTCTCGGCCGTTATCGGCCCCGACCTTCGCGGCGGCAGCGTCGAGACCCCGCCGCACCGGGCCAACGTCGGATGGATCGCGGTTCTGTGCCTGACGATTGCCACGGCTCTGCTCCTGGTCGTGGCCGGGCACGCCGCCGGGCGTCGGGCCTATGACGTTGCGCCGCTTTTCTTCTGGTCCGGAGTCGTCCTCCTGGTCGTCCCTATCAGCCTGCGCATAGCTTGGCCGATGCTAGCCCGGGGTGAGCGCCTCTTCCTCCTGTTTCTGCTTGCCGAAGCCCTGTTCTATTACAAGGCGGTCTATTCCCCGACGAGCTTCATCAATCATGACGAGTTCTTGCACTGGATCGCAGCCGACGATCTTATGACGGCCCGCCGCCTATTTCTGTCCAACCCACTTCTCCCGATCGGGCCAACGTATCCCGCCTTGGAAATCCTTTCGACGGCGATCGTCAATCTGACGGAATTGCCATTGTTTGTCGCGGGGACGCTATTGTTGATCGTCCTCAGGGGCACGTTCATCGGTGCTCTGTTTGTGTTCTTCGAAAGCATCACCGGATCGCCGCGGATCTCGGCCATAGCCTGTCTGGCCTATATGGGCTGCTCAACCTTCGTCCTGTTCGAGTCGATGTTCTCCTACGAGAGCCTCGGCATCGTGCTGTGCGTGCTGACCTTCGCCGTCGAGGCAGCGTCCAAGGATCTCGTTGGGCGACCGAGGCTGAAGGCGCTCGGGCTGATTGCCTTGCTGTTGGCGAGCCTCGCGGTCACGCACCACCTTTCGGCCGCTTTCACCGCCAGCTACTTCGGAGCACTGGCGGCCCTTGAGGCTTTGCGCCGACACGGCCCCTCGCGGATCAAGGCCAGGACCGCCGCAGGCGTCACCGCGCTGTTGGCTATAGCCCTGCCTCTCCTTTGGATACTGGCCCATGGCAATCCTCTCACAAGCTATCTCGGTCCTGTGGTCGAAACCGGCTTCAACACATTGCTCGGAAAGATCCTGGGCGCGCCTACTCCACGCTCGGAGCACCTCGGAGCGCCGACGCAACCCCTGAGCATGCACCTGACCACCTTGCTCGCGATCCTGCTGTTGGCGCTCGGGCTGGCGACGGGCTTCTTTCGGTCGCTGGCCATGGCAGCGCCGAGTGATGCGCGGACAGGTTGGCGTTCGATCCACGACGTTCTGAAGCGCCGCTGGCGCGACAGCCGCATAACGCTCCTCACCTTTATTACCTTACTGTTTCCGGTCTCGCTGGCCTTCCGGTTGACCAACGCTGGATGGGAAATCGGCAACCGCCTGGGAACATTCGTGTTCATCGGCGTCGGGTTGGTCGTCGCGGTGAGTGTCGTCCAGTTCTGGGAGGGTCGCACGCCGCGCGAGTGGCGCAGCGTCGCACCGGCCGTTGCGCTGGCGGCCATCGTCCTGGGCGGCGTCACGAGCGCTACGCTCGACCCCTTGCGTGGACGCTACAGGGTGGCGGCCGACCAGCAATCGATCGAATCCATGGGGATCGAAACCGCTCTCTGGACCAAGGAATGGCTCAAGCCCGGCAATCGCTTCACCGCCGACCGCACCAATCGCCTGCTGCTCGCCGGCTACGGGCGGCAGGATGCCAGGGTCAACATCGTCCAAGGCGTCGATGCAGCGCGCATTTTCGAGGCCAAGGAATTGGTGCCTGACGATCTTTACGCCTTGGCGAGGGGCGACGTCGATTTCCTGCTGGTGGATCTGCGCCTGTCCACAGCCATCCCGGTGCTCGGCTTCTACTTCGAGCCGTGGCAAGCGCAGCAGGGAACGCCGCTCTCGGGCGCACAGCTGCTCAAGTTCAACAACATCGAGGGTATCACGCGCATCTACGACAACGGCTGGATCGTCATCTACGATGTGAGGGGATTACATGGGAATTCCTAGCAACCGGGACCTTGCGGCCGCCTGCCTGTGGGCAGGGGCCACGATGGCGGCCGTTGCGGTAAGCGACAGCTTGCTCCTCCGTACCTCCCTGGGCGCGCCGATGGTATTGCTCGTCTCGGGCCACGCGGTGCTGCGGGCTCTTGGCGTGAGAACCACCTCCGCGTCGGAACATCTCGTCTACGCGGTCGGAGCAAGCCTCGCTGCCGGCATCGCGGGGGGCTTTGCCCTGAATGCCGTAGGCTTCCTCACGCCGCTCGGCTGGGCGGTGTGGTTCGGGACCGTGACGGCCGCCGCGGCGCTGGTGGCGGTCCGCTGCGACGCTCCCGATCGGCCAGCCTGGCCGGCTCCGCCGCGGCTCCGGCTCTGGCAGGGTGCCGCACTGATGCTGGCGGTGCTGGTGGCGACCGGAGCCTATGCGCTGGCCGTCCGGGACGAAGCGGCCTACCGGGAATTCAAATACACCGAGTTCTGGATGTTGCCATCGCCCAATGGCGAGCCCGACCTGCTCACCGTCGGCATCAGAAGCGCCGAGACCCGAGCTCAGCGATTCGACTTGGAAATCACCCTCGACGGGCAACCGTTCGCCATCTTCCAATCGCTCACCATCGCGCCGGGCGACACCTGGGCCCGGGAAATCTTGGTGCCCGTCTCGGCAACTCGCCAGACGGCGGAGGCGCGGCTCTATGGGCCGGAACACGACCGACTCTATCGTCGCGTTTCGACGCTGGTGCCGCCCATCTGAAACGAGGCTTGCCATGCGCATCCTGCTACTGTCGCAGTTCTATCCTCCGGTGATCGGGGGAGAGGAGCGGCACGTCCGCAACCTCGGCACGGCGTTGGCGCAGCGGGGCCATCATGTCAGCGTCGGGACCTTGATGCATCCCGGATCGCCCGCAACCGAGCTGGACGGCGCGGTCCGCGTGCACCGCTTGCGCGGCACGCTCCAGCGTCTGTCAGGCCTCCACACCGATCCCGAGCGCCGCCACGCACCACCTTTCCCGGATCCCGAACTGGTGCTAGCCCTGAAGCGGCTGGTCGCTCAGGAGAGGCCGGACATCGTCCACGCCCATAACTGGATCTACGCGTCCTTCCTGCCGGTCAAAGTTCTCAGTGGGGCACGCCTCGTGGTCACGCTGCACGACTACGGCCTTGTCTGCGCCAAGAAGAACTTCATGCACTTGGGGACCCATCTCTGCAGTGGCCCAGCACCGGGCAAGTGCTTACCTTGCGCCACCGGGCATTACGGAGCCGTAAAGGGAGCCGCGACAACGTTGAGCAACTGGGCGTCGAGCTTCGCCGCTCAGCGCCTGGTGGACCGCTTCATCGCGGTGAGCCACGCCGTGGCGCGTCACACCGGACTCACCCGAGGCCGCGCCCGCTATGAGGTCATCCCCAACTTCGTGCCCGACGACATCGGGGTGCTTGGCCCGGAAGATCCCTGGCTGCGGGAGGAGCTGCCTGTGGATGGGTTCATCCTGTTTGTCGGCGACATGATGCGCCTCAAGGGCATTGGCGTTCTCCTGCAAGCCTATGCCAGCCTGGAGCGGCCGCCGCAACTGGTCCTGATTGGGCGGCGGGCCCCCGATACGCCAACCGAGTTTCCGCCAAACGTTCACGTCTTCAGTACGTGGCCGCATTCCGCCATCATGCACGCATGGCGGCGCTCGCTGTTCGGCGTGCTGCCATCGCTGGGACCCGAAGCCTGCGCGACGGTCATCATGGAAGCGATGGCGTCCGGCAAGGCAGTCATCGCAACCGATGTCGGCGGCATGCCGGATATCGTCGATCATAGCGAAACAGGGCTTCTCGTGCCGCCCGGTGACGCGCATGCCCTGGCGCAGGCGATGCAAACACTTCTGGAAGACCGCGCCCTGCTGGCCCGCCTAGAGGCGACAGGCCTCGCCAGGGTGGGGCGCCTCAAAGCCGGAGTGATTGTGACCCGGATCGAGCAGGTCTACCGGGACGTCCTGCGCCCAGCCGCCGGCACGTCCGCGGTGCGGGCGCGCCAACTCTCCAAAGACCCATCATGCCGGTAGATCTCGCCGTGACCGCACTTAATGGCGTGCGCCGGGCGCTTCAAAAGAACGCCACACTCCTCGCGAATTCCGGCGCTCTGGCCATCGGAACGATGGCAGCGGCCGGTCTTGGGTTAATCTATTGGTTGCTCGCCGCCCGGCTGTTTCCGCCGGAGGTGATAGGCAAGGCCTCTGCCCTCCTGTCCGTGATGGGGCTGGTCGGTCTGTTGGGGGAGGCCGGGCTCGGGACCCTGCTGATGGGCGAAATCGTTCTGCACCCGGGCAAGGAGCGCGGCCTCGTGGCCGCGGCAGCGTCCGTCGGGGTGGCGCTGGCGATTGGCTTCGCCTTGTTGTTTGTCTTCGGGGAGGCGTATCTCAACATCTCGGCCGGGCCGATCGACGGTTGGTTCGAGGGCGTTGCGTTCGTCGTCGGCTGCTGCCTGACCGTTCTCAGTGCGGTGGTCGATCAGGCGCTCGTGGGCAACTTGCGCAGCACCGGCAGGATGATCCGGCAAGTGCTGTTCTCCACGTTCAAGCTGATCCTGATCGCCGCCGCCGCAGCCGCTGGCTACGCCTCCAATGCCGCGATTCTTCTGACCTGGGTGGCCGGTATGCTGGCCTCCTGGATCGGCGTCGATCTCTTGACCCGGGGTGGCGCGCGTCACCTCGTTGGGCTCCCCGATTTCCCGCTGCTGCATACGCTCCGACGCAAGGTCTTCGACCACTACACGCTCGATGTGGCCGTGCAGACCTCGGCTCTCATCATGCCGTACCTTGTGCTAATTCTCCTGTCGCCGGCCATCAATGCCGCCTTCGTATCGTTGTGGATGCTGGTGTCCATGGCCTCGATCATTCCCGCAGCCATGGCTACGGCCCTGTTCCCCGTGGTTAGAGCAAGCCCGAAACAATCCAGGCACTACATCCTTTTGTCGCTAATGGCGTCATTGCTCTTCTCAGTGGTCTTCGCCGCCTTCATCTTAACCTATTCGCAGCAGATCCTTGCGGTCTTCAATCCGGCCTATCCTGAGATCGCTGGTCCGAGCCTGCGCTTTCTCGGCTTTAGCCTGCTGGGATTAACGCTCAAATTTCATGCCTGCACGCTGGCGCGGCTGAGCGATACGATGCGCAAGGCATCTCGCTGGTTCACGCTTGGGGGATTACTGGAACTGTGCTTCGTGGTCGCGGGGGCGAAGCTTGATGGGCTTCAAGGCCTGGTCATAGGCTGGACGCTTGCCGTCAGCGTCGAGGGTGCATGTGCGGCCCTGATTTTGGCCTTCGCGATGAAACTGGATACTGCCGCCGGCCCTATGCACCAAGGGCCGCCGCCGGTTGCGTCGCCATCTGAGACATGAGGAGACACCGGTTATGGCGCAAGGTTACCGACCGCAATTGGATGGCCTGCGGGCCATCGCGACAAGCGAAAATTCTTTATCGCGCGCGCGTACTGCGCCACGCTATCCCCATCCCGGCAGCTCGACCGCGATTGGAAGCAATCTTGCTTACAGGCTCGGCAAGTTGAAAGACCTCGGACTGCTGCAGGGAGTCTGGCTCGACTGCGGCTGTGCCGACGGCGGCTACACCGAGGCCCTGGTCGCCTGGGGTGCCCGGAAAGCCATTGGTGTCGATCCTGAACGATCGAGGATCGACGAGGCCATCGCTCGCAAGCTGGCGAATGATGAGAGGCTTAATCGGCGGCCAAATGCGATCGAATACCACTGCTGCACCGACGACTTCCCATTACCGGATGCCTCTGTCGATGCGACATTGTTGAATGAGGTTCTTGAGCACGTCGCCGACGAGGCGGCCACGCTGCGCGAAATTTGGCGGGTCCTGCGGCCCGGTGGTCATCTGGTCGTGATGAGTCCAAATCGCTGGTTTCCATTCGAGGGCCATGGGATGCGGTTTCTAGGCCGCAATTTCGGGTTCCCTATCCCACTGCTTCCTTGGCTACCGAGTTCGTGGTCGGCTCGCGTTATGGCGGCACGGAACTACTGGCCCCATGAATTGCGCAATATCGTGGCCGCGGCGGGTTTCGAGATACAGAAGGTCGACTATGTGCTGCCGGTATTCGAGCTTTATCAATGGCTGCCGGCTGGCGTGATATCGACCTATCGGCAGCTCATCCCACGGATCGAAAAAACGCCTTTGCGGAAATTCGGCGTTTCAACCCTGGTCGTAGCGACCCGCCCCGTCACTTGAGTGGCGACACCCAGCTTCGAAGACCGGCGCTCCACTCCGCCAGCCATGACGAATTGAATTCGAGTTGAAACGAACTGGAGAGCAGGATGGCTTCACGACATCTCCCGGCTGGGATGCTGCGTGCGCGACTGATCGCGGGGGCGAAGCTTGCCGGATTTCAAGGCCTTGGTCCTGGGCTGGACGCTCGCGTCAGCGTCGACGCTCCATGTGCGGCCCTACCGCGATGAAACTGGATTCTGCCGCCGGCCCTGTGCACGGAGGGCCGTCGGTTGTGTCGCCACCTGCGACTTAAGGAGACACCGGTCATGGCGCAAGGTTATCGACCGCAATTGGATGGCCTGCGAGCCATCGCGATCGGACTCGTCGGCGTCGAGCACTTCGGCGGGCCGTGGGTCAGAACGCACTTCCCCATCGGGGCGGGAGCGCTGGGCGTCCAACTGTTCTTCGTCCTGAGTGGCTTCCTAATCACGCGCAACTTGCTGTTCAGACTGGAGCAAGCCCCTGCGGGCGAAGTCATCCGCAGGTTCTACATCGGCCGCGCGGTACGGCTCATGCCAGCCTACTATCTGACCCTGCTGGTCCTGTTCGTGCTGGGCGTGCCCGAGGTTCACGACTTCATTCTCTGGCATCTCACCTACACGAGCAATTACCTCGCGGCTTCCGGCGGTCCCCTGCTGGTGTTCTGGTCCCTAGCCGTGGAGGAGCAGTTCTACCTGTTGCTGCCCATGCTGGTTCTGCTGTCCGGGCGCGATGCCGTGCGAGTGGCGGTATTCCTGATCGGCACCGGCTTCCTGTTGCGCACGTTGGTTCTGGCCACCCCGATCGATCGGTTTGCCTTCGAGCTCTCGATCTTCGGCAAATTCGAGATCCTAGGGTTTGGTGTGCTCATCGGCGCGTTATCCTATGCCGCGTCGAGGGAAGGACGCCGTCTCCGAGCCGGTCTGGACTGGTGGTGCGCCGGCTTGGCATGCCTCGCGTTCCAGTGCGTCGCCTCGTACGTCGCGGGCAACGGCATCCTGCGGCACCTCACTTTCAATCTGACGGTTGGGATCTTTTTCGCGCGGCTGGTGGTGGACGCCGACGCGGAGCTGCCAGGCTTACTCGCGTGGTTCAGCAGCTTTAGGTTCGTGCGCTTCGTCGGCAAAATCTCTTATGGCATCTACCTGACGCACGTGTTTTTCCTGAAGATTTTTCAATCGAGCGCGGTCGTAGAGCGGTTCGGAACCATTCCCCTTTGGGCTCAAGGGCTGATCGCCATCGTGCTGAGTCTGTGCGTTCCGACCATCTCATGGTTCCTGATGGAGTCTCCGCTGCTCAGACTGAAGGAGCGGGTGCTGGAGGGACGCGACGCCGCTCGCCTTGAGTATGGCCAATCCGGCCGTCAGTCGCGTCGGCAGGGGCAGCCGGCTGGGATTGCCGTCAAAGCCCAGTCGGATGTCGGTCGGGAGCTGTGAACCGGCGTAATCTAATTTAGGTGTCCGATAGAGGGCGAAAACCAGCTAAGGCGACTCCAAGGCATCCTCTCGAACCGTGGCGGTCCTGAGCGTCGCGGTGCCGGCGACTTCGTGGTATACGGAAGTCCCGCCCAGGTGGGCAAGTCCTGGAAGTCCCGGCGCCCACGTCCCGAGTCAGGCGCTATTATTTGGTGGCAACTGCCGTGATGCCCATCAGGATGCCGGCCAATTGAATGCGCCGCAACCGAGCCGGAAGCCGTTGCAGAGCCCGTTCGATGCCGTGCAGCAGCCGGTAGGGCGGCGTGGCGAGCCAATATCCGGCGACCACCAGCGGGAACTCGACTGGCCGAAAGCCGGCCTGGAGCATGAGGGCGCGCAGTGAGCGGTAGTCGTATTCCCGCATGTGCATGCCCGTCGCCACCTCGTCGAAAAAAACCGAGATATCGTGCGGCCCCGTAACTCCGCTCGGGGTCGTGCACACATAGTGCCCCCCGGGCCTGAGCACCCGGTGGATCTCCCGGAGCTGAGCCTCGGCGTCCTCCACGTGCAGATGCTCCATGACCTGGTCCGAATGCGCCAGATCGACGGAGTTGTCCGCGAGCGGGATCTCGACCCCGTCCGTCTTCAGGAAGCGGAAATTGGCCGGAGCGGCGGCGAAATCCACCAGGGCGTCCGTGACATCGAGGCCCAGCACCTCACGAGTGATCCCGGACATCGCGAGGGGCAGCGAGGCGTCACCGCAGCCGATCTCCAGGTACACGTCGCCGCGCCCCATCAGAGGCTTGAGGACCCTGACCTGTTTCGCGATCCGGTCCGGGCGCGAGCCGACGGCGGCTTTTTGCGGATGGTCCAGCAGGCTGTTGAACAGTTCCGAATAGACTTCGGGATAAAGTCGAGAGCGCTCGTCGCGGCAAGCGGCCCGCAGCCGATCCGCGAGCCGGCGTTCGAGTTCGTAATGCGCGATCAGGCGCTCAGGTTGCCGTGTATCCTTCCAGCGCCGCTGGATCGCAACATAGTCAGGCTTCAACTTTGTCAACACGTGCTCCCATTCGATTTGGCCGCTTCTTGGGGCCGAGTCCGATGAGATCCTGGCGACCCGGCCGGCGAGGTCGACCCGGCAGCTGAGCGGCCCAGCGCAAGGGCCCTCCCGTGCAGAACAATCACCCTTGCTGTGGGCATCAAATCGGACCGATCCTCTACTCTCTCACCACGCGGGCAGGCTCGACGTCGTTGGGGTTGGACGCGGCCGGCAAGCTCTCGCCAGTAGGCGACGGGGGTGGGACCGGTGAACCGGCCGGCTCTCTTGGCTCGTTTTCGCCCTCGATGATGTTGACGAGGTCGCCTGGCTGCAACAGGGTCATCCCGCCGGACTCGATGCTGACCGGCCCGGCTGCCGATTGCCGCACGATTCGATAGGTCAAGCTGTTCGCGTCCTTCGCAAACTGGGCGCGGGTCACCGGCAACGCGTACAGGACGCCTTCGCTGACGTTCAACTCGCGCACATTGGCCGCGATCTGGCTCTGCGTGCTCTCGATCTCGATCTCCAGATCGTTCCTGAGGTCGGCTCGGGCTCGCAACACCTCAGACTCCAGCGAAGCGAGGCGCTGCTTGGCGCTTGCGTATTGGTTGAGGGCGTTCTGCCTACGCTGCTCCGCGTCGGACAACTCACTCTGGATCTGATCCATCACTGTTATGCTGAGAACTTTGCGGTCCACGAGCGTTCGCATGCTGTTGACACGCTGCTGGCGTAGCTTGACGAGTTCGTCGAGCGACCCCATGCGCCCATAAGCGACAACATCCTGCCTGGCCGCCTCCAGTGCACGCATGGTCGCGCGCTCGCGATCCTTGCGGGCCGTGGCGATGCCCTTGCGCCGGTCGCTCTGCTCGTCGACACGGTTCGCAGCTTCGGTCGCGCCGGCCAGCTCCAGCAACTGGCGCGGGATAGCGGGTGCCGTACCGTCGCGCTCGGCCTTCAGAACCGCCGCGCGCGCGAGCAAGTTCAACATGGCATCGATCGCCCCGCTCCGCTTCTGGGTCTCACGCACAGCTTCGATCTTCTGCCACGGCTCGCTCTCGGCCCGATCGAGTCCGCCGGCCAGTGCGATCGCGTGCAGGATCGTCATGCCGGTCGCGTACTTGAACGAGCCTGGATTCTTGACCGGCCCCAGCACGTAAACGGGCGGGCGCTCCAGCGGCAGGATATTGACCAGTCCCTTGCGGCCCAGCAGTTGATTGAAGGTTTCCACTAGGTCGGCCTGTACCTGTTGCGTCGACCTGAGGGCGACCGGAATGGAGCCCAGCAAGGGCACGGAAATCGTGCCGTCCTCTTGGACAATATATTCGCCGCTCAGTTCCGGACGCTGCAGGATGCCGCGCAATCCCGAGGATGCGGCCCCCCACTTGTCTTCCTCGACGTCGACGCGCTCGTAGAACGCGATCTTAAGGCGGTCGCCGACGCCGAACACGGCTCCGGTTGGCACGTCTGGCGCCTTACTCAGGGCTTTGGGGCGCTCGGCATTGGTGGCGACGGCAGGGTCGGTGCTCTGCTCGACCATTGCCGCGGCCGATGCATCCGGCCCCTTGCCGAGGGTTTGGGGGTGCCCGGCAATGGTGGGGACGGCAGGGGCGGCGCTCCGTTCGACGAACGTCGCGGCCGACGCATCCGGTCCCGGCACGATCGCGCGGGCGCGGGAGGATTCGGCCGTGGTTTGAACCGGTTGTTCTTGCCAGCTATCGATGGCAGCAGACACCTTCTGCATCACGGCCCCGGAGATGTCCTCGAGCTTCTGTACCACGGGTCCGGAAGCATCCTCGGCCTTCTGCATCACGGCTCCGGAGGCATCCCCAACCCTCTGCGCCAGGGTTCCGGAGGCATCCTCGACCTTTTGCACCAGGGCTCCGGAGGCGTACTCAACCTTCTGCACCAGGGCTCCGGAGGCGTCCTCAACCTTCTGCACCAGGGCTCCGGAGGCATCCTCGACCTTCTGCACCAGGGCTCTGGAGGTGTCCTCAACCTTCTGCACCAGGGCTCTGGAGGTGTCCTCAACCTTCTGCATCACGGCCCCGGAGGCGTTCTTGACCGGCTGTGCCGCGGCCCCAGAGGCATCCTCGACCTCCCGCACCACGGGTCCGGAGACATCGTTGACCTTCTGTGCCACGGCTCTGGAAAGAACTTCTATTGCTCCTACTGCTCCTGCCCCCCAGTTTTTGACCGCGGCCCCTCCCAGGGCGGCGAGCCCGGAGAGCCCGAAGACAAGCAGGACGACCTTCCATCCCCCGCGGTCGGCCGCCTGTGACGAGGGAGTGTATTTTGCATCCATGGCCATGGCGCGTGGCTTTCACTTTCAAGTGGCCAGCCCGTCCCGAACTGCCGAGCATCGGTCGACGAGGAAGGCTCTGCCTTATCGTGACCCTTCACCGCCAGCGGCACAACTATCCCTTTGTAGGCACTCCTTCCGGATAAACACCCCGCCGGCGAACTCGTCCAATGAGCAGATTGCTGTGCTGAAGGAGAACCTCTTTGATGGCAAACGCGACAAACGCGATCGAACGCAACGAAGAGCCGGAAATAGCGGTCCGACTTAGCGTCTCGAACCCCCTGCGGCCCCAACATGCGTTCGCAGAATGGCTGGGCCGTCTCCAACTTCGTCGTCCAGGCCTGGAGAACGAGCCGATCACGATCTCCGGCTCCTCGTCCCAAAGCCGATCATTCTGCTATGTCGATGACCTGATCGACGGCTTGACTCGCCTGATGAATGAAGAGGCGACCTCGACGAAGCCGCAATCTTGGCAACACTATCGAGGTAGCAATAGCAGAACTGGCCCGCCTTATCATTTCTCTCGCCGGATCTCACAAGGCTCGAATTCCAGCCCCTGCCAGAGGACTTCCCGGCAGCGCTGCCCCCGATATCGGCCGCCCAGGGGCCGCGCCAGGCAACTCCTCTATTGCTCACCGCAGGTGCAAGGAGAGGCTCGGCAAACCACCGCCTATTTCGATGCCCGGAGGCATCCGTGCTGTTGTGCGCGCTGCGCCGCATCGCCTTGGCCGACACCCAGTTGCCACTGCCAGCTGTGGCACGTAGCTCCTCAAGCTGCTGAAGCTCGGGCGCTGCTCAGGATCAGCGCGCGCCGCGTCAAGATCGCCTTCTCCTCGGCCTGCGGCGTCATCCCAAAATGGCGGCTGGTCGCGGCGCGGCCCCTTCGCCCGCGGTTCTCCCGCCTGACACGCCGCGCCGCCCCGCGCCAGACCGGCGGCACCACCCACGCCCCACGGGAGACCAACCCCGGCAACTCTCGCGGCCCGCGCATCCGTCGCCTCGATGGTGCTGGCTGCCGCCCGGAGCGGCTGAAAGCCAGGGCTCGCATCCCTCACCAAGCCCTCAAGCTTGAGAATCCGGGGTAGCCCTCGACGAAGCTACCCTACGCCTAAAGAGGGTGTTCTTGTCTAGGGTTTTCCTCGCGTAAGGTAACATGGTCAAGAAAGAACTATGCGAGGAGCACCTTGCGAGACGCGCGTTACCTCAATCGCGTCAGGAGAGGCCACGATGACAACGAAATCCTTGATAATCACAAAGTCTTTCACAACAGTGCTTGTCAGCCAAAGCGAGTTACTCCGAGAGGGCCTTGTTTTAATTCTGGATGCAGCAAAGTTTCGCATTATTTTCTCTGCGGCTTGTGTTCACGACCTTCTGCAGAAGCCGCTGCCCAAGCACCGGTCCATCTTGCTCATCATGGATGTCGACCGTATTGATGCAGATGCCGGATTTGCGCAAATTTCAGAATTTAAAGGGATTTATCCGACCAGCCATGTCGTTGCGCTAGCCGATCACTGTCGACCCAACGATATAGTTTCAGCCCTTCGCGCGGGGGCCGACGCGTATTTGACAAAAGTTGCCGCTCACGACACCTTCATCAAAGCTCTCGAATTGGTTATGCTGGGGCAGACGGTTCTACCTGCGGAAACTTCGACGTTTATTCAGGACATAAGACATGGTCTAAAATATGATGAATTAGCAGTACATGAGGTTACAAATGTGGCTCTTGCAATGGAGAACGCTGATCGAGAACCATCAATGCTGTCAGCTCGGGAAGATTGTATTATACGTTGCCTGATCGGAGGGGAGTCTAACAAGACAATCGCGCGCAAGATTAACATCGCCGAAGCGACGGTGAAGGTACACGTGAAGGCCATCCTTCGAAAGATTCGGGTCGGCAACCGTACCCAGGCTGCAGTTTGGGCGATGAACCATGGTATGCTCACTTCCGCTCCTGGCAAAGGCCCGTCAGGGACCGAAAACATGGCTACTCAGCCTTCTCACCATCCGCAAGAGCTACTTGAAGGACAAACCGAGTACCACCGTCTCAAGAACACTCATCCTGTGTGACCGCCTCCGGGTCTTGACAGCGACGGATCGCAATGGGGCGCTGAGGTGGACCCTCCAACCGGACCTCAACCCGGCCTTTAGTGATTGCCGCCGCGGATTTCGCAGACAGATGACGGGTTCATAGCGACGTGGTGCCAACCCAGGCCAACTTCGATGCCCATCAGGCCCCCGGGAGGTTCAAACAACTGACCTAGAACGTCTTCCGCGATCATCTGGTGCTCGAATGCCGCCCTGAAGATGGGACGGCGACCTTTGGCACCCCAGTGCCTACGTGCCGCTCACGGCCGACGTGCTGGAACGCAAGATCGAGCTCCTCGACAAGCACTTCGGAACGCGGCGTTCCAAGGACTGGTTCGACCGCCAGACACTCGCTGGGCTTGCGAGGTTGCGCTGGATGGAATGGCACCCGAGCATTTCGCCGAGGCTTTCACGCTCCGGAAGGCAAAATACTTAGCAGTTTGCGAACATTCTCTCGCAAAACTTACGGGGCGATCGTCGAAAAATGGAGTTGGCCTTGAACTCACCGTGTGATCTGCTTAACTAGTTATTCTACAGCGGTCCGGCAACAAGACATCTACAAGCACAGATAGGTACAGAACTAGCACAGATAGTACAGAACTAGCCATGTGCAAGCCGATCGTTTCTACTATCCATTTTGAAGTTGAGGGATTCATCAAAGTGGGCAAGACAAAAATTGCTCCTGGATTTTCGTTCAAGAAAGCGCGGATCGGGATGGTCGAGGGCGGAGAGTCCGGGGTTTTGGTGTGGCATTGGGATCAACTGGTCGCGGTCCTTACTCAGATCGACGAGGAAGCCTACTCCACGAAGGGCAAATGGTTCCTCGAGACAGGCTTCGGGCTGCTGAGCGGGCAGCACAAGAATTTCGATACGATCGAAGAAGCCATAAGATGGGTGGCCAGACACACTTTCCCTGACAGTGCAGATGGATCGGCGGATTCAGCGGCAGAAAGTTAACCCGATTTGCGGTCAGCTTCCCGCCTGGCGGAAGTCGCGCATTCCCTTCTCAATCGGTCGTCCGCGAGGCAAGTTTCCTGTCGGCGGGAATCGTCTTGGCTTTGCGTGCCGCCCTGTGCAGGTCTCCGCGAAGCTTTCGGCGGGACCTAGACCCGTTTGTCAGACGGCCGTCACCTTATGACAGCCGCCTCGTCGCGGTTGAAGCTGACGACCAGAGCGGCATGAGCACTCCACGCCTGAATGTCCTGCAGGAACACGGGACGGTATGTCTACGCCGGCTTGCCGTCGGGTCGAGCGCCGAGAGCTTCTGCGGCCGCATGCGGACCACTGCCTCTGACACTGCGCCCTTGGAACAGCTTTCCATAGGACTGCGGAACAACATCATCGCGACGAAGCCGGGCGCTTCGGAGCTCCCCGCCAAAATCCCCTACAGCATACTATCAGGAAGCTCGGGGCAACGAACCCCACTGGGGCGGGGGCCCCTGTATCTCGGGCGGCTCCCGGATGCCACTCACTGCAACGGAGATCCCCCGACTTTCACTAAGACCGCCCGCCGGGATTCACCCGAGGTGGCCGTCTTATTGCTTGGGATACGCTTCGGCAGGAGTTCCTTCCGCGAAGAGATCGTTGACTTTGTAGGCGACTTCCGTGCGGTTGGTCGCCTTCAGCTTCTTCATGATATTTCGGATGTGGACCTTCACAGTGCTTTCGCGCAGGTTCAGTTCGTAGGCGATGATCTTGTTCGCCTTTCCGCGCCGGAGCGCTTGGGCGACCTCGGCCTGCCTGAGCGTGAACATGCCTTTCAAAGGCTGCGTGTCGGGGCTATCCGAACCTATCAGGTGGCGCATGCAAAGGACACTGCTCGCAGGGACGAAGATGCCTCCCGCTGCCGCGAGGTTGATAGCCTCGACACAGACGTCGATTTCGACCGAGGTCGGAATGTAGCCGCGTGCGCCGCATTCGAGAGCGGTCAGTATGTGTGCAAGATCTTCAGTGTCGGCCAGGATAACCACAGGGACTGATTTGAATTCGGACGAAATATGCCTAATCTCGTCTGCGATGCCCTGATCGGTGATCTTTCGGCCGCCAAGGTTGAAGAGTATGGCTGCAAGAGGAGGTGCCGAGCCCTTCTTCACGCGCCATTCATCGATCGAACCCACGGCGGCGATCTCCATGCCGAGTTCGTGGTCCGCGAGAGCCGATGCGAGACACTCGCGGCCTAGAGCCCGTCCGTCCAGGATGAGGAGGCATCCTCTGCCTGCTTGGCCGTGGACACTTTCCGTTCCGCTGGACAGCACTCCTGACCGTTTGGCCGTGTGTTTACGCCGTCCTGCTGTGGAACCCATGTCACTCCCCAATCTTTTCGCACAGGCCGCGTTGCGGCTGCCAAAACACCCCTCATTCTTCGCAATCTGAAAGCTTGAATACGCTGCCCTGTGTTTGAATGCGCTTGTGATTGAACACCCAGCCCTTGTGAAAGCGTGAGCTCACCAGCAGTTTCAGCAGTTCTTCGCCCCTAGCCGAGAACAGCTTGTGCAGCCTATCGTCTATTTATAAGCGTTCTCTAACATAAGTTAATTTTTAGAAAATTTCGCCTCGACGGTCGCTTGAGGACATGTGTTGAGACCGCGTCACCCCCGCCTTGAAGCTCCGCGCGAGTTCGATCGTGACGCGCGGGTCCGGTCAGATTCAATCCCTTTGGCCATGTGCCAACCGTTGAAATGATTCCCGACCGCTTAAGGAATGCCAAGAGGTGGGATAGCTCTGCGAGGTTGACTAACCGGGTAGGCGATGATGCCATTCTCAGGATGGGACCGCTCAGCCAAACCCCAAGCCCAGCAGCTATTCGAAGGGAGGATCGGTAGTTCCTCGCGATTGCGGACGAGAATTCCTGAAGGTGGATATTGGCATGACCAGGGCGCAGTTCGTGGCATCCGTGGCCAAGCGCTTTAGGTCCGAGAACACCCGGCTGTATCTGCCGCCGTTTATGGGCAGCTTACGCGCATTTCGGCAGCACCTTCTCCTCATGCGATAGGCCATTGTGCCGTCGGTCATGATAATCGGGCCTTTGCGGCTGCCCTCGTCAAGATAGACTGCGGCCAGGTAAGCCGACTGCCAGCCCGGACATCGTCTGGAACTGCCCGAGCGACGGCGCACTGTCGTCTTCCAGCAGAAATTTTGCTGATGGTCTATGCGCTGGCGCCCAGCACCGCGCCGCAGGGGGGCGACGCGAAAACCCCGCTAGAGACGGTTGAACCCGAGCTGAGGGAATAACCTTTACCTGAGATACTCGCTGTCGAATCCGGCTGTTTTGACCAGCTTCTTGCGGTTGATCACCTCTACATAACCTGCCTTGAAAGCGACGAGATCGGCCTTGCGGAGTTCCCTTAACGTCCGATTGAGGTGAACGGTGGTCATTCCGAGGATGTCGGCCAATTCGTGCTGGGTAAGGGGACACTCATATCGTCCATGGGCCGACAGGCCAACGATCGAGAGCCTCTCCTCCAACTCGAGCAGGAAATGGGCGGTGCGGCTCATCGCGTTCCGCCGCCCGGCATTCATGAGATGTTCGGTAAGGATGGCGTTCAGGCGGGCCAGGGAGCAGGCGATAGTCTTGCCGAGCCGGCCTTCCGACAAGATGGCCTCTACCAGTTTCTTGCTGGAAATTTCATAAACAGCTAGTTCGGTTATGGACGCCAGGGACGCTAAACGAGGTCCGTCCACGGAACGGAAACCGACAATGTCCCCCCGCAGAGGAGTGTCGATGATCTGCCGTTCTCCGTCCAGTAGTCCGCGGTAAAGGAGGGCCCAACCCGATTTTACGATGAATATCCCATCGTTATTGTCATCCTGGCGGCATATCACGGAATGGGGTTTGTAAATTCTTGCGGTAACACCGAGAAAATCGTTGTTACCCCAATCGTCCTTCGAGAATGTCCCCCCTACGGGATGCGAGTGTATGAACTGCAACAGTGTTTGCATGTTGCTTCAATTTCCGCACAACCTACAATAATTACTCCCGTACGAGTTCGACAGAAGGACCACCTACGGTAGAGGCAGGATGGCCTACTGTCCTCGTCTGTTTGAATGAAGTAGATTGACGGTCGGAAAAGCGCGGTCGCGCCAGTTGTCGCACCTCACTAGCAGGCTGTTGAAGAAGTCTGACGTATTGCCTTGAGGATGGCGTCGTCGCCGTTGTGGTAGGCGAATGTGATCTCGATCGAGCCGTCGTCGAGCAATTCGGCATAGCCGTCGCCTGTGACTTCATCCATCTCGTCGCACCCGGCCATGTGAAGTGAACTATCGAGGGGCTGTAGCTCAGTTCGAGACCGGCTTGCAGGGCGCCAAAGGCGATCTCGCCGTTGTTGTCGGGTCCGATGGCGATGGTTGCGGGTCCACCGAGGTTCAGGTAACCGCGATCCCACAGATCGGCTTCGATGATCCGCCAGCGGCCGATCAGTTGGCAGCCTGCGGGCACGGTCATTTCGACGCCGCCAAGAGCTTGGGCAGCCGCACCAGATTGTAGGCGGCGGCCGCGAAGGTGAAGGCCCACCCAACGCGGTCGCGGCCGCGCAATTTGGTCTTCTCCTGCCCAGCGACGGTTTTGATCCAGCCGAACGCCTCTTCGATGCGCTTTCTGATGCGCTGGCTGACGGCATAGCCACCGTGGCGCGTGGTGCGGCGATCGATCGCCGAACGACGGCCGTTCGTGTTCTGCGCTACGTGTGGTGTCACCTTCATCGAGCGCAACTCGTTGACGAAGTCCTCTGCGTCATAGGCCTTGTCGGCGCCGAGCGTGATCGCCCGCGGCCGGTCGGCACGAGGTTCGATCATGTGCAGGGCCGCCACTAGCTCGGCATGTCCGTCGGCCAGCGTCAGACAGGCTTCCACCAGCAGGCCGTGGCGGTTCTCCATCAACCCATGTCCCATGAAGCACAACCTGGCCTCCTTGCCCCGCCCTTTGCGGTAGAGCCTGGCGTCGGCGTCGGTAGTCGAGGTATGCGTCTCGTTCGATCGCCTCTCGCCGTGGAAGTCCGCTTCCGCATTGCGTCCGCCGCCGTCTGCCGGCGGTTCGCCATGACCGCCGCTTGGGCCGCCCTTTGGGTTGACGCTCTTCATCGAAGCCCAGGCCTCGATCAGCGTGCCGTCGACCGAGAAGTGATCCGTGGACAGGAGCTTCCTGACTTTGGGTTGCGCCAGCACGGCCGCCAGGAACTTCGCCGCGATATCGCCCTCCAGCAGCCGGTCACGGTTTTTGGAGAACACCGAATGATCCCAGGCTGCGTCGTCGACGCCGATGCCGACGAACCAGCGGAACAGGAGGTCGTATTCCAACCGTTCCATCAAAAGCCGCTCCGAGCGGATCGAATAGAACGCCTGCAAAAGCATCGCCCGCAGTTTCTCCGGCGGGATAGATGGCCGTCCGATCGGCGAATATAGCGCCGCGAACTCACGCTCCAGCCTCGACAGGGCTTCAGTCACGATCGTCCTGATCGCCCGCAATGGATGATTGCGCCGAACCCGGACCTAAAGGTCCACGTAGCTGAAAAGTTCGCCAGTTCGATCGCCGCCGCCGCGCACTCGTCATCTCCGAATCCCTTCGGAGCCAGTGAATCATTGCTGCGGTCCGGTGGCGAGGGCCTTTTTCAACAGCCTGCTAGACGGTTTCGAGCCGGCTGAACCGAACCGGGATGAGTTTCCGGGTCTCGAGCTGTCCTGCCGCATCCTTGTCGATGACAGTCAGAAACTGTGCTTCTTTAGATCCCAAAGGCAGAACCAGCCGTCCCCCCGGCTTGAGTTGCTTCAGAAAAGCCGGCGGTGTCTGCTCAGCCGCCGCCGTGACCAGGATCTTGTCGAATGGGGCGTGCTCGGGCCAGCCGCGAGACCCGTCTCCGACACGAATGCCGACATTGGATAAGCCTAGCTCCTGCAGGAGAGCCTCCGCACGGCTTACGAATTCCTCGATGATTTCTACGCTCCAAACCTGCCCGGCGAGTTCCGCGAGGATTGCGGTTTGATAGCCCAGGCCAGTGCCGATCTCGAGCACCGCCTCGTGCGGTTGGGGAGCAAGGAGATCGGTCATGAGAGCGACGATGAATGGCTGCGAGATGGTTTTATCGAAGCCAATCGGCAGCGGCATATCCTGGTAGGCATAAGGTGCAACCGACGCTGGCACGAAAAGATGCCGCGGCACTCGCCGCATCGCTGCCATCACCCGCTCATCGAGCGCCGCCTTGCCGAGTTCTTCGCTTGCAAGATCGGTATGGATTGCAATCATCTCGACCATGTGCCTGCGTAGGACCGCGAGGTGCTCTTCGTTCATTGGCTTCATGACGGTGGGGCTTTCCTCAACCAGTTTGCTGCCGGTGAGCATTATATCCCGTTCGTCACGGTAGCGCCCGCCATCGTTTCCATTACGGGTGCCAAGGGCAAGCGTGGGTGACCATCTTGGCAGGCTATCGCCGGCGGCGACCCTGGAGATTCTGGGCGCTATATCCCCATAGCGGTGTGTCCCACATGCGGCTATCTCGCGCATCAGCTTCGCCAGACGGATGTTTTCCGGGATCGAAAACTGCTGGCGGATGGAGGCGCAGGACAGTGTGGTCGCCGCATGAGAAAATTGCGGGTCGCGCTCGACGAGCGCGATCGAGCCCGAAAACCCTTCCTTGCGCAGGTAATAGGCAACCGACGAGCGCCTATGATCAGAAGGATGCCGAAGGCGCCGGCCAAGGCAGAGGCTGTCCAGTGGCGGCCAGCGACCAGGCTCAAGATAGCCGAGGTCGGAGGCGAGGGCGCGGAGGGAGTTTTTGCCGATGCCTTCCTGGGCCAGATGGCGCAGCATCGCGACGTCGTGGTGGGTCAGGATTTTGGCCAAAGGATCTCGGCGGTCGAAGGGCAGCACCGAATCCAATGCGAGTCGGAGCGCTCGGCGCGTCGAACACCATTGCCCGGTGGCCGAGCGACGCGGTCAGTCGCCATTCGCGAGCGGTCCGAGAATTCGAACTCCCTGGCCGCGCGCGGCAACTGCGAGCTTGCGATCGAGGGTGGCCAGCGGCAACGCGGTTTCGATTGCCAGCGCAAGGTAGGCGGCGTCATAGGCGCTGAGACCGTGCCCGGTGGCAAGCTCGATGATGGCCCCATCACGGCCGGCGCCCGCATCCTCAAGCGGCAGCCGGCGAAGTCGCGCCATGGCAGCGATCGATTCGCCGGGAACGATCCGCCCGCGCCGTTCGGCCGTCAGGACAATGCTGCGCGCCTCGTGCCAGAACAAGGAAGGGACTGGAGATTGGCCTCTCAGTCCCGCGACCAGTGTTTCGGCCGCCTCACTGTGCTGCTCGGGCAAGAGCCAGGCAGCGGCAAAGGAGGCGTCGAGGACCAGGATCATCAGTAACGATGCCCTTCGTGACGCCAGGCCAGGATCTCTTCAGTGGTCACAGGCTTCGCCTTGGCGCGCGCGGCGCGAACCTCGTCGATCAAGGCGTCCAGCCGGTTATCCTTGTGGATTCGGGAGAGTTTTGCGATAGGATCGTTGCCGCGCGAAATAATCACTTCCTCGCCGGCCTCGACTTTCGCCAGCAGTTCGGAGAGATGAGTCTTGGCCTCGCCGACCTTCACTGTGATGGTCATTTTCCTTCCTCGCGTGGCGTTTTGGCCGCCGTGTTCAGTCACGGTCACTCTCGTCGTGCTGAACGCCGCCCTGCACGAAAAATGCGATTTTGCGCGACCATAGCGTCGATTCCGCCGGTTGGTCAACGCTTGGTCAAGTCACTATCGATAAGAGGTCATTATCGATAGTGAGAAGGCTGCCAGACAAACCCTACAAGTCAACCTAAATCAAGATAGCTCGACTATGGCAAATCGGCTATTGTGAAAACAATGGCTTACGCGATTCGAGACTTGCCCTTGGAGACCCTGTTTGGGCCGGTCGCGCTAGCGACCGAAACCTTGGCGCGGCTCGACGAACGGCTGGCGCGTTCCGCAGTTCGCGAAGGTTTTGTCGAGCGCCAGCACTTCGCCGACGCGGCTGCCGCGCTCTGGCTCGAGGGGCGAGCTCGTCCACGTCGAAGACCTCGTCCTGCATGACGCCACATGGATGTCCGCACGCCGACTCACGAGCTGACCCGGGCGCATGCGGTGCTGCGAACCCGCCGGCGAATTTTTGCGCAAAAACCGGACTGGCGCTCAGCCGCGACGGTTTTTTGGCGCTGGCCGGTCGCGGCGGCGCTACGCTGGCATCGGAACAAAAAAGCCGGGACGGGGGGGCTGGAGCCAGCTCTTTTGAAGTCGACGGTCGCGAGGACGTTGAGGACGATCTGCTGGCCGAAGAATTTGCCGAGATCGATGCCGTCCTGGCACGTTCATCAAAGCTTCTCAGCGGCGCCGACGTGCCGGCGAAAGCGGGGCGCCCGGACGACCGGCCGGACCTGATTTACGATCTCGACTGGAATGAGGAAGAACGGCTGTCCGAATGGCACGCTGTGCTCGCGGAAACGCGGGAGCAACCAGTCGTCCTGCGCGCTGCGATCCTGCTCGAGGCCTGGTCCGACATTGAGGTGCTGCAGCATGCAGCTTGGCTCGGGCCGCTGTTCGTTGCCGCGCTGCTGCGACAGGAAGGGCTCGCCGCCCATCATCTCGCTTGCCTTCATCTCGGCGTGAAAAACATTCCGCGCGAGCGGAGGCGGGCGCGCAATCGCGGCGATCGGCTGCTCGCGCTGCTCGACGCCATTCACGACGCAGCGCTGGCCGGCTTGAAGGAACATGATCGGCTATCGATGGCGAAAAGCCAGATGGAGCGGCGGCTCAAGCAACGTCGCGCCAGCTCGAAACTCCCCGACCTGGTCGAGCTCGTCATATCGCGGCCGCTCATCTCGGCAGGCATGATCCAGGTGCGGCTAAAAGTGACAAAACAAGGGGCGCTCAATCTGGTCGGCGAGCTTGGCCTGCGCGAGATGACGGGCAGGGGAAGGTTTCGTGCCTGGGAATTGTTTAGGTCCGCAGCCATTCGCGCCAACTTTACGAAATTATCGAACTTGACGAACTTGCTTTCTGTAACCATATTGGTGGCAGCAACAGGTTGTCATCATGGCCGCTCCAAAACGCAGCAATCATAGCGGGCCCGCATCCCATACAGGAGTCGCCGCCCTGAGCTTCACCACAAAGCTTCCGGCACAGGCCGATTTCAAGAAGGTATTGCTCGAACGCTATCAGGAAGCGATCGCACGCAGCCGCAAGATCGGCCATCGCGTCTCGTTCCGGGTAGAGGTCGATCCGGCGGCCGATGCGCAGACGATCACGCCGGTCGAAGAGCAACCGATCGCTTCAGACGATACCTTTCCCGTCGAGGACACGGGCAAGCCAGACGCTGAACTTGAAGCGGCTCTTGCCGGAGCGCGCGCGCGTGGCCGCAAGCGTGTCGCCGAAATTGTCGCCGGCGAGGACATGCTGAGCGCAGATGCCTTTGCCAAGCTGCTCGGCACCTCGCGCGTGACGGTCAACGCCAGGCGGCAAAGCGGACAGGTGCTCGGGATCGATGGCGCCAAACGCGGCTTCCGCTTTCCTGTCTGGCAACTCGACAAGGACGGTCGTCCCTTCGGCGCATTGCCGGCGCTGCATGCCACGTTGGGCAACAGTGCCTGGGCCGTCTATCGGTTTCTGGTTTCGCGCCACGGCGTCCTCGATGGCCGGACGGGCCTTCGAGCCCTTCAGCAAAGCGACGATGCCGCGGTGTTGGCCGTAGCGGAAGGCATGGCCAGGGGCGATTTCGACTGAATGCCCGGCCTTCCACCTCCCCCCGATTTCGCGGCCGCAAAGCTCGAAATCGAGACCATATCGACGGGACGGACATTCGGCCGGATCTACTGGAGCACCTATCCCAATCCTTTGGGATACGGGAAGTCGCCGAGCCGGTTCAGCGATCCTCGACGCCGTGTTGACGTCAATCGGTTTGGCGTTCTTTACCTCGGTGACTCCCTGAAGGTGTGCTTCCTCGAGACCGTGCTCCGCGACCGCCGCGAAGGAATCTTTGACGATCTTCCGATCGAGGAGGTGGAGCTGATCCGACGGCGCTATGCGGAGATCGCGACCACGACACCTGGTCGACCTCAGAGGCGACAATGTCGTTCGGATGGGTGTGCCGACCGATGCCGTTCGGGCACAGCGCCAGAACCTGGCGCGCCGGTGGTCGCTGGCGTTTCACGAGCACCATCTGAGCCTGACGGGGTCATTTACCCCTCGCGCCTCAACGGCGCGACCAATCTCGCCATCTACGATCGCGCGGTACCGAAGCTGCAGCCCAAGCGCGTCATGACCCTTCTCGGCGCGCCAGGGCTGGCTCAGGTTCTGGAGGATTTCAGGGTGGGATTGGTGTGAAGGTGCAGCCACATCCGTATCGCTTAGCGAAGCTCGCTGTAGCGCCTAGAAGCGTCCACTGAGCCGGAGCAACGGAACGACCGGTGTGGGGCCGGACTGCCGACAGTCTGCTTTCAGATTGCGAATGCGGAAAGCTGCCGCACTCGGACGGCTACAAACTCCATGATTTTATCAACCGGCTGCTTTTGGCTCCGAGCCGAACAGCTGAATCCACAGACCCAAAAGATTTTGATTGTCCGATAGCCATAAATTGCCGTCGGGCAGTGCTGCGGTGTGGATGGTGTCGTTAACTGGATGCGCAACGGACCTTCCATGCGTGCACCACAACATCGGAAGTTGGCGCCTCAAGGTGACAACTGAAAACCTGGCCCAACGCATGTTCATGATTTGTGCTTCGAAAGTCGCATAAAAGGGCAGTGTGGAATGCACAAAGCAGCAGGATGAGTGGGGCCCCGTTCATAACGCGTAGGCCCCGCTAACATCGGCTGAGTCCGCAATTCAGCTAATCCGGCCGTGCTTCCGATGCGACAGCATCCAGGAGCAGGGTATCGCACCCTAAACACGCTGGCGTCTCCGCACACCTACATCACACACGCAATTTGAACGAGCCAAGCTACCGCGAAGCGTCAGCCTGTCCGCGCTCAGGCGATGAGGATCGCCCGGAAGTCGTTGACGTTGGTTCGCGTCGGACCCGTGATAACGAGATCATCGAGCATGCCGAACACGCTATAGCTGTCATGCTCGGCGAGCTTGGCGGCAGGGTTCAGACCGGCGGACAGGGCTCGTGTCCAACTGTCTGGACCGATGGTGGCCCCGGCGGCATCTTCGGTGCCGTCGATGCCGTCGGTATCGCCCGCCAGCGCCCATATGCCCGGTTCGCCCTTCAAGCCGGCGAGAAGCGAAAGCAGGAAGGCAGTGTTTCTCCCGCCGCGCCCGGCCGGGCCGGAGCCGATCGAAACGGTGGTCTCTCCCCCGGATAGAAGTACGGCGGAGGGAGCAACTGGCACGCCGTGATGCCTGACGGAGCGCGCAATTCCTGACATGACGGTCCCGAGGCTTGCAGCGTCGCCCTCCAACGCGTCGCCGAGGATGAGCGCTTGCAGCCCGTGGCGCCGAGCCTCTTCAGCGACGGCTGTGAGCATTTTTGCGGGCGTAGCGATTACCCGATAGTCCAGGGCTGCAGCAACTGCTGCCGGTTCTTGAGGTCGCGCTAAGGCCTGGCGGACATGCGGCGGCAATAAGCGTCCGGCCCCAGTCAAGAACGTTGTGAGGTCCAACTCTTGGCCCGCAGCAGCATAGGTGGGGCCCGAGGCGATGGCCATCGGATCATCGCCCGGGACGTCCGAGATGGCCAGCGTCACTAGCCTGGCGGGCGCGGCGGCCCGTGCAAGTTTCCCTCCTTTCACCGCCGACAGGCGCCGGCGGACCGTATTCATGAGGCCGATATCGACCCCGCACGACAACAGCAGGCGGTTCACCTCCTGCTTGTCCTGAAGCGTGATGCCGTCCACTGGCTGGACGAGAAGGGACGAGCCGCCCCCCGACATGAGCGCGAGAACCAGATCGTCCGGCCCGAGGTTCTTCACAGCTTCTAGCATCAGCCGCGCAGCGCGGAGGCTGTTGTCGTCCGGGACCGGGTGGCCGGCCTCCAATACCTCGATCCTGCTGGTTTCGACTGCGTGGCCGTAGCGGGTCGAGACCACGCCGGTCATCTGCACATCCGGCCAAGCCTCCTCCACCGCTTGGGCCATGAGCGCGGACGCCTTGCCTGCGCCAATCACCACGCACCTGCCGTGCGGTGGATCGGGCAGATGTTGGGCTAGAACCCGCCGCGGGTCGGCGCTCTCTATGGCGGTGTCGAAAAGCCGGCGTAACAGGCCCCGTTCCCATTGGTCAGATCGATTCAAGAATGAGCCTTTCGACAGGTGCTACCGTGTTCGGTCCGCCAAGGGCTGAGCAGGCCTCGATTAGGCGTTGCCCGGTGCCATAGCAACCGGCTGCCGCGGTACGTATGCAGCGTGGAGGGCGGCCAGCGCAGGCTCGATGAGCGCAAGCAGCCTTTTCCTCGACACGCCATCGCGGGCCTGGACCGACAGTCCGTGAAGAACTGCGGCAATGTGGTCGCCTAGAATCTCGGTATCCGTGCCGTGCTTGAGTTCACCTTGCGCCGCCGCCCTGCGCAGACGTTTGATGATCGATTGGGTGCGGGAGCGCCGATGGCTCGCCAGCCATTTCAACACATCCTCGTTTTCCAGGCTGCAATTGGTTGCGGCTGCGACCACCATACATCCGCGGGGTTTGTCGGGCCGCGTGTAAAGCGCGGCCGCATCGCGAAGCATGCTCGCCATGGCTGTCCGGACATCCGTATCGGCGTCCAGCGCTATTGACGCGAACCCTCCTTCGGACGCCTCGTAAAGGGCAATTGCTTCCCGGAAGAGGTGTTCTTTCGAGCCGAAGGCGGCGTAGATCCGCGCCGACGCGAGACCCAGTGCGGAAACCAAATCGGACATCGACACGCCTTCGTAGCCCCGCGACCAAAATGCGTCGCGCGCCTTAGCCAGCGCCTCGGCTCGGTCGAATTCACGCGGCCTGCCTGCCATCCTGTTCCCTTTCCTTGAGGAAGATAGCTAGTTGGCCGGCGTGGGAAACGCAAGCGCCATTGTTGAATGATAGCTAAAGAATACCCTCGAAGGGCTACGGATCAAACTTCGAGACATCCGGATAAGTCTGAAGACCAGAGTGGTTTAGCGTGGGTTCATTCAACACACAGCAGGTTCACAATGATCAAAGTCCTCTCGATGATGAAGCGCAAGGATGGCATGACGCTGGACGAGTTCAGGCATTGGCTGACCCGCGAGCACGTCAACCTCTCCCGCGAAATACCCGGGCTCGAACGGTTCGTCGTGAACGTTCCAGACGTCGACTCCCCGGAAAATCCGTTCGACGCAGTGAATGAACTCTATTTCAAGGATGAGGCCGCGATGAAGGCCGCCTTCGGATCTCCGGAGGGCCAGGCATCCGGCGCGGACGCGCTGGCGAACATTTCGGGAAGATCGCGGCTCGTGACCACCGAATACAAGCTGATCTGAGGGGGCGATGACGCTTACTCGCGAGGATTCTGGCATCGCAGCCGCCGATGTTGAGTTGGCCGTCGAGGATAGCGGGGGCGGCTTTCCCGTTGTCTACATTCACGGCCTCGGCGGTTCAGGCAATGTCTTCGAAGCCCAGATCACCGCGCTGACTGACTTCCGGTCCGTCAGGATCGATCTCCCAGGTTCGGGCCGCTCAGGCGTGCCGCAGGGAACGCTGTCGATCGAGAGCATGGCCAGCGCGGTGTCGCGGTGCCTTTCGGCCCTTGGCATTACCCGGTTTTGCCTGGTCGGCCATTCACTAGGCTCGCTTGTCTGCCAAGCGCTCGCAGTGCGGGAGCCGACGCGTGTCGCCGCCATGGTCTTGATCGGCGCGATCGCGGAGCCTTCGGATGCGGCGCGAACTGGGCTGCGGTCGCGCGCTGCCCTGGCGCGAAGAGTGGACATGGCGCAGATCGCCGACCAAATCGTCACGGGGGCACTGTCGCGAGCGTCCCGCGCTTCCAATCCGGCAGCCGTCGTTGCGGTGCGGGAACTGATCATGCGCCAGCACCCTGAGGGATATGCACGAACTTGCGAAGCCTTGAGCGAGGCCCAAGCTTACGATCTCTCCGGGGTTACCGCCCCGGTTCTACTCATCGCCGGAGGCGCCGACCCCGTCTCGTCTGCTGAGACGTCCAGGTTTCTTGCCTCGAAGCTGTCGGATGCGCGGCTGGCCGTTATCGAGGATGTCGGCCACTGGATTCCGATCGAGGCAGCGCAGAGCTGCTCCAACCTGATCGCGGAGTTTTTCAGCGAGAGAGGCATCGCACGTTAGGCAGCGCTCACGAGGACGAGCGCTGTCGGGAAGTCTGGGAGGAATAATGACTTTACACGCAACGGTGGAGGCCAAGGCCTCTGAGCGAGTTATTTTCAACAATGCGAAGATTCTCGACGGAACCGGCACCCCGCCCTTTGGCGGGCAGGTTCTGATCGAAGGCAATCGCATCGCTGCCGTGGTGCGCGATGCCCAGATCACCGCAGGTGGAGCGCGCACCCTCGACTGCCGGGGAGCGACCGTGATGCCCGGCTTGATCGACGCGCACCTGCATCTCTCGTGGAACAATGCCCCAGGCATCGATCCCATCCAGATGATGGAGGTGGAAGAGCACATGCTGGTCACCATGGAGATGGCCAAGCTGGTGCTCGATGCCGGTTTCACTGCCGGGCGCGGCGCGGCGGCTGCGAAGCCGAGGCTCGATGTCGTGGCCAAGCGATTCATCGCAGAAGGAAGGTTTCCGGGGCCGCGCTATCTGGCTGCCGGCCCCGAGATCACCACGGTAGGAGGACTAGGCGACTCCGCTCCTTCACACATCCCGCACGAGGGCTTGAACCTCGGCCTCGTCATATCCGGGCCGGAGGAGATGCGCCGGACCGTGCGCAAACTGATCAAGTTCGGCGTCGACAGCATCAAGCTGAACCTTTCTGGAGAGGCAATTACCGGGACGGGCGCGGAGGAAACGCCGATGGCAGAAGAAGAGATCGCAATGGCGGTAGCCGAAGCACGCCGACGCGGCAAGGTCCTGTCCGCGCATGCACGTTCGTCCGAATCCGTGAAGCAGTGCGTCCGTCATGGCATCGACAACATCTATCACGCCTCGTTCGCCGACGAGGCGGCGCTCGACATGCTGGAAGCCGCGAAAGACCGGCATTTCGTGGCGCCGGGCGTGGCCTGGTTGTTCAACACCGCTCGCGAGGCAGGGCCATGGGGAATCGAGCCAGGGTCGAGGGTGGCTGACGAGTACGAGCGCGAACTCGCAAGCTGCGCCGACACGATGCGGCTGATGCATAAGCGCGGCATCCGTATCTGCATCGGCGGCGATTACGGCTTCGCCTGGACCCCGCAGGGCACCAATGCGCGAGACATCGAGCACTTCGTCAATCTGTTCGGCTTTACGCCGATGGAGGCGATCGTGGCCGCCACGAAATACGGCGGCGAGATCATGGGAATGGGCCATGAACTGGGCCTTATCCGAGAAGGCTATTTGGCCGATCTTCTTGTTGTCCACGGCGATCCGCTGGCGGACGTCCGCTTGCTTCAGGACAAGACGCGCCTTGTTGCAATCATGCAGGACGGCCGCTTCCACAAAATGCCCGACCTGTCACGCATGGGAGCGGTGCAATGATCCGCCTTTTCCTTGGCGCGATCGTGCTGGTCCTTCTGATCGCGACACCCGTTTGGCTGGCGGTCGCGGTCTGGCCGGATTGGCTCAACGCCATACTCATCTCCAAGAAGGCGTTCCTCAGCGCAATCCTCAATGGCGTGACGCTGGCGGGACTCTATTTTCTCGTCGCCAGCGGCTTCACGCTCATTTTTGGGCTGATGCGCAATGTGAACCTCGCGCACGGCTCCCTTTTTCTGCTTGGCTCTTATGTCGGCTACGAAGTCGTTGACAGGACCGGTTCCTGGCTCGCGGGACTTGCCGCAGGCTTCGCGGCACTGGCAGCGATCGGGGTGGGCCTGCAGATAGCTGTTTTCCGCAACCTCGAGGGCGACGACATGCGCCAGACTCTGGTCAGCATCGGCGTCTCGGTGATCGCGGCTGATCTGATGCTCTCGATCTGGGGCGGAGCAACCTATCAGATCCCCATCCCCGATCTGCTCGCCGCCAACGTGCGGCTGCCCTTCGTGACTGCAATCCGTTCCGACGGCTCGAACGTCTATCTCGCCTACCCGGTCCTGCGCCTTACCGCGCTGGCAATCGCCGTCGTGGCGGGCATCGCACTATGGTCGATGCTGAAATTCAGCCGCGTTGGCATGATGGTGCGCGCCGGGGTCGACGACAAGGCTATGCTCGACGCGAGCGGCGTCAACGTGCATCGCCTGTTCGCTGTGGTTTTCGCCTTTGGCGCCGGACTTGCGGGATTGGCTGGCGTCGTCGGCGGCTCAGTCCTTTCTGTCTCTCCAGGTGAGGACGTCCGCTACCTGCTCGTTTCACTGGTCGTCGTTATTGTCGGCGGCATGGGCTCGATCCCTGGTGCCGCGATCGGCGCACTGCTGATCGGCCTCGCTGAGCAGATCAGCCTCGTCTACATGCCGACATATGGCATTGTCCTGATCTTCCTCATCATGATGGCGACGCTCGCGGTGCGGCCGCGCGGCCTTATGGGGCTCGCACGGTGATCGCGTCGATCCTCTCCAACTTTGGCGGTTCGCGAACGCCGAATAAGTCCATGGTCGGCCACGCTTGCGTTGCGACCATCCTCCTCGTCCTGCCGCTCTGGAGCTCCGACTTCGTCCTCAGCCAGATCGCAGCTTATGCCGCGATCCTCGGACTGCTTGCACTCTCGCTGACGATCCTGGGCGGCTATGGTGGCATGGTGAGCCTCGCACAGGTAAGCTTCGCCGGCGCAGCCGGCTATGCGGTGGCGATCCTCGGCACCAACGCAAGCGGAATTCACGGCTTCGGCTGGCCACTCTGGCTGGTTCTGCCCTGCGCGATTGGCCTTTCCACAACCTTTGCCGCCGCAGTCGGATGGATGTCGATCCGTACGGAAGGCATTTACACAATCATGATCACCCTCGCCACGGCGATGGCTGCCTTCTACCTGTGTCAGCAGGACTACAGCCTGTTCAACGGTCATTCCGGTTTTTCGGGCATCCCCAAGCCGGCCGTGTTGGGATTAGACCTGAACGACCCCGCAGTGTTCTACTACCTGTGCGCAGCAGTCGGGGCTGTCGGCTATGCGGCAGTTCTTTACGGCGAGCGATCGCATTTCGGGCTCGCACTGCAAGCTATCCGCGACAATCCAAGGCGCATGCGCGCGCTGGGCTTCAATGTCACGGCCCACAAGCTTGTGGCCTGGGCAATTTCAGGGTCCCTCGCGGGCGTCGCAGGCGTCCTACTCGCCTGGCATAACGGCAGAATTTCACCGGCCACCATTGGCGTCGACGCGGCCATCGAAATCCTCGTCATCGCCGTCATCGGGGGCCTGCGCCATCCGGCGGGAGCCTTTCTCGGCGCTCTTCTTGTCGTGCTGATCCAGACTTTTGCCGTCGATCTGGTGGGACGAGATCATTTCAATGCACTGATCGGGGCCGTTTTCCTGGTCGTCATCTACACCTCACCGGATGGTCTGCTCGGTTATCGCGACCCAATCCGGAAAGCACTACGGCGCTCGATGCCTGCCGTATTCCACGCTCTGGGTTCAATGGCATCAAAAGGGAGGAACGTATGAACATCATCAGGAAGTTGGGTTTTGCATTGGCTCTCGCGGGCGTGCCTGCCACCCTCGACAGTGCGATGGCTGAGGATGGGACAATCAGCATTGGCGTAGTCTCGATATTCGAGGGCCCATTCACCGTCCAGGGCCAGGACACCCTGCGTGGAGTCGAGGTCGCGGTGAAGGAGTTTGGTGGCACCGTTGCCGGCAAGAAGATCAAGCTGGTCGTCGGTTCGTCCGATTCCACGCCAGACTCGGCAGTCCGAGCCACGCGTAAACTCGTCGAACAGGATGGTGTGGACTTCGTTATTGGTCCGCTGTCCGGGGATGAGGGAATCGCGGTTAAAAACTACGCGGCGACTAAGCCCAACGTGACATTCCTGAACGGAACGTCGGGCGCCCAAGAAACCACAATGCGCGATCCCGCGCCAAACTTCTTCCGTTTTGGAACCGACGGCGCGCAGTGGATGGCGGGTCTCGGCCGCTACGCCTACGACAACAAGGGATACAGGAAAGTGGCCGTTGTCGCGGAGGACTATTCGTTTCCCTACACGCAGGTCTTCGGCTTCATGTCCGAATTTTGTGCAGCTGGTGGCAAGGTCCCCGAGAAATTCTGGGTACCAATCGGAACGAAGGATTACTCTTCCGTCATCGCCGCGATGCCTGACGATATCGACGCTGTCTTCGTTGACTTGGGCGGGGCGGATTCGGTCAATTTCCTCACCCAATACTTGCAGTCCGGCGGGTCTGCGCCGCTTGTCGGCGGCACTGTCACTGTCGATCAGACCGTCCTGACCGCCAAGGGCCGCATTCGCGACGTGCTTATCGGAACGCCGTCTGCCGGCCCACTTGCGGACAGCCTCGACACCCCCGCATGGAACGCCTTCGTAACAGCCTACAAAGCGCAGCCCGACGCCTTTCCAACGCCGTCTCTTTTCGCCCACGGCTACTACCTAAACGCCAAGGCGCTGTTGCTTGCCCTCGACAAGATCGGCGGCGAACCGGGCGACGGTGGGGCAAAGCTTCGGTCGGAACTTGCGCGGACAACATTTGACGGGCCGACGGGTTGGGTCTCGCTCGATGAAAACCGCAACGCGATCGCCGACATTTTCCTAACGGAGGTCGCCGAAAACCAAGACGGCACACTCTACAACAAGCTGGTGAAAGTGGTTCCCCAGGTCAATCAAAAGCTCGGCTTTACGCCAGAGGCCTTCGCGGCGTTCGGTGCGGTAAGCCGAGAGAACCCGAGTTGCCAATGACACTGCTCGGACTCGACTCTCTTTTGGCGAGCAATACCGATTATGCAGTGGAGGCGGCGGCTGATGTCGCCCCATTTGCACTCGAACTCGATGGCGTAGGGCGTCGATTCGGTGCGCTTTCAGCAGTCACGGATGTGAATATGCGGATCCAGCCGGGAGAGCGCCGCGCGATCCTTGGCTCGAACGGAGCCGGGAAGACGACGCTGCTCAACCTGATTTCGGGCGACCTGGTCGCCACGGACGGAACGATCGACTTTTTTGGATTTACAACGCGGCATCTGCCGACGCAGGAGCGCATCCGCCTGGGGATGCGCCGCACATACCAGATCTCTGAGCTCTTCGACCGACTAAGCGTCGAGGACACGGTCTACCTTGCGGTGCTCGGCGTTGACGGCAAGCGGTTCAGCCTGCGACGTCCGAAGCGGGACGACGCAGCCATGCAGCGGGCGCGAGCGTTGGTGGATTTCGTGCAGTTGGACGCGGTGCGCCATTATTGCGCGGGACAGCTCAGCCATGGCGAGCGCCGCCAACTCGAAGTAGCAATGGCATTGGTCGGGACGCCCCGATTGATCCTCTTCGACGAGCCGGCGGCGGGGCTTTCGCCGGTGGAGCGGGCTGATCTGGCCGCGATACTGGAATCTTTGCCTCGAACAGTCGGATTTCTGATCATCGAGCACGATCTCGATGTCGCGCTGCGGGTTTCCGACCGGGTGACCATGATGCACAACGGCCGCGTCTTCGCCGAAGGTACGCCTCAGGAGATTCAGAACGATAGTCGCGTTCAGGAGCTCTATCTTGGTGGCCGCCATGCATAGCGCAACCGCGTTTGCGATCGAAAAGCTTGATGTGTTCTACGGTAGATCACACGCCCTGCAGGAGATCACGCTGAATCACGGCGGCGGCATCCTGGCCGTCGTCGGTCGAAACGGAATGGGCAAGACTACACTGTGCAATGCGATCGCAGGTCTGCTTAGCCCAGCGCGCGGATTGATAAGCCTCGGCGGCCGAACGCTGTCGGGTATGTCCCCCCACCGCATCGCGAGAGCTGGCATCGGCTACGTGCCACAAGGACGCCGATTGTGGCCGAGCCTGACGGTCGACGAGCACCTCCGAATGGTTGAAGGCACGATCGGAGGCGGGAACTGGACCGCCGCTCGTATCTATGACGCCTTTCCGAGGCTCGCGGAGCGTCGCCACAACGGAGGGTCGCAACTCTCCGGCGGCGAGCAGCAGATGCTTGCCATCGGACGGGCGCTTCTTTGCAATCCTTCTCTGCTGGTCATGGACGAGCCTACCGAGGGCCTCGCACCCGTAATAGTCGATCACGTCGGGCTACTGCTTGAGAAGATTGTCCGGGACGACGGCGTAAGTGTTCTGCTGATCGAACAAAATCTGCCTTTTGCTTTGTCGCTCGCAGACCGCGTAGCGATCATGATCAACGGGCGCATAGACAGCATCCATGCCGCTTCCGCCCTCACAGAGGACGCCGAACTCGCACGCCAACTCATCGGCCTCAGCGGCGCATCCGCCAACGCATCTCGCAATTGAGACTGCCTGATAAGCAGCCGGGCTCTGAGCGGGCTATCCGTGGCCAATTCGAATAAGCGGGATCGCGAAGGAGGACAGAACTTGGCTCTTGTCTACGTGTCAACAGCGGATCGCGATGAAGCGCGGCGAACGTTGCGTCGACCGGGAGCGTCCATCATTTCCGGCGGGACGTTGCTGCTGCGCCGACTGAATGAGGGCGATACGTCGCTTGAAACGATTGTGCGGTATAGAGACGCCTCCCAACGCGCGATCGAAACGCGTGGCGGGACGGTCCGCGTCGGTGCAGCGGTGACGATGGCGGAAATTGCTGCGCGGCCAGATCTTGGCGGCCTGGCCTGTGCCGCCCGGGAAGTAGGCGGCCCCGCCGTTCGCGCGGCGGCGACCGTGGGCGGCAATCTTTTCGCGCCATTTCCCTTTGGCGATTTGATTCCTGTCTTGCTGGTTCTCGAAGCCGAGATCGAAACCCTTGAGGGCGAAATCATACCTTTGCGCCAGTTCACGGCTGAGCGCGCACAGTTCAGTCTCGACCGCCGCATTGTTGTTGCTGTGCGTTTTGACCGTATTGAGGGGACGCGCGAGTTGTACCGCAAGGTCACCAGGGTCCGACCGCATGGCGCACCCGTTTTGGTGGTCGCCTCCTGGTCGCGGATGGTCGGAGGCGTCATCGAAGATATCCGGGTTGCTGCGGGAGCGCTGGGACTGGTGGCGCAACGCCTAAGAGATGTGGAGCGTCGGCTGGTCGGCATTGCGCCAACGGCTCAAGCTATAGCTGAGGCGACCGCCGACATAGCTGAGATCGATCCGCTTTCCGACGCCATCGCAAGCGCCTGGTATCGACGGAAAGTTCTGCCGGTCCACCTCGGCCGGCTGCTGAGCGGATTGGGAGAGCAGGCATGAAGTCGCCGGTGCAGTTGCAACACAACGGACGCGAAGCTGCGGGTTTTGTAGAGAGCGGTGCGACGCTCCTGCGATTTCTGCGCGAGGTGCTAGGAGATTTGACACCCAAGGCTGGGTGCCATCAGGGGACGTGCGGCACCTGTACGGTCTTGGTGGATGGCGTACCCCGGCTTTCCTGCATAACCCTTGCAGAAGACTGTGGCGGCTCCATCGTCGAAACCGTTGCTGGTCTTTCCAGGGATGGCACTCTCGATCCGCTCCAGCAGTCGATCCTGGACGGCTTTGCGGCCCAGTGCGGTTTCTGTACGCCGGGCATGATCATGGCGGCAAAAGCCCTGCTGCGGGAGAAGCCGCAGCCGAACCGGGACGATATCATCGAAGCCCTTAGCGGAAACATTTGCCGCTGCACTGGCTACGAGCCGATCATCGCGGCGGTACTGGCGGCGTCGGGGCGGACTCAAACAAATACGGCGGAGGCAGGCTGATGGAAATCCGCAAGGCATATTTCGCCGACGAACGGAATGACGACCTCAAGGAGATTGGCCAATCGCGCCAGAGGTCCGACGCACCGGGCCATGTTCGAGGAATCACCCCGTTCTACGCGGACCGAATACTGTCCGATCTGCAGCACCTGCGTATGGTGCGAAGCCCTCATCACCATGCCCGCATCCGTAGCATCGACACCTCTGCGGCCGAGCGGCATCCGGGTGTCCGCCGCGTCATTACGGCAGCGGAAGTTCCTCACAACATCTATACCGTGCTCAGCCTCATCAACGTCGGCCCGGAGGATGAGCCGGTGCTAGCGTTCGACAAGGTTCGCTGGCAGGGCGAGCCGGTCGTCGCCGTAGTCGCGGAGAGCGAGCGCGCCGCTTATGAGGCTGCCGCGCTTGTAAAGGTGGACTATGAGATGTTGCAGCCGGTGTTTGACGTGGAGGAGGCGCTGGCCCCCGGGGCGCCCTTAGTCAACGAGTATCACGGTCAGAACTACTACCGCTACGACAGCGGCGACGGGCGCAGGGTCGTGCTCGGCGACGTCGAAGCTGCATTTTCTGCCGCCGACTTCATCCTGGAAGCACGCTACGATTCTAACCCAATCGAGCAGGCGCCCACCGAAACGACCGGCTGTATCGTGGTGCCCGACCAGAATGAGCGCTACACCTGCTATTCCGGCACGCAGGCGGTGTTCTTCACGCTCGACAATGCGTCGATCATCCTGGACGTACCTGGCCACCGCTTGCATTTCGTGGGCGGGACCGTCGGAGGGGGGTTCGGCGGCAAAGTCGACTGCACCGTCGAGCCGATTGCACTTTTGGCTGCAATGCTGACGGGAAAGCCGGTGGCGTTCATCTACAATCGCTACGAGGAGATGCAGATCTCCTCGCCACGCGCCGCTGAGCGGATCTTCATCAAGGATGGGGTGATGAAAGACGGACGTATCGTGGCACGACAAGTTCGCTGCCTGATCGACGCCGGCGCCTATTCGAGGCACTCGCCATACGGAACGCAAAAGGCCGCGGCACATTTTCCGGGGCCGTACACGATCCCCAATGTTCTGATCCATTGCCAATGCGTCTACACCAACCGCACTCCGTCGAGCGCGATGCGCGGATTCGGCGTGACGATCGGTGATTTTGCTCTGGAGGTGCAGATGGACAAACTCGCCCGCATGATCGGCATGGACCCGTTGGAATTCCGCTTCATCAACGCCTACCGCGACGGCGACATGAAGGCGCATCATCAACCGACCGAAGGCGCAGCGTTGATCGAATGCCTCCAGGAGGCGTCGATCAGCTTCAATTGGCCGGTGGCAGACCGCTACCTCCAAATGTCTTCACGCGAGAGGCGGGAGGTCTGACATGGCTCCGCTTAGGGGACGCGGCGTTGCCGCCGTAAACTATCCGACCGGTATGAACCTCGGTGGAGATCCGACCCAGGCACTGGTCTTCTCGTCGCCGAGCGGAAACTTCATGCTGTCCTTGTCGAGCGTCGACCTAGGGCAGGGGATGAAGTCGATCACCGCGCAAATCTGCGCGGAGACCTTGGGCGTGCCTACGGAGAGGGTAACCGTCGATACCGCCGACAGCGATACCGGGCCCCATTGCATGGGCACATTCGCGTCGCGGGGAACCCACCGGGCTGGAAACGCGGTGATCGCTGCGGCGCGGGAGGCCAGGCAGGTGATGCTTGAGGTCGCGGCGGAAATACTAGAGGTCGACGCCGGTGACCTAGAGACCGACGGTTCCGGCGATGTGCGCGTCGCCGGCGCGCCATCGCGGTCGGTCTCCATATCGGAGATTGCGCGAGTCGCCCACTTCGAGCAGGGGCGTTCGATATCCGGCCGCGGCATCTTCCTGGTGCCGCGCTCTTATCCCGATGCCGCAACCGGCGCGATGAAGCCTGCGACGTGCTACGCGCATGCGTGTACGGTTGCGGAAGTCGAAGTAGATGACGAAACAGGCGAGGTGGCGGTGCTCGCGCTGCGGAACGTCTATGAGGTTGGCCGTGCGCTCAACCCGCGAATGGTGGAACAGCAACTCGTCGGCGGAGCATGGATGGGCGTCGGTCACGCCCTCTATGAAACGACGGAGCCATACTACCCGGCACGCGATCACGCGGCGACCGACTTCACGCAGTATCTCATGCCCGGTACTGGGGATCTGGCCGAGACTGACGTGATTGTTTTGGAGCGCCCGGCACCCGACGGGCCCTACGGTGGCAAGGGCCCTGGCGAAATGTGCGCCAATGCGCCGATACCGGCGATTGCCAATGCCATTTTCGACGCCGTTGGAGCGCGAGTGGATTCGATGCCGTTCACGCCCGAAAAGGTGCTGCGCGCCATCCTCGCCATACGAGGATGATTGCCATGCCTCTCGATCTCCGCGCGCTGACTGTGTCCGGTCTGCAGTCCGCCTTTGTCGACGCCGGCTATCTGACTGGCGATGAACTCGCGACCTCGCTCTTCCTTGCCTTGAGCATGAAGAAACCCCTTCTTCTTGAGGGAGCGCCAGGCGTGGGAAAGACGGAAGCCGCACGCACGCTTGCGACAGTGCTGGGAAGAGAACTTGTGCGGCTCCAATGCTATGAAGGGATAAGCACTCAACAGGCGCTATACGAGTGGAACTATCCGCGACAGCTTCTGGCTCTGCGGCGCCCGGGGAAGGCTGTGAACCTCTATTCAGATGAGTTCCTTGACGAACGTCCGCTGCTCACGGTCCTGAAATCCCCGGAGCGCTATGTGCTGCTGATCGACGAAATCGACCGTGCGGATCATGAGTTCGAGGCCTTTCTCCTCGAATTCCTCTCCGACTTCCAGATATCGATTCCCGAGATCGGCACGCTAAAGGCGAAAGTTCCGCCGCCCGTCATCCTCACGTCCAACCGCACGCGTGCCCTTCACGAAGCCCTGCGGCGACGCTGCCTTTATCACTGGATTGATTACCCGGATGCCACGCGCGAGGCCGAGATTATTCGGCTGCGTGTGCCTGAAGCCGCGCCCGAGGCTTCGCGCGCGGTGGCGCGGGCCGTCCTTTCTCTGAGACAGCGCAAGGTGAGTAAGGCGCCAGGGATATCGGAGGCGATCGACTGGGCTCGGGCTGCCTCCTTGCTCCGCGGAGAGAAGGGAGACTGGCCGTTGGCCTTCCGCAAGACAATCGGCGCGGTGCTCAAGGATGGCGACGACCTTGCCGATCTCCGCGACGACTTGGATCACTTTCTGGCCGATGTCTGTGCCGAATAGTGCGGAGGTTGTCTCCTGGCGACTGGAGACTCTGCTTCCGGGATTCGGACCCTACCTTCGCGCGAGGGGGTTCGCAGCCACGCCAGACCAATCGGCGACGTTCCTGAGAGCGATTCCCTTACTTGATGTCGCGTGTCTCGATGATTTGCGACTGGCTGCCCGTATCGTCTTCGGGCCCGAACCCGCGAGGCGGGACGAGTTTGCGGCACATTTTGACAGATACTTCCAGCAGTTGACGGATCTGCGGCCCGGCGACGAGGTCGAAGCCGAAACTTCGAAGCTTTCGCTGGCCGCGGAACCTCCTCCGAACGAGGAATTGCATGACGATTCGTCCCGGAACGAGGCCGGCTCCGATGAGCAACTGGGCAGCCGGGCGTTCCCTGGGAGCAGCCTCGATCCCGAAGTGCTCAGGCCGCTTGTTTCTGCGCTGCCAGTAAGACGGTCGCACCGCTGGGTCCAAACCCGGGCGCGCGGCGAGGCGGCCAACGTCAGATCTTCGCTACGACAATGTGTGTACTTCGAGGGCGACGTGCCCTATCCCATGTGGCGTCGACGGCGTCAGATCGCGCGACAGGTGATCGTCCTGATCGACGTGTCCGGTTCGATGAAGAAGGCCACTCAAGACTACCTTCTTTTCGCCTATGGCCTCATGCGGCTCCACCCGGACGTATCGGTCTTCACCTTCGCTACCCGCCTGACTGAAGTCACCATTGCCTTAAGGAAGAACAGTGTGACGGCAGCGTTGTCGGAGGCTTCCGAGACCGTGCCCGATTGGGATGGCGGCACCAGCATAGGCCGTTGCGTGTCGGACCTTCTCGCACATCCCCATTGCGCGAACCGGACGCGCGGCGCCGTCGTTATAGTCATTTCCGATGGGCTGGAGCGTGGCGATGCCAACGAGTTGGTTCAGGCGTCGAAGCGGTTGGCGCTGCGTGCCCGGACGATTATCTGGGCGACGCCCCTCGCGGCAGATCCTGACTTCGCTCCCCGCACAAAGGCCATGGCAGCGCTTCTTCCTTATATTGACGCCCTTGGCGACGGCTCCGATGCACAGCGTCTTGCTTCTTTCGTCACCTGTGCACTGCAACCCGCCGGAATGAAATCATGTCGGAAATGACCATTGTGGATGCTCACCATCACATCTGGCGGCAGGCCGACCTGCCTTGGCTGAACGGCCCAATGATTCCGCGCATCTTTGGAGCCTATGAGCCGCTACGGAGGGATTATACGATCTATGAATATCGGGCTGACGCCGTGTCTGCGGGCGTTACAGCCTCCGTCTATGTCCAAACCAACTGGGCGCCTGCAGACGCGTCAGAAGAGGTAGCATGGGTTCAGGAGACGGCCGACCGCTTGGGATGGCCGCATGGTATCGTTGGCTTCGCCGATTTGGCGAGCGACGATCTGGGCGCCGTTCTAGCGGCCCACAAGAGATCGCCGCTGCTGCGTGGAATACGTCAGCAACTCCATTGGCACGACAATGAGTAATACCGTTTCGCGCCCAATCCGGCTCAGTTTCTCGAACCGAAGTGGCAGCCCGGGCTCGCCAAGCTGGGCCTACTCGATTTGCTGTTCGAGCTCCAAATCTTCGCCGGCCAGATGAAGGCTGCGGCGCGGATGATCGCCTCGTTCCCCGAGACCACCTTCGTATTGGAACATGCCGGCATGGCCGAGGATCAGACGGCGGCTGGCAAAGCCGCGTGGCGGGAAGGAATGGAGTTGCTGGCGGCACTTCCCAACGTCAACGTCAAGCTATCGGGTCTGGGGACGTTCCGGAGGCGCGCGCGGATCGACGAGATGCGGCCGTTGATTCTGGACACGATCGAGATGTTCGGAGCGGACAGGACGGTTTGGGGCTCGAATTTCCCGATCGAGAAGCTCTGGACGAGCTATGGCGATCTTGTCGCAATCGTGAAGGAGGCAATTGCACCTCTTTCATCGCAGGACCGGCGGAAAATCCTCGGCGAGACCGCGATTCGACTTTACCAGTTGAATGTCTGATCTTCGGCTCCCGCACCGGCATCGGCGCGGGAACCATTCCGGCATGTATCAGGCGTGGTAGGCTTTGACCCTTTGCCTTTGGCTGCCCAAGCCGGTTCCCCCTACGGTCATTTCATCAGTCGGTTTGAGGAAGATCTGCGGCTTGCGCCCCATTCCGACGCCGGGCGGCGTTCCGGTCGTGATTATGTCGCCCGGCTCAAGGACCATGAACTGCGATACGTAGGACAGCAGATGGTGAATGCCGAAGATCATGTTTTTGGTTGAGCCGGTCTGCATGCGTTGGCCGTTGACATCCAGCCAAAGGTCGATGCCCTGCGGGTCGGGGATTTCGTCGGGAGTGACGAGCCAGGGCCCCAGGGGGCCAAAGGTCGCTGCACTTTTGCCTTTAACCCACTGGCCATTGCGCTCGATCTGGAAGCTGCGTTCGGACACGTCGTTGCAGAGGCAGTAACCGGCTATGTGGCCAGGCGCTTCCGCTTCCGACACATAGGCTGCACGGGTCCCCACCACCAGCGCCAGTTCGACTTCCCAATCGCCTTTCGTCGAATTCCGCGGCAGGATCACGTCGTCATCTGGTCCCACGATGCAGTTCGGCGCCTTGTTAAAGAGGATCGGCTCCGACGGAATAGGAAGGTTGCTCTCCTTGGCATGGTCTTCGTAATTGAGCCCGATCGCAATGAAGTTTGAAGGGCGTCCGACACATGGCCCTATACGAGGATTCCCTTCTGCGAGAGGCAGGGTCTCGGGATCCAATGCGGCAATGCGATCGAGCGAAGACGGCGCCAGAGCCGCCCCGGCGATGTCCTGAACAATTCCTCCCAGATCGCGAATTCGCCCTTCCCGATCGAGGAGTCCGGGACGTTCGGCGCCGGCAGACCCGTAGCGAAGCATTTTCATGAATGTGTCTCCATTGTCATTCGTTTCTTGCTGGTAATCGCTTGCCGCATTGCGCGACGGTACTGCTTCGGCGCCACGCCAGTGTGCTGGCGGAAGAATCGTGAAAAATTCCCTTGGGCATCAAAGCCCAGGTCGCCGGCTAGCCGCGTGAGGTTGGTCCCCTGCTGCCTCATGTTCGAAATAGCGTGCTCGATGCGCAACGTGTTCCAGTATGTGCCTGGCGTGAGATCCATGTGGTCGCGGAACATCGAAAAGAAACGGGGCCGCGACATCCCGGCGTGACGCGCGATCTCGTTGAGCGAATACTCGCGAGCGATATCGGCCTGCATCAGGCGGATAGCCTTTGAAAGGCGAAAATCGAGCGGCGGTCTAACGTCAGCGCTGTCTTGTCCACCCTTCCCGGTGCCCAGCAAGCCGAGCAGCAGTGCTTCCATACGTACGTCGAGCTGGAGGCCGTCACCGGCGGCGAGGTCGCGCCCAATCGCGGCGGCAAGGGCCTGGTTCGTCCGGTCGAGCTTCAGTTCGACCGTGGTAAAACGGCTCATCGGATCGGCCTTATCGATAATGGTGCCCAGCCAGCGCCGATCGATATAGAAGGACAGCGTCTTTGCGCGGCCGCCTTGAGGGAGCGAGACGCTATGAGACACAAACGGCGCGATGAGGGTAGCCCGCTCTTGATCGAACCCGGCGCGTTTCGACGCGACACTCATCTCGACCGGGTCTCCTTCGAGCCAGACGCTTAGATTGGCCATCGAGTGCGCGTGCTCGGCCAGCGGCTCCGAAAGTTCCAGTACGCTGACGTGGCCGAACGAGCCGTAATGAAGTTTGTAGATCAAGGACACGGCTTCCTCCCAAAAGCGCGACCGATTGCTCCGCAATCAATCCATTCGTCTATTCTTGAGCGAGCGATCAATAATAGGATTGACTCGGCAGCGCAAGTGGTTGTTTATCGATCGACAATCAATGAGCCTGTGGAGACCGATATATGAACACGATGAAGGGGCCTGGCCTGATGCTCGCCCAGTTCAGTGGCGATGCCGCACCATTCGACAGCCTTGAGGGAATTGCCGACTGGTGCGCCAAACTGGGCTTCAAGGGTGTCCAAATACCGGCTTGGGATCGGAGGCTGTTTGACGTGGAAAAGGCCGCCGAAAGCCAGGCCTATTGCGATGACATCAAGGGTATGCTCGCTGAGCGTGGCATCGTCGTCACGGAACTCGCGGCCCATCTTTTCGGACAACTCGTTGCCGTGCATCCGGCCTACGACGCGATGTGCGACGGCTTCGCTCCGGAAGCTCTGCGCGGCAAGCCCAACGAGCGAAGCACCTGGGCGGTCCAGCAGGTGAAGCTAGCCGCAAGGGCCTCGAGGAGGCTCGGGCTTAGCGCGATGGGGACATTCTCGGGGGCACTCCTGTGGCCCTATTTTTTCCCTTTCCCGCAGCGTCCCGAAGGTCTCGTGGACATTGCGTTCGAAGAATTGGCGAAGCGGTGGTTGCCGATCCTGGACGCCTGTGAAGATTCAGGCATCGACCTCTGCTACGAGATTCATCCGAGCGAAGACCTGCACGACGGCGAGACTTTCGAGGTGTTCCTCGAAAAGGTCAGCGGTCATCGACGCTGCAACATCCTTTACGATCCGAGCCACCTGCTGCTGCAACAACTGAAATACTTGGACTACATCGACATCTACCACGAGCGCATCCGGATGTTTCACGTCAAGGACGCGGAATTCAATCCAACCGGTCGACAAGGCGTCTACGGCGGGTACCGGGGCTGGACAGACCGGGCGGGCCGCTTCCGCTCGTTGGGAGATGGCCAGGTCGCGTTCCGACCGATCTTCTCAAAACTCGCTCAATACGGGTTCGACGGCTGGGCGGTTCTGGAATGGGAGTGCTGCCTGAAGAACCAGCAAGATGGAGCCGCCGAAGGTGCGGCGTTCATAGGCGACCACATCATAAGGGTTACGGACAAGGTCTTCGACGACTTCGCCGGGACTGGCGCCGACGAGAATGCCAATCGGCGGATGCTCGGGCTGGGCGTTTAGGAGGGAATTATGGAAATCGCAACAGTAAAGAATGGCTCTGAGGCCGGCTTTGTCCACGGCTACAGCGAGGTCGGCGACGTTCGCCTACACCATGTTTCGGTCGGCGATGGAGCCCCGGTCCTCCTCATCCCCGGCTGGCCACAGACTTGGTATGTCTGGCGACATGTCATGAAAGGCCTCGCCGAGGCGGGTTTGAAGGCTATCGCGGTCGACCCGCGCGGCATCGGGGAGTCGAGCCGGCCGGCTCGAGGTTATGATACCGCAACCGCGGCGGCAGATCTGCACGGCTTGATGCGTTTGCTCGGATATGAGCGATTTCAGGTGGTTGGCCACGACATCGGCAAGTGGATCGGCTACGCGCTCGCAGCCGATTTCCCGGATGCGGTGGAGCGCGTCGCTCTCATGGATGCGAGCATTCCGGGGATCGCGCCGAATGCCGAAATCTTCGGCCCTGTCGAGAAACTCAAGTTCCGCTGGCATTTCATGTTCAATCAACTCGCTGACCTCCCTGAGATGCTGATCCAGGGTCGCGAGGCGCAATACCTCACCTGGATGTTCGATCAGTGGTCGGTTCGTCGCGAAGCGGTCGCGGTCGACACGTACATTGCTGCCTATTCAAGCCCCGGCGCCTTGCAGGCAGGCTTTTCCTACTATCGCGCGATTCCGGAAACGATTGCCCAGAATACGGAGCGCAGGAAAACCCGGCTGAAGATGCCGGTTCTGGCCATGGGCGGGCAGTTTTCCGCTGGCGACGGATCGCGCGCCATCCTCGTCGACGTGACCGAACAACTGCGCGGCGTCATCGTGCAGGGCAGTGGCCACATCGTTCCGGAGGAGGCGCCGGAGGCAGTGCTTCGCGATCTCGTTCCATTTCTTACGGGAACCAACTGAAATCGCAGTCTCTTGAGCCATTAACAGCAAGAGGTCCCGAAAACCATGAATCCTTCTATTCTTCTGCTTTCAGCAGCGCTTGCGGGTGCAATTTTGCCGTTCCAGGCTGGGGCGAACGCCGCCTTGGCCAAGTCATTCGGACATCCGCTGACCGCGACGGCAGCGTCGTTGATCGTCAGCATAGGATTGCTCCTGCCAATTCTGGCCTGCCTGCGAACCGAGGTGCCTGGATGGCGTATTCTGCTGTCGCCGCCCGGTTGGGCCTGGGCGGGAGGCGTCGTGGGCGTGATATTCCTAACCGCTTCTCTCCACATCGCGCCAATTGTCGGTGCTACCGCCTTTGTCGCGCTTGCGGTCTGCGGTCAACTCGTCTCCTCCTTGCTGATCGACTACTTCGGGGCCTTCGGCTTCGCTCCCAAAGAGATAAATCCGCTGCGCGTGATCGGCGTGGCACTAATGGTAGCGGGCGTCGGCTGCGTTCATTTGGGTACGAAACATTTGGCGCCAGCCCAATCCAATGAAGCGCCTGTTCGGTGATCGAGCCGCCGAGGCGGTGCATAGCCGACCGGTTCTCAATGCAGCTACCAGATACGAGGAACTGGAAGCATGAAGGGATTCAACGGCACGTGGGAAAAATTCGAGGACTACGTGCTTGATTTCGCCAACGAGCGGCAGCGCGAAGGAAGCAGGGTAGCGATCGTCACATTAGTGCATGTCGAGGGTTCGTCACCGCGCGCGCTGGGTGCCCAGATGGCCGTGTGCGAAACGGGCGAATGGACGGGTTATCTATCGGGAGGATGCATTGAACGGGCCGTGGTTGCGGAGGCACTCGACGCTATAGAACTGGGGGAGAATCGGCTCGTCCGCTATGGTCGCGGCTCCAAATATCTAGATATTCAGCTGCCCTGCGGTAGTGCTATCGAGTTGATGTTTGACGTGACCGCTAGCCCATTGGAGCTCGAGACGATCGATTCTCGTCTTCGCGACAGGTCGGCGGCGATTATGCGGGTACCTTTTGTGCGCGGGACGGGCACCGAGGCGCGAACATTCAAGCGGACCTACTTACCTCGGATCCGCCTGATCGTGGCGGGGGTCGGGCCAGCCGCGATACAGCTTTGCAAGTTTGCAAGGTTAAGTGGCTACGAAGTCATTCTCTATTCTCCCGACCAGCCCACGTGCGGCGAGTTGCTCAGAACAGAGCCCGCAATGCAGGTCGTACCCCTGACAACTCCCAACCGCACCCCTTCGATCAATGTCGATTGCTACACCGCGGTCGCTCTATTGTTTCACGATCACGAATGGGAAACGCAGTTGCTGCATCTTTTCCTTGCCTCGGAGGCATTTTACATCGGGGCGATGGGGAGCCGCAGGACACACGAACGGCGTTGCGAACGACTTGTTCGTTTGGGCACGAATCCGATGCAGTTAGATCGCATCAGCGCACCCGCCGGTCTGTTTTCAGGAGGTAAGAGCGCGAGCGTAATCGCCGGATCTGTCCTGGCGGAAATCATGCATGTGCAGCAATTGGCTCAGTGCCATGCTGACGCCACCACGACTGGAAGCCATGCGGAATCGGGTCCGATCCGCCATGTTCTCTGCGGTACCTAACCGACAGGTTGGCTGGCTCACTACTTCTCGATGTGACGAGAACAACCCGACAGTGATGCGGCGATGGAACGACGAGGACGTGACCAGGTCGCCGCGGCAGCTTCGGTCATAGGGCTGATACTTGTGACGTCATGCGTCTGACCTTGGCGGCCCTTTGGGTGCGCGTCGTCTTGATCTTCGACGGGCAAGGCAGATGTGCAGGAGCGGGATCCGGCTTGTCTCCACGGTCGTGTGAGGGGTGGCGAGTTTCGTTCAAAGGAACGTGTTGATGACGCTTCTCGACCTTGTCTTCAGAGATTTTGTTGACGCGCTTGAAACGGCTCACAACGAGGTTGGCTTCAAAAATTGCAGCTGACCGTTTCGCCGGGCGGCTAGATGTTCGCCGCCGTGGCGGCCGCATAGACCAGCATCGACAGACCGTCGGCGAGACCGAGTGAAACCGCCTCGGCTGTCTGGATGACCGACTTTGGGCGCGAAGCTGACTCCTGGCTGCGTTCGAACCCAATACCCCGTCATCCCATGCTCATGATATGTGCTACATTCGAAAGTCGCATAAAAAGGCAGTCTGGAACGTTGCAGCCCGGAGGTATTGAAGCGGCCATAGTTTCGGTGTGATGGCAAGCTTGGGAGCATCTGCGGCTTCATCAAGAGCGATCCTGGAATCGGTTCCAGCCGTGCATACGGTTGGCGACCCGCACCGCGATCGGATGGAACGGGACCGGCTCCATATTGGTGACCGGAAGCGACATCTGCTCATTCGTGCGCCGACCTGCCGCCCAGCGACCGATTTCCTGGCCAAGCGACATGGAGCGTGCCACACCGCGACCCGAATAGACGCCACCAAAGACAAGGCCGGGCGCCAACGCCGGCGTCACGGTAACGGATCTAAGCCAGCCTGGCCTTTACGCCGACATCTTGCAGAGGCTTGCTCAACGGGTTGTCGATGGCGAATTCGAGCGCGGTTTGCTGTTCTGCGGAACCGGCATCGGCGTTTCGGTTTCCGCCAACAAGGTGCCGGGGATACGTGCCACCCTGGACCCACGACACCTATTCGGCAGAACGGGCCGCCAAGTCCAACAACGCTCAGATCATCACCATGGGCGCACGCGTGATAGGCCCCGAACTGGCGAAAGCGATTGTCGACAAATATCTGGCCCCCAGCTTCGACCCTGCCGGCGCTTCGGCGGAGAACGTCAAGCCGGTCGACCGCCTCGACCAGATCAAGCGCTAGTCTCCGGCGATCACGGGCAATTGGCTGGCCGAACCTCTGACAGAGGCCGCGGAAGGCCATCGATCTTCGCCCTCCAGCCATCATGCTCTATCGCACGACCGGTTCAATCGGGAACCGGAGCAAACCTGCGTCGGCATCGAGTTATGTTTAAAAATGAACAAAATCATTCCGTAATTTAGATGAAGATAGACATATTGAGGGAGATGGCATATCGTCAGATGGAGGCTGACATCGGGAAGGGGCCTCGACACCCAGGGAGGAGATATAAAAATGAACTCGAAGCTGGTTTTGCACGCTTCCGTCGCGACCTTGCTTGCGGCAGGCTGCTGCGTTGCCTTTAGCGCTTTTGCAGGGGAAAAGCCCAAGGGGCTGATGCTCTTTTCGTACCTCGGCGATCAGGCCTATGTTCGCCAGTACAATGTCGCCAAAGGCCGGGCAGGCAAAATTGAAGATGTCCAGATCGACGTCAAATCGGGCACCTCGCGCGGCGACGTCAATTTCTTCATTCAGGAAATCGTCAACGCCCCCGCTGAAGGCTACAAGGTTATCGGGGTCAACACCGGTGCCACCTCCAAGGAACTGGTAAGCGCGCTCAACGATGCGACCAAGCAAGGCATCAAGGTGCTGTCCTTCGACGGCGCGCCACCGCCGATCGACGACCTGACGGCGCAGGTGAATTATGATCCGGTCGGGGCAGAGAAGGCAGTCGTGCAGGAATTTGCCAAACAACTCCCTGCGGGAGGCGAGATTGGCGTCATCCGCTGTATTGCGGGCCTGGCGGATACCGACGCGTTCATCAATGCTTTCAAGGATGCGTTGAAGGGTACGAAGTTCAGCATCGTTGCCGAGGGCGACGCCCGTTGCGACCCCGAGAAATCGCGCACGATCGCCGAGGGCATGTTGAACGCGCATCCAAATCTGGTCGGCATCTACGATATCTTTGACGTCTCGGCACAGGGCACGCTGCAGGCGCTCGAGGCAGCCGGCTCCAATGTCATCGTTGGTTCGGTCGGCGGCCAGGAGTACGCGCTGAAGGCGATCGCTGCGGGCAACAAGAACTGGAAGTTCACGGTCCCTTACCCGTTCGAGGTGATCGCCAGAACAGCCACGGACACCACTGCTGACCTGGTGCGCGGTAAAAGCATTGAAAAGCTTGTGGTGGTGCCGGCGCAGCCCGTCCAAACCTCGGAGAATGCGGGTGGCATGCTGAAGACGGTCTCCGACGTTGTGGCGGGCAACGTTGATGACGTCGTGAAATAGCGCCACCGATGGAAGCGCACGTCAACATTGCGGGGAAATCATCCGACCCGGCGGCGGGGCGCCGCGATCACCTCTCCATCCTGCTATGGCTTCTGCAGGCCGGGCCGATCATAATTCTCGTAACCCTGGTCGTGGCATTCGGCCTGCTTGCCCCGCATTTCATTTCGGTGCGCAATCTTCAGAACCTCCTGGCCCAAAGCGCGATTGTCTGCGCCTTGGGCCTCGGGCAATTCCTCGTGATCCTGGTTCGCGGCATCGATGTCTCGGTCGGCAGCGTCATAGCGCTGAGTGTCGTGACGGTGGCCACGCTCACCGGTGTCGATCAACCCAGCTCGATTGCGCTGGTCATCTATCCTCTTGTTGGTCTGATTGTCGGACTGATCAACGGCTTCCTCATCGTTAAAGGCGGCATTCCGCAGCCCCTCGTGGTCACCGTCGCGATGCTCGGCATTGTTGCCGGTGTCGCATTGCTCATCAGCGGCGGCAACACGCTCGTGGGTGTTTCGCCCGCCGTGCATTGGCTGGCAAACGGCAAGATGCTGGGCATACCTGCCGGCGCCTTGATGGTCCTGGTTCTTGCAGGGTTGTTCTGGCTCATGTTGCGGCGTACGCAATGGGGCCGCTGGCTCTATGCGGTTGGTGGCAATCCGGATGTCGCGCAATGGGTTGGGCTTCCGCGCGACAGGTTGATCATGAGCGCGTATGCCATCTGTGGCACCACAGCGGGCATTGCAGGCATGCTGTATCACGGTCGGACCGGGTCGGCTTCGCCTCTTTCGGGCATCGGCTATGAGCTGGACGCCATCACGGCGGTGGTTGTCGGCGGCGCAAGTCTCTTCGGCGGTCGCGGCAGCATCACCAACGTGCTGTTCGGCGCGCTCATCATCGCCACGATCCGCAGTGGCCTTCAGCAACTCGACGTCTCTCCGTTCTGGTCATCGGTGGCAATCGGCGTCGGCATCCTGCTGGCCCTTGAACTCGATGTCTTGCGCAAACACATCGAGACCCGCATTCGAACGCTGCGTGCGAGACAGGTGAGCCAATGAGTGTCGCCTCGCCAGACAGCATTTCCAACATGGCCACCGATGCGCGTCTGGTTCTCTCGGTGCGGGACGCGCGCAAGGCCTACGGGTTCGTAACGGCGCTGGCTGGTGCGTCGCTTGACCTCCATGAGGGCGAGATTGTTGCCTTGCTCGGCGACAACGGCGCCGGAAAGTCGACACTCATCAAGGCGATCACCGGCATCGTAACGCTGGATTCGGGTGACATCGAGCTTGACGGACACCCATTGCGGCTGCGTTCGCCCGCCGACGCGCGTGCATCGGGCATCGAGACCGTGTTTCAGGACCTTGCTGTCTTCGACAATCTGACCGTATCCGACAACTTCCTGATCGGACGCGAGCAGACGCGGCCACGCTGGCTCGGTCCGCTGGGCTTCCTTTCCGCTGGACAAGAGCAGCGACAGTGGCGGCAGCATGCCAGCGCATTGAGCGTCAGCCATGTCTCACCTTCCCAGGAGATCGGACTGATGTCGGGTGGCCAGCGTCAGGCTGTCGCGGTTGCACGGGCAGTGGCGTTCGCCCGACGGGTGGTCATTCTGGATGAACCTACGGCGGCACTTGGTGTGCGCGAATCCGACGAGATATTGACGATGGTAAGACGCCTGCCGGAGCGAGGCCTGTCAGTCATCATCGTAAGCCACAACATGGACCACGTCGTGCGCGTGGCGCACCGTGCTGTCGTCATGCGGCAAGGCCGGAGTGTCGGCGAGATGACTGTAGGCCAAGGCGTTCAGAAGGATCTTGTCGCAATGATCATGGGCGTCACCTGAAACAGCGTCATCCGGAAATCGTGCTGCTTTGTAAAACTGGATTGGCGCGGTCGATCGCTAGCCGATCGATGAGCTCCTCCACTTTCCCGAGGCTGAAGATATCCTCAAGCGCCAGATAGGCAGCGCCAAAAAGGGCACTGTCCTTCTGCGGGTTGGCAAGGACGATCTGCAACTCGCGCGTGGCAAGTGGAAGGCATCGCTGGTAGACGAGTTCGCGGATACCGGACAACAGAAACTCTCCACCCTTGGCGAGTGTGCCGCCCACCACGATCAAGTTCGGGTTGAGAATACTGACGACATCGGAGGCGACTTCGCCGATCACCCGCCCAGCGCTGCGCAGCAGCATCAGGGCTTCCGGCTTCTGCATTTCAACGAGCGATATGACATCGCGGGCGTTCTCCGCCTTGAAGCCTTTGCTTGAGAGATCCCGGGCAATCGCCCAGCCGCCGGCGCGGGCTTCGACACAACCGAGCTTGCCACAGCGGCACAAGGGCGCGTTCTCGGAGTTAAACTGGATATGGCCGATGTCGCCGGCCGCGCCCTGAGCGCCACGAAAGATCTTGCCGCCGGCGATGATGCCGCTGCCGATACCCGTTCCCGCTTTGATGAAGAACATGTCATCGACATGCGGGAAATTCTGGCGGTGCTCGTGGATCGCCATGAGGTTTACGTCATTTTCGACATAGATTGGTACATCGAAACGACGGCGCAGCCAGCTGATGATGTCGAATTCGTCCCACCCGTGAAGGACCGAGGGACCGACGACGCGGCCGCGTTTGAAATCGACCGGCGTGGGCATGCTGAGGCTGACCCCAAAAAGCGAGCCATGGCTGGTTCGAGCCTTCACTGCAAGAATGTCGAACCCGTCGGCAATCTGCTCGAGGGAAGCCGCCGGTCCGTCCGACGCGTTGAACGGTATTGTGCTTTGCGAGACGATCGCGGGTTCGAGGTCCATTGCGGCAAGATGGATGTAGGTTTCGCCAATATTGGCGACGAGAAAGAAACCCGCCCGTTCATTGATCCCAAGCACGCGCGTCGGCCTTCCGCCACTCGGCATGGTGCGGGCCGTCTCGCGAATCAGGCCTGAGTCGATCAGCGCATTCAGGCGCTGGGTGACAGTCACGCGTGACAATCCCGACGCGTCGAGCAACGCTGACCGGGACGTGGCGGCGCCAGTGGCAATCAGCGAGAGAATTTCCCCGCTGTTTGCAAGGGCGGGATGCTCCGCCGTACCATTTGTCCTGACCATTCCGCACTTTCCCGTTCGCCCTGAGATTTAGCCACAAACCCCCGGGAGATAAAGGCGTGTCTGCAAGAAAGCTGCATAGCTTTTGTACAAAAATATGCAATAATACGTTGACTTATAGATATATCGATGACTAAGAGTACATCGTCTGGGAGGAACGACGAACTTGCGCGGACCGACCGCGCCGTTCCGGTGTTTCTCCGTCACTCCATCGACGGAATATCGCATGTTATCAGCGCAAAAGGACTTAGCCCGACCGGATCTCCTGGCGAACGCCATTCGCGCGCTGTCAATGGATGCGGTCGAGAACGCCAAGTCCGGCCATCCAGGCATGCCGATGGGCATGGCCGAGATCGCGGTCGCGCTCTGGCACCGGCACCTTCGTCACAATCCATCCAATCCGGCCTGGACCGACCGCGACCGCGTTGTGCTCAGCAACGGCCACGGCTCGATGCTGCTCTACAGCGTGCTTCATCTCACAGGCTACGATGTCTCGATCGCCGATCTCCGGCAGTTTAGGCAGCTTGGCAGCAGGACGCCGGGCCATCCCGAATTCGGCTATACGCCGGGAGTTGAGGTTACGACCGGGCCGCTTGGGCAAGGCCTCGCAAATGCTGTCGGCATGGCGATTGCCGAAAAGACGCTGGCCGCCAAATTCAACCGATCCGGACACGACATTGTCGACCACCACACCTTTGTCCTGGCAGGCGACGGCTGCCTGATGGAAGGCATTTCGCATGAGGCGTGCTCGCTTGCCGGAACGCTCGGTCTGGGCAAGCTGATCGTGCTTTACGACGACAACGGCATTTCCATCGACGGCCATGTCGAGAGCTGGTTTTCGGACGATACGCCGAAGCGGTTCGAGGCCTATGGCTGGCAGGTCATTGCTGATGTGGACGGGCACGATATTGCGGCAGTCGACCAGGCGATTTCCGCGGCAAAAGCGCATGCAACCCGCCCGACGCTGATCTGCTGCAAGACCACGATTGGCAAGGGAGCGCCGACGAAGGCGGGCAGTCACGATTGCCATGGATCTCCGCTGGGCGCCGACGAAGTCGGCGGGGCTCGGCTTGCTCTCGACTGGCCGCATGCGCCCTTTGACGTCCCAAGAGAGATTGGCGACGCGTGGAACGCCTCGGTCAGAGGGGCTATGTCTGAGGCCGACTGGCGCCGCCGCTTCGAGACATACCGCGAGGTCTACCCCAATGAAGCGGCGGAGTTCGAGCGGCGAGCCAAATGCGATCTTCCCACGGCCTTCGCCGCCAAGGCGGATGCGTTCGTTGCGCAAACCGTCGAAAAAGCCGAAACGCTGGCCACACGCAAGGCAAGCCAGAATGCCATTCAGGCCTTTTCCGGCTTCCTTCCCGAGCTGATCGGCGGTTCGGCAGATCTCGCCAGTTCGAACCTCACGCTTTGGAAGGGGGCCGAGCCGATCACCTCCGTCTCGGGCGGCAACTACATTTACTACGGCGTTCGCGAGTTCGGAATGGCCGCGATCATGAACGGCCTGATGGCCCATGGCGGGTTGCGTCCATTCGGCGGCACGTTCCTGATGTTTTCGGAATATGCGCGCAACGCCCTGCGGATGGCAGCGCTGATGAAGCTCGGCGCCATCTATGTCTTTACCCACGATTCCATCGCGCTCGGTCAGGACGGTCCGACGCATCAGCCCATCGAGCAGTTGGCTACGCTCCGGCTGATGCCCAACATGGACGTCTGGCGACCATGCGACACCGTTGAGACGGCGGTTGCCTGGCAGGTTGCGCTGGAGCAGGTGGCGACGCCGACAAGTCTCGCGCTTAGCCGCCAGAACCTGCCGTTTCAGCCGCGCGACCAAGCCCAGGTTCAAGCGGTGCGCAGGGGCGGGTATGTGCTGCGCCGGGAAGATGGCCGGCTGGATGCCGTCGTCATCGCGACCGGATCCGAAGTACAGCTCGCTGTCGCCGCCCAGGAGCGACTCGCGAAGCAAGCGGTTCAGGTTCGCGTGGTGTCGATGCCGTCCACCAGTGCTTTCGACCGGCAGGATGACGACTATAGGGCCGAGGTGCTGCCACGGGGCGTGCCCCGCATCTCCGTCGAAGCCGGCGTCACCGACTATTGGCGCAAATATGTCGGCCTCGAAGGCGAATGCGTCGGCATCGACACGTTTGGCGAATCGGCCCCGGCCGAGATCCTCTACGAGCATTTCCACCTGACCATAGACGCCGTCGAAAAGGCGGTCCACAGGGCGCTCGAGAAACATCGCCGCGCTGCGTCGCCGGAGTTGGGAAGGCAGCAGGCGAGATGACCGCTACCTATGTCATCGGACTGGATTACGGCACCGGATCAGCCCGCGGCGTCCTGATCGACGCCGCAACCGGCGAGCAGATCGGCAGCCACACGCATGCCTATCGCCATGACGTCATGACGCAAAGCCTTCGTGACGGCACGCCCTTGCCACGCTCATGGGCGTTGCAGAACGCCGCCGACTATCTCGATGCTGCGGAAGAAATCCTTGGTGTGCTGGGGCGCGGACGGATCATCGAGTCGATCGGGCTCGGCTTCTCGGCAAGCTCGCCGATGCCGACCACCACCGACGGAACAGCCCTTTCCGAACTTCACCCTGGCGAGCCTCATGCCTATGTCAAACTGTGGAAACATCGCGCCGCACAGCCCTACGCAGACGCGATCAACCGTCGGGGCGGATCCTTCCTGCGCAATTTCGGCGGCAAGCTTTCCGGGGAATGGCTGCTTCCCAAGGCCGCCCAGATCGCGGACGAGGCACCGCACATCTGGAGCGCCGCCGGCAGGTTCATCGAGTCCGGCGATTGGCTTGTCTGGCAGTTGACCGGCCGCGAAATGCGCAGTCTGGGTTTTGCAGCCTACAAGGCCCAGTATTCCGAGACCGAAGGCTATCCGCAGGGGATCGTGCCCGGTCTTTCCGAAAGATTGTCGGTGCCGCGCCGTATCGGCACTCCGGCTGGAGGCTTGTCTGAGGCATGGCGGACGCGCACGGGGATCACTGGCCGCGCGATCGTCGCAGTGGCGGTCATCGATTCACACGTCGTGCTGCCCGCGGTCGGGGCCGTGTCGTCCGGCTGTCTCGTCGGTGCGCTCGGAACGTCTGCGGTCTATCTCTTTTTGAACGAACAGTTCCGTCCTTTGCCCCCCGGCATCGAAGGTGTGGCCAAGGATGGATCGGTTCGCGATCTCTGGTGCTACGAGGCCGGGCAGGCTGGGTTTGGCGACATGCTCGCCTGGTTCGTGAAGGCCTTTCCGCGTGGCGCGGACGAGGCTGAAAGTTTCCGTGTCTACAACCGTGAGGCAGCCGGGCTCGAACCCGGCGCCAACCATCTCGTGGCGCTTGATTGGTGGAACGGCAACCGGGTGCCGCTCGCGGATTCAGACCTCAGCGGCCTGCTTCTCGGTCTCACCACCGAAACCACGGGCGTCGGCATCTACCGCGCACTGATCGAGTCGCTGTGTTTTGGCGCTCGCACGGTGGTCGACCTCTTCGAGGCCGGCGATTTTGGCATCAACCGCATCATCCTGACGAGCGGGCTGGCCCAGAACAATCCATTGCTGGTGCAGATCATGGCCGACGTGCTGGGGCGCGTCGTGGAGGTTCCAACCATTGCCCATGCGACGGCCGTCGGCGCGGCGGTTCATGGCGCGGTCGCGGCCGAACTGGTGAGCGGCTTCGCCGAGGGCACGGCCCGGTTCGGCGCGCGCACCTTCACCCCCTATCACCCACGCCGCGAAAGCGCGGCCGCCTACCGGTCTCTCTACAAAAATTATCGGCAGCTCAGCGACAGCCGGACCGTACGCAACGCCATGCATGATCTGAACAGGGCGGCGTCGCTCGGCCGGCCGGAGAAAGAAACGAAATCGGTGGCCTGAGCAAGGCGATTGCCAACCCCGTCGATCTTGTGCGGAACCGCCATCCTTCGACGTGCAGGGCACGCATGAGGCGCGGCTCGCATCTATAATTATGTATAAAAACATACATAATTATAGATATAATGTTTGACTCTATGCAAAACATATGCGTAACTCGGTGAGCCTTTGAGGAGAAAGGTTCAACAACTCGGGAGGAGTTCATGTTCACTTTGCCTATGTCGACCGGCACCAAATCCGGAACCATCGTGAAATCAGCCGTTGCGGGCCTGGTGTTCTTCGGGACCGCTTTTGCAGTGACCGGCCATGCCTCGGCCGATGAAGTTATTGTCGGCCTCGTCACCAAGACGGAGGTCAACCCGTTCTTTGTGAAAATGCGTCAGGCTGCCGAAGCGGAGGCCAAGGCCAAGGGCGTCAAATTGATCGCCCGTGCTGGCAAGTTCGACGGCGACAATGAGGGCCAGGTCACTGCGATCGAGGATCTGATCAGCGCCGGCGCCAAAGGCATATTGGTGACGCCTAACAACTCGACCGGCATGCTGGGTATCATCAAGAAGGCGCGCGATGCAGGGGTCCTCGTGATCGCGCTCGATACGGCGACCGATCCGGCCGAAGCGGTCGACGCCACCTTTGCCACGGATAATTTCGAGGCCGGCGTGCAGCAGGGCGCCTATGCCCGCAAGGCGCTCGGCGACAAGAAGCCGGTGCTGGCCATGCTCGATGGAACGCCTGGCGGCACGGTCGATACGTTCCGCCATAATGGCTATCTGAAGGGCTTCGGGCTTGCCGAGGGCGATCCGGCCATCGCCGGCTCGGCCATCACCAATGGCGCGCAGGACAAGGGCCAGGTCGGCATGGAAAACCTGCTCTCCAAGAACGGCGAGATCAATGCGGTCTACACCATCAACGAGCCAGCCGCCGCCGGCGGCTATGCGGCGTTGAAATCCTTCGGCAAGGAAGCCGATGTCATGCTGACCTCGATTGACGGCGGCTGCGCCGGCGTCCGCGACGTCAAGGCAGGCAAGATCGCCGCGACGGTCATGCAGTTCCCCTACAAGATGGCGGCCATGGGTGTCGACGCGGTCGTCGATTATGCGGCCAGCGGCAAGAAGCCGAGCGGCTTCGTCAATACGGGTTCGTTCCTGATCACCGACAAGCCGGTTGAAGGGATCGACTCCAAGGACACCGAATGGGGCCTCAAGAACTGCTGGGGCGACTGATATTTTGAATCCTCCCGGCGGGACCATGCCGGACAGGCCGTCGGCAAGACGGTATATCTGTATCGGCATGGTCCCGTTCGTTTCCGGCCCGACCCTTGAGGCTGGGAACGCGGCGACTGTTCCAAAGGGCACTTATGAATTCGCCATCGGCACTCTCTTTGGGCGGAACGTCCAGCATTGCCAAGAAGGTCATCGGCACGCCATCGGTGGGCCCATTGCTGGTACTGCTCGCTTTCGGCGTGATCTTTTCCCTGACCAATCCGCGTTTTCTCGCCACGCAAAACCTGTCGATCATTCTCCAGCAGACGGTGATCATCGGCACCTTGGCCATTGGCCAGACCTTGATCATCCTGACCGCCGGCATCGATCTCGCGGTGGGAGCGATATGCGTACTGGGCACCATCCTGGCCGGAAAGCTGGCGAACAGCGGCTATGACCCGATCACGGCCATGGCCCTGGCCGTTCTTGCCTGCACAGCGGCGGGTGTCGCGGCTGGAAGCCTGATCAGCGGCCTGCGCCTGCCGCCTTTCATCGTGACCCTCGGTATATTGGGCATCATCACCGCCGCCCTCAGGTTGATTTCGGCGGGCGGGGCTTTTGCGGTCAACGACGACTTTCTCGGCTGGACGGGAAACACCATCCGCCTGAACGGTTTCGTCGTCACCTACGGCGTCATCATCATGCTCCTCCTCTATGGATTTATCTGGTTTCTTCTCAACCAGACGCAATGGGGACGGCATGTCTACGCGGTCGGCAACAATCCGGAAGCTGCCCGGCTTGTCGGCATACCGGTCGGTCGGCTTCTGCTCTCGGTCTACGTCCTAGCGGCGTTCATTTACGGGATCGCGGCCTGGCTGGCGCTCGGCCGAATCCCCAATGCCGACCCCAATGCCTTGCAGACCGCCAATCTCGATTCCATCACCGCCGTCGTCATCGGCGGCACCAGCCTGTTCGGCGGCCGGGGCGGATTGATCGGCACCCTGATAGGCGCGCTGATCGTCGGCGTCCTGCGCAACGGGCTGACGCTCGCCGGCATTGATCCGCTCTGGCAGGATCTGATCACAGGCATTCTCGTGATCGTGGCGGTCGCGCTCGATCAACTGACCAGGGGGAGGCGGTGATGACGCCTGTCGAGCCGAGAGCGCCAGTGGTGACCACCCCGGGTGGCGTCATCCTCGAAGCCCGCAACGTAGTCAAACGCTACGGCCACGTCACCGCTCTCGACGGTGTCGATTTCGAACTGCGCGCCGGCGAAATCCTGGCGGTGGTCGGTGACAACGGCGCTGGAAAGAGTTCGCTGATCAAGGCGCTGACTGGCGCGATCGTCCCCGACAGCGGCGACATTCTGCTGGACGGCCAACCCGTCCACTTCAAGGGTCCGCTGGAAGCACGCAAGCTCGGCATCGAGACGGTCTACCAGGATCTCGCCGTTGCGGCCGCGCTCGACATCGCCAGCAACCTGTTTCTCGGCCGGGAACGCCGCCGCCCCGGCTTTCTCGGCAATGTGCTGCGCATGCTCGACAAGAAGGGTATGCGCGCGGAGGCGGAGCGCAGCATGGCGGACCTGAAATTCCACCTGCCGTCGATCGGCAGCGCGGTCGAATCGTTGTCAGGCGGCCAGCGTCAGGGCGTCGCGGTCGCCAGAGCGGCATTGTTCGCCAAGAAGCTCGCGATCATGGATGAGCCGACGGCAGCACTCGGCGTGCGCGAAACTGGCCAGGTTCTCGACCTGATCCGGGCGATCCGCCAGCGCGGATTGCCGGTGGTCCTGATCAGCCACAACATGCCGAACGTCTTCGAAATCGCCGACCGCATCCACATCATGCGCCTGGGCAAACGTGCGGCCGTGGTCAGTCCGAAAACCCACACCATGGGCGATGTCGTCGCCATCATGACCGGCGCGGCGAAGTTCGAAGAACCGGCAGCATCAGCTTTTCGCTAATGCAATGTCGCCCAAAAGTGAGCTCGGTCTTGGGAGAACGACATGCATAAAACAAAGACCTAAAGCGGGTCGCCTGAATCCGTTCTGACGCGACACGCTTTAGGACCGCTGTCATAGGCCGAACGCATGTGGTCACCGCGAATTCATGTCGAGCTCGTTAGCCACCATCTCCATTGAGGCTCCCGCTCGACACATAATCAATAGAGGACGTCGCGAAGCAGCTCGAAGATTAGGTCAGAAAGATCGCCTGGTCATGGTGGCTAACGGGTCTTCGCCGGCAAACCCGGATCAATCAGCCTCGCGATCGGTGACGCGATAGAAGCCGTTGCCTGCTTTGATGAAAAGGCCAGGAACGCCAGCTCACGGCGAACAGAAAGACTTCGAGCCTGCCGGCGCTCGGCTATTTTTTCGGATACCAGGCGCCTGAATAGCTGGTCAGTGACCGCATCGTCCGGGTGCATAGTTACGTTCGGAACTTCGCGGGCGGTACTGTCCACAGCAATGCCACTGCCCTTTTTGTGCTGCAGCCGTCCGCGACCCCGATGGGACCTGGCCACATGGAGGCGACCATGCTGGTAAATGAAGCGATGACGGGGAAAGTGCGCTGGTACTCCCCCGATGCGTCGATGCAGGAAGTCGCGCGGGTCATGCGCGATGAGGGTATCGGTTGCGTGCCGATCGGCGAGAACGATCGACCCGTCGGCATGATCATGGATCGCAACGGGGTGTGCGCGGCAGGAACAAATGCACGCTGGTCCCTTTGCCCACCTGGCTATCGATGCGGATGTGCCCGCCGGACTGTTTGACGAAGCCGTAGACTTGGCTGAGTCCGAGCCCTGTTCCCTCGCCATTGCTTTTTGTCGTGAAGAAGGGCTCGAAGACCTGGGCGAGAACTTGCTTGTCCATGCCGTGGCCGGTGTCGCTCAGCGTCAAGCGAACGAACGACGCCGCCAATCCTTTCAGATCGTCCAGATCGTCAGGCGCGTCACTCGTCTCGATCGTGAACCTGCCGTAGTCTGTCATTGCATGCCTGGCGTTGACCGCCAGGTTGAGAATGGCGACGTCGAGCTGATTGGCGTCGATGAGAACCGGACCGAGCGCTGGATCGAGATGACGCTCGATCCTGATGTCGCGGCCGAGGGTCCGCTCCAGCAGAGCGGTGAGCGATCCAATATGTTGGTTGAGATCGACCTTTTCGGGCTCCAGGGACTGACGCCGGGAGAAGGCGAGCAACTGCTGCGTCAGCGCGCCGCCATTTCGCGTGCGCTTCAGCATCTCCTCGATCAGCGTACCGATTTTCGGATCGGCGGGATTGTCCGCAAGCTGCTTTGCCAACTGCCGGAGGCCGGATTCGAAGACGGCGATCAGATTGTTGAAGTCATGAACGATGCCGCCTCCGGATAGAGACAGACGACCTTGAGCCCGCCTTCCGCTTCCATCGTCTCGAGATCGACACCCCAACTGCGCGCGTTGCGAATGAGCTGACCGCGGCTTTCTTCGTAGCCAACCAGTAAGGAGCGTTCGCCGGCCGCGACGCCACCGGCCAGGAAATTGGTCACCAGCAGCGTCTTGCCGGTGCCGGTCGTGCCGCTGACCAGCGTAACGCTGTCGCGGAAGAAGCCCCCGCTCGTCATCCTGTCAAGATCGGCATTGCCGCTCGTTACCCGGGAGAGGTAGAGGCTTAAGGCCGGCCTCCTTAGCCTCGAGAGGCGTCAATCTTCTCGGACAGCCAGGTCTTGATAAGGGACTGATAGGGCACGTCGCGCTTGTTCGCCGCGACCTTGATCCGTTCGAGCAGGCTATTGGGCAGCCGCAACGAGATCGAGGTCGACGACGGCTTGAGGTTGGGCAGGCGGACCCGCTCTGCCTTGCTCCAATCGACATGCTCACTGGAGTCGTTGGACTCCCAGAAGGCGCGCTCCTCGGCCTCCGATGCAAAGGTCGGAACCGGCTTAGCTGTCTTGGTCATAGTAGCCTCGCTCCTTGCGGCTCATATCCCGGGCGGAAATCACCCGGATCTTGGTGTCCTTGTCCCGAAGCGTGAAGGTGATGTGCAGCAGCCTTCCATCATCGGTGCGCCCCAGAGCATGAATTCGTTGCTCGATGGCGCTGTGCTTTGCGTCGGGAACGGTCAGCAACGGCTCGTTGAAGAACACCTGTTCCGCCTCGGCCTGGCTGACGTCGTGCTTGTCGATGCTCTTGCGGGCATTGCCCGCATCCCAGTCGAAGCCGGCAATCCGTTCCCATTCGATCATCGATGTATATTGCCATAATATACGCGGATTTCAAGCTCCGTCAGGCGTGAGCGCTCCACCCAGCAGATTTGGACAGCATAGGGAGAGGAAATGGAGGCAAGGAAAACCCCCTCGCTGATCGGCCAGATCGGTGGCGCTGACGCTCAACCGCCAGCCTCGCAATCCCGGCCGCGTCGTCCGGCGCAGGGCTGAAAGCCCCGCTTGTCCTGCCGGGCAGGGATGCTCACCAGGCAGTTGCACCGGCCCGCCCGCTCCGCGGGCAGGGGGATGTCTTCGGAAGGAAGACGAGAAAGGACCGGTGAAAGGCCGCGTCTGCAACCCTCCAAGGAGCATTCCCATGGAACTGAAATTCGTTGATCCGCGCTCGCTCAAGGACAATCCCGACAAGGCGCGCCGTTCCAAGTCCAGCCCGCAGGCCCCCTGCTGCTGGCGACGATCAAGGCTGTTGGCATCGTGCAGCCGCCCGTCGGGTGCGCTCCGGTCGGGACAATCCCGAATACGACATCAGGCTTCTCATGGCTGATGGCAGGATTAAACACGTCAGAGTATTCGGCCGCGTGATAAAGCACGATACCGGTCGACTGGAATGCGTTGGCGCGGTTCAGGACGTGACACAAAGCCGGCTGTTGGCGCAGGCGCACGACAAACTTAGGTCGGAACTCGCCCACCTCACGAGGGTAATGAGCCTCGGCGCAATGACGGCCTCGATCGCGCATGAGGTCAATCAGCCGCTCTCAGGAATCATTACCAATGCCAGCACGTGCCTTCGCATGCTGGCGGCCGACCCGCCAAACTTCGAGGTCGCGCAAGAAACCGCGCGCCGCACCATCCGCGACGGCAATCGTGCGGCCCGTTCTCCTCGGCGGAAGAGTTTCTAACCTCCGACAATTCGGCAGATAGGCCTCGTTATGCCCGCGGGATCCTGTCGGCGGGGTCATCGCCGCCGCCGTCGGAAACGATCTGGTGCTGGCGCATTCCCATGATCCGCTCAAGACGGCCTAACCTAAGTCCTGATCCTCACTGGCGGACCGGCGATCTATCTGCTCGGGAGCGCCAACTACATGAAGGCGGTCTATCGTGTGGTGCCGGCATCCCAATGGCGGGCGTTCCTGCCCTGCTGCTCCTGATCCCGTCGCCTACACCGTCGACTTGCTCGCTATGGGCTGGCTGACAGAGCTGGCGCACCCACGCCCGGCAGGCATCGAAGAAACGGTGTCCGGTCCTGTCGGGCGGACCTCATTCGGCAATCGTCGTCGGCAGTAGAGCCAAAGTGTGATCGCGGCCCAAACCGGTGCTCATGACCATGTTTACGCTTGGGCCGTATGTGGCTGTTGTCTTTTGATATGGTATCGATAACATGCCTTGCGTGAAGTTGATTCCAACGGGTGGTTCATGAGCGATGCCGGACGCCGCAGAGAGCTTGTGCCCGAGTGTCCAGCGTTTTGCTTGGGCACATCGCTGCCGGCTGGTGGAGCGGCATGATGGCCAAGGCCGCCTCATCGAGACCGGGCGAGAGCCACGCCCCGACGATGGTCGACGTGGCGCGGCGGGCAGGTGTGTCCACCATGACGGTTTCACGCGCCCTGAAAGAGGGCAGCCTCGTTTCCAAGGCCACGCGGGAAAAGATCATGGTCGCGGTCAACGACCTCGGCTACGTGCTCGACCAATCGGCCGGCAGCCTGTCCTCGCGCAAGACTGGATTTGTTGCCGCGATGGTTCCATCACTCAACAATTCCAACTTCGCCGATACGGCGCGCGGCATAACGGATGAACTGGAGAGCACGGGACTCCAGCTTCTGCTCGGCTACACCGACTATACGGTCGAGAAGGAGGAAAAGCTGATCGAAGCGATGCTCCGTCGGCGGCCCGAAGGCATCATTCTGACCGGCGGCGCCCATACGGAGCGCGTCCGCCGGCTTCTTAAAAACGCGGGTATCCCTGTAGTCGAAACCTGGGAGTTGCCGGCGAAACCCATCGATCAGGTGGTCGGATTCTCCAACGAAGAGGCGATGGGGCTTCTCGTCAAGACGCTGGCCAGAAAAGGCTACAATAAATTCGGTTACATCGGTGGCACGACCTCGCGCGACACGCGCGGCAGCCAACGGCGCGAAGGCTTTGTCAGAGCCATTGAGGAACTCGGCCTGCCAACCGGGCGCCTCGTTTCCTTTGGCGTGCCGCCGATATCCATCGAGCAGGGAGGCCAGGCCGTCGTCAGCATGCTGGAGCGCTGGCCGGACACGCAAGCCGTACTCTGCGTTTCGGACCTTTCGGCCTTCGGCGCACTGATGGAATGCAAGCGCCGGGGCATGCGGATCCCGCAGGACATCGCCATTGCCGGCTTCGGCGACTACGAGGTAGCCGCCTTTTGCCATCCCGGCATCACCACCGTGAATGTCGACTGCTACGGCATCGGGCAACAGGCCGCCCGCAGATTGATCCAGGTGATCCGAGGCGACGAGAAACGACACGGCGAAGAAATCGTCCTCACAAGCTATCGCGTCGTCGAGCGCGAAAGCACCTGAGTTCCTGCATCGATTCAAACGCAGCGAAGGGCAGCCCAGCAGCGATGTTCGCGAGACCATCACCCTCACGCATGACGGTGCTTTGAAAGCCGTTGCAGCCGGAGCAGCGCGCGCCGTCACGATGGGCGTGCCGCAATGTCTCGTGGTCGTCGATGCGAGCGGCGAAGTCCTCGCCAGCCTGCGCATGGATGGCGCGCGGTTCCTCAGCATGCGTACGGCGCAGGCGAAGGCGTGCACCGCGGCGTCAATAAACGCCGCTACTGGCGGCATGGCGTTCGAAGCGGCGCTCTCAGCCGGTATCGCATCGCAGGGCGACGTGACCAATTTGCCCGAGGGCTTGCCGATCTGCTTCGGCAGACGCCTTGCGGGCGGCATCGGCGTCGGGTCGGGAACCGGCGAGCAGGATTTCGATGTGGCACACGCCGCCTTGGCGGCGGTTGGCGCCGACGTGATTTAATGCGATGTGCCGATGCGCCTCCAGCGCAACCGAAGGATCTTCAGAACGCGATCTGAACCTTCATGGATTTGTTCCGGTCACCGGCGATGTCGAAAGCCGCGACCGCCTCGTCGAGAGGATAGATGCCCGTCAGTAGCGGTTTGACATCCACCCGGCGGCGATTGATCAGGTCGACGGCGATCCCAAACTCCTCGTGGAAACGGAAAGTGCCCCGCATCTCGATCTCTTTCGCGACGATGAGGTTCTGCGGGATCGACAGATCGCCGCCGAGACCGAGCTGCACGAGCACGCCGCGCGGCTTCAGGACATCGAGCCCTGCACGCACCGCGCGTTCATTGCCGGAGGCCTCGAACATCACGTCGAAACTACCCTTGTCGACATTGTAGGCGGCGAGCTCTTCGCTGTTTGTCGCGACATTGATCGTCCGGTCGGCACCGATCTCCAGGGCCTTCGCCAGCACGCCCTCCATGACATCGGTGGCGACGATCTCGCGCGCGCCGTGGGCTCGTGCGGCGAGGATGCAAAGCGCGCCGATCGGCCCGCAGCCGGTGACCAGAACCCGCTTGCCGAGCAGCGAGCCGGCGCGGTTCATGGCATGCAGCGTCACCGCGAAGGGCTCGGCGAAAGCGGCTTCGTTGATGGAGATGTGGTCGGCTATTCTGTGGCACTGCCACGCCTCGGCGATCAGGCGCTGGCGGAAGGCGCCCTGGATGTGCGGCATCGGCATGGCGCTGCCATAGAAGCGCATGTCGAGGCACTGGTTCTGCATGCCTTGCAGGCAGTAGCGACAGGCATTGCAGGCTCGGCTGGGCGAGATCGCCACACGATCGCCGACCGCAAGTGTGGAGATGCCGTCGCCGAGGGCCCGCACCGTGCCCGCAACCTCATGGCCAAGAATCATGGGTTCACGAAGGCGGATCGCGCCGAAGCCGCCATGGTTGTAATAATGCAGGTCCGAGCCGCAGATGCCGCCAGCCTCGACCGCGATCTCGACCTGTCCGGCGCCAGGGGAGCCCGGATCGGTCTCCTCGATCCGCAGGTCTTTTGCCGCGTGGATGACGATCGACTTCATGATGTGATCCCTTCTCAGACGACCGGTGTCAGCAAGGTCTGTCCGCCGAAATGGGCCGCGAGATTATCGCGAACGAGCTGACCCATGGCCTTGCGGGTCTCCACCGTGCCGCTGGCGTGGTGCGGTTGCAGCACGATGTTGGTAAGCTTCAGGAAGCGCTCGTCGATGGTTGGCTCGTTCCAGAACACGTCGAGCCCGGCACCCTTGATGGCACTGGATTCCAGGGCCGCGAGCAACGCGGTCTCGTCGATCGTGCTGCCGCGCGAAATATTTATGACGATACCGTCTGCTCCAAGCGCTGCCAGGATCGACGCATTAATCATGTGTTTTGTGCTTTCGCCGCCGGCGAGCGTTACGATCAGAAATTCGCTGTCGCGCGCCAGTTCGACCAGATCGCCGACAAAAGTATAAGGAAGATCGTCGCGCTTGCGGTTGTCGAAATAGGAAATCGTGCAGTCGAATGCAGCGGCGCGCTTCGCCACCGCCGCACCGACGCGGCCCATGCCGACAATGCCCAGCCTTTTTCCACAGACACGCGTGACCAGCCCCATATTGCCCTTGCGCCAGCTTCCATCGCGTACATAGGCGTCGGCCTGCGGGATTTTTCGCGCCACGGCGAGCAGCAGCCCGATCCCGATATCGGCTACGTCCTCGGTTAGAACATCAGGTGTATTGGTGACACGAATGCCGTTCGCACTGGCATAGGCAAGGTCGATGGCGTCGGTGCCGACGCCATAGCAGGAAACGATTTCGAGCTGCGGCAGCTTTCTCATCAGCGCAGCACTTGCGCCAAGCTCGCCGCGCGTAGCTATGGCGCGGATCGCGCCGGCGTGGCTTGAGAGCAACGCGTCCTTGTCCTCGGACTGCCAAAGTTTGTGGACGCGATATTTCGCCTCAAGATCTCCCATGTCCCAATCGGGATAGGGACCTGTCATCAAAATGTCGGTCACGGCGTCGTCTCCTGTGCGAACTCATTTTTCCATTGACTATGTTATCGATAACATACATGTCAATAGGGACTGGCGGCAGTGCGTTGGAAATCGTGGCCGCTCAGGAAACATTGCTCAGGAGGAGCATTTGGGCAGTTCATTATTCGATTTGACCGGCATGCGGGCGCTGGTCACCGGCTCGGGACAGGGGATCGGCCTGGCGCTGGCCGAGGGGTTGGCGCAGCACGGCGCCGAAATCGTGCTCAACGGACGCAGCGCCGAAAAGGTCAAAACAGCTGCGGATGCACTGACAGCGAAGGGACACAAGGTCCATAGCGCCGTCTTCGACGTCACCGATCATGCTGCGGTGGCGAACGGCGTCGCGGAGATCGAGGCGACGATCGGCGCCATCGATATCCTTATCAACAATGCCGGCATGCAGTTCCGAATGCCGCTCGAGGATTTCCCCGCCGACAAATGGGAGGAACTCTTGCGCACCAACATCTCCAGCGTGTTCTTCGTGGGACAAGCGGTGGCGCGGCACATGATCCCGCGGCGGCGCGGCAAGATCATCAATATCGCCTCGGTGCAAAGCGAACTGGCACGGACGAACATCGCGCCCTATACGGCCACGAAAGGCGCTGTGCGCAACCTGACGCGCGGAATGTGTGCCGATTGGGCGAAGCATGGCTTGCAGATCAATTCCATTGCGCCGGGTTATTTCAAGACGCCGCTCAACCAGGCGCTGGTCGACAATCCCGAGTTTTCAGCCTGGCTGACCAACCGCACACCGGCGGGTCGTTGGGGCGATGTCGGCGAACTGGTCGGCGCGGCGATCTTTCTGGCTGGACCGGCCTCATCCTTTGTCAATGGACACACGCTCTATGTCGATGGCGGCATCACAACCTGCCTCTGAGTCCTGGTCCATCGTCGTGATGGGTGTCAGCGGCTGCGGCAAGACCAGCATTGGCATCGCGATCGCGGCTCGTCTAGGGCTCGCTTTTGTCGAAGGCGACGCGCTGCACCCGCGCGGGAATGTCGAGAAAATGTCGGCGGGCATACCGCTTACCGACGAGGATCGCTGGCCTTGGCTGGACCTGTTGGGCGCAGCCTTGCGCCATGCACATGAGCAAGGACGCGGGCTCGTCGCGAGTTGCTCGGCGCTGAAGAAATCCTATCGCGATCGCCTTCGCCATGGTGCTATCGGGCCGGTGCTTTTCGTATTTTTGGACGGTTCACGTGCGGTGCTGCAAGCCAGGCTTGCCGAGCGCCGCAGCCACTTCTTTCCGCCAGCGCTGCTCGACAGCCAGTTCGCCACACTGGAGCATCCCGGCGACGAACCGCTGGTGGTCACAGTGGACATCGAGGCGCCTGTCGACACGATTGCCGATAGAGTGTTGCAGGGTCTGGGTACATTTGGGGTCGGCCCTGCCAGATCAAAGAAAGGCACGTTGAAATGACGCAACCAACAAAAGTCGCCGTTGTCGGTGCCGGCATCATGGGGTCGGCGATCGCCACACGCCTGATCGAGACTGGGTTAGCCGTAACGGTATTCGATCTGGACAAGGTCAAGGTTGCAGCGCTGACTGCAAAGGGTGCGGCTGCCGCCGCATCGGTTGCCGAAGCAACGCGAGCGAGCAGCTTCATCGTCCTCAGTCTCAACCATGCCAATATCGTGCGTTCGGTGGTGTTTGGCGATGGTGGTGTCGCTGCTGCGGCGTCGTCGGAAAAGCTGCTGATCGACATGTCGTCGATCGATCCCGTCGACACCGCGCAGATGGCCAGGAAGCTGTCAGCCGAGACCGGCATGAAATGGCTCGACTGCCCGCTTTCGGGCGGCGTTCCCGGCGCGCTGGCCGGCAGGCTGACAGTCATGGCGGGTGGCGAGGCTGAAGACTTCGAACAGGCGCGCACGGTGATGCGGCATCTCTGCACCAACTACACACTGATGGGGCCGAGTGGGGCGGGGCAGACGACAAAGCTGATCAACCAGCTGTTCTGCGCCGTACTGTTCCAGGCTGTCGCCGAAGCCGTGAAGCTTGCCGAAGCCGGCGGCGTAGACCCGAAGGCAATCCCCGCGGCACTCAAGGGCGGGCGGGCCGATTCCAGCATCATGCAGGAATTCATGGCAAAATTCGCTGCCCGGGATTTTTCAGCCACCGGCCGCATCGACAACATGCTGAAGGATCTGGATTCGCTACAGGCCTTCGCGCTGAAAACCAAGACGCCGATGCCGATGACCGGGCAGGTGGTCGAGATCCATCGCCTGCTCTGCGCCGCTGGATTGGGGCCGAACGATTCGGCCGAGATGATGCGTCTGCTCGACGGCAAGACCAGCTGATCCGTTGGCCTTATTCTTTGATGCTTGACGCCTAGAAATGTTATCGATAACATCATTTGGGCGATCTCGGGAGGAACGCATTGTGACCGAGCAAAAACTGATCGAGTTCAAGTCAATTACGAAGGAGTTCGGCGGGACCCGCGCGCTCTCCGACGTGACGCTTGATCTGCACAAGGGCGAGATCCTGGCGCTGCTCGGCGAGAATGGCGCCGGCAAGTCGACGCTGATCAAGACGCTCGCCGGCATCTATCGGCCGGATGGCGGCCAAATCCTGTTTCGCGGCGAGCCCTACCATCATCGCCCGCCGCGGCCGAACCAGCGCCAGCCCGTAGCCTTCATTCACCAGGATCTAGGTCTTATCGAATGGATGACGGTCGGCGAGAATGTCGGCCTGGCCCAAGGCTTTTCGCTTCGCTCTGGCCTGATCGACTGGCGATCGACCGAGGCGAGGGCGCAGGAGGCGTTAAAGCTGGTCGGCTGTGATTTCGACCCGACGACGCGGGTCCAGGATCTGACCCGTACAGAAAAGTCGCTGGTTGCCATCGCTCGCGCCTTGGCTACCGAGGCCGATGTGCTGGTGCTCGACGAGCCGACCGCCAGCCTTCCCGCCGACGAGGTCGAGCGGCTGTTCGACGCCATCCGTCCGCTCAAGCAGCGCGGCGTCGGCATGATCTATGTCTCGCATCGCCTCGATGAAATTTTCCGCATCGCCGATCGCGTCGCCGTGCTGCGCGACGGCAGGCTGGTCGGCGAGAAGAAAGTCGCCGATACAAAACCGGACGAACTGGTCGAGATGATCGTCGGCCGTCCGGTCAGCCAGGTTTTCAGCAAGGCTCAAACGCAGGCCGGCGAGACGATCTGTGCTGTCCGCGACCTTGTCTGCGCCGGTGCCGGCCCGGTGTCTTTTGACGTACGCAAGGGTGAGTTGCTCGGCCTGGTCGGCCTGCGCGGTGCCGGGCAGGAACTGGTTGGCCGCGCGCTGTTTGGCTGCCAGGCCTTTTCCGGCACGGTGACGATCCGCGGGGCTGTGCCGGACCTGTCCAGCCCGATCGCGGCGATGTCGTCCGGCATCGGCCTGATCGCGCGTGACAGGACCGAAGAATCAATCGCTGGATCCTTGTCGATTCGAGAGAACAGTTTCCTCAATCCCGGCGCCGGCAAGCGCGGCCTGTTTTCCTTCCTTGCGCCTCACAGGGAGGCTGCGCTGGCGCAGGCGATCGGCAGTTCCGTCGGGCTGCGCCCCAACGATCCGAACCTGCCGATAGAGGCGCTGTCGGGTGGCAACCAGCAAAAGGTGGTCGTCGGGCGCTGGCTCCACACCGGCCGTACATTGCTGATCGCCGAGGATCCGACCGCCGGCGTCGATGTCGGCGCCAAGGCAGAGATTTATCGGCTGATCGGCCGCGCGCTTGAAGCCGGCCTCGCCGTCGTCGTGGTGTCGACTGATTTCGAGGAGATTGCCCACATCTGCCACCGCGCTTTGGTGTTTTCGCGAGGACAGATCGTTCGCGAACTCACCGGCAAAGACCTCACCACATCGGCCGTGATCACCGCGGCATCGGCTTCCGAAGCCGCCTGATCTTTCTGGGAGCGAACTCATGCAATCGATCGAATCCAGCGCCCTCGAACCGACCCGCGGCGAGATGGCTGATTTGTCCATGGGGCAGAAGGTCATCCGGCTGCTGCCGGTCTACGGGCTGGTTATCCTGACGGTGTTGCTGATCCTGTTGTTTTCGATCCTGCTGCCGAACACGTTCCCGACGCTGCTTAACCTGCGCTCGATCATCTCCGACAAGGCGATTATTGCGCTGTTGTCGCTGGCGGCGATGATCCCGATGGCGTCGGGACGCATCGACCTCACCGTCGGCTACGGCATTGTGCTGTGGCACATCCTGGCCATCAGTCTGCAGACCATGTTCGGCATTCCGTGGCCGCTGGCAGTGATGATAGTGCTGGTTCTCGGCGCCGCGACCGGCTTCCTCAACGGCCTGCTGGTCGAAGTCGCCCGCATCGACTCTTTCATCGCCACGCTGGGCACCGGCACCGTGCTCTATTCCTTGGCGCTTTGGCACACTGGCGGCCGGCAGGTTGTCGGCGTGTTGCCCAACGGCTTCTACGCGCTCAACGGCACGATGGTGTTCGGGCTGCCGATCACCGGCCTCTACGTGCTTGGCATCGCCGTCGCACTGTGGATCATTCTCGAATATCTGCCGATCGGCCGCTACGTTTATGCCATCGGCGCCAACCCGAAGGCGGCTGCTCTCAATGGCATTCCGGTGCGCCGCTTCGTCATTGGGGCGTTCATCTCCTCGGGCTTCCTGACGGCGCTGACAGGAGTGTTGCTCGCCTCCAAGCTTCGCATTGGCCAAGCCAGCGTCGGACTGGAGTATCTGCTGCCGGCTCTCGTCGGCGCCTTTCTCGGCTCGACCACGATCAAGCCTGGACGAGTCAACGTCTGGGGCACGATGACGGGCGTCATCATCCTGGCGGTCGGCATTTCCGGTATCCAGCAGTTCGGCGGCTCGTTCTTCGTCGAGCCATTGTTCAACGGCGTCACGCTGCTCGTCGCCATAGGCATAGCCGGCTACGCCCAGCGCAAGCGCGGCGCAGCGCAAAGAAACAGGACCAAGACCGTCGCGCAGCCCTCGAAGTGACAAATCGAGCCAAACCCGTGGATCATGGAATGAACGACTACGAGGTTCTCGACGATCGGTTCGGCAAGCTGATGATCGGGCATGCCAAGCTCGAACGGCTATGGACCGGTAGCCGTTGGGCGGAAGGACCGGTGTATGTCCCCGCCGCAAGGCATTTGCTGTGGTCGGACATCCCGAACGATCGGCTGCTGCGCTACGACGAAAGCGATGGTTCCGTCAGCATCTTCGAGGCCCGTTGTAACTACCAGAACGGCCACACACTCGACCGCGAAGGCCGCGTCGTTGCTTGCGAGCATGGCGGGCGCCGTGTCTCCCGGCTCGAGCATGACGGGCGTTGGCAGACGCTTGTCGAAACCGTTGCAGGCAAGCGGTTCAATTCACCCAATGACGTGGTGGTCAAATCCGACGGTACGATCTGGTTCACCGACCCGGTCTACGGCATCCAAAGCCACTACGAGGGCAAGATCGCCAGAGCGGAGATCGGCGGCTCCCATGTCTACCGGTTCGATGAGCTTTCGGGCGAGGTGAGCGCCGTTGTCACCGACATGGTGCAGCCGAACGGCCTGGCTTTTTCGCCCGACGAGACGATCCTCTACGTGTCGGACAGCGGCGCCAGCCATGTGCCCGGCCTGCCGCGCGCGATCAAGGCCTATGACCTTGCCGCCGATGGCCGGTCGGCGCGCGCAGGCGGCATCTTCGCCGAGTGCGGGGCAGGCCTCTTCGATGGTTTTCGCGTCGATCGCGACGGCAACATCTGGGCCTCCAGCGCCGACTCGGTGCGCGTCCATGCGCCGGACGGAACCCTGATCGGCCGTATCCTGGTTCCCGAGCTCGTTTCCAATGTCTGTTTCGGCGGTCCCAAGCGCAACCGCCTCTACATCACTGCGCAGACATCCCTTTACTCCATCTACGTCAACGCACATCCGGCCGGCGTTGGTCCGGTGGCGGGCGACATCAGCCGGTGACATGTCGTCAACTCCAATCGAAAGCCGAGTTTTGAAAGACCATGCAATTTCTTGAAACCAAGGGAGGTACCAACATGCAACGCAGAACATTCCTGAAATCATCCGTCGCCTTGATGGCCATGACAATCGCTGCTCCTGTCCTGTTCGCCGGCCAGGCACGGGCGGACGCCACAGCCGACGCCATGGCGGTCGTCCAGAAATATGCGCAGAAGGTCACGGCTTGGGATGGCCCGACCACCGGTCCGAAGGCGCAGCAAGGCAAGACGATCGTCGTGCTCGCCGGCGACCTCAAGAACGGCGGCATCCTGGGCGTCACCAACGGCGTCGAGGAAGCAGCCAAGGCGATAGGCTGGGAGGTCAAGGTGATTGACGGCGCCGGCTCGATCGGCGGCCGCACCGCTGCCTTCGGCCAAGCCATGGCGTTGAAGCCGAATGGCATCGTCATCAACGGTTTTGACGCGGTCGAGCAGGCGCCGGCGCTGGAACAGGCCAAGGTCGCAGGTATCCCGTTGGTCTCCTGGCATGCCGGACCGGTGATCGGGCCCGACCAGAAAAGCGGCGTGTTCGCCAACGTGTCGACGGATGCCATGCAAGTCTCCACGGCCGCGGCCGACTGGGCCTACGCCGATGCCAATGGCAAGCCCGGCGTCGTCATCTTCACCGATTCGACCTACGCCATCGCCGTCGCCAAGGCAGACAAGATGAAGGCGGAGATCGAGCGGCTGGGCGGCAAGGTGCTCGAATATGTCGACACGCCGATCGCCGAGACTTCGCAGCGCATGCCGCAGCTGACCACTTCGCTGCTGCAGAAGTACGGCGATGCCTGGACGCATTCGCTGGCGATCAACGATCTCTATTTCGACTTCATGGGACCCTCACTTGCCGCCGCCGGCAAAGCCGGCACCGACGCGCCGATCAATGTCGCCGCCGGCGACGGTTCGGAATCGGCCTATCAGCGCATTCGCGCCGGTCAGTTCCAGAAGGTGACCGTCGCCGAACCGCTCAACTTGCAGGGCTGGCAATTGGTCGACGAGCTGAACCGCGCCATCGCTGGCGAAAAAAGGTCGGGCTATCTGTCGCCGCTGCATGTGGTGACGGCCGACAATGTCGAGTTCGACGGTGGGCCGAATAACGCATTCGACCCCGGCAATGGCTACCGCGACGCATACAAGAAGATCTGGGGCAAGTAGGACGCCCGGCGATGCGGGCGCAATACGCGATGCGCCCGCATCTCATTCGCACGACAAATCCACGAATTGCACCGCGACCTGCCCTTGCCGGCCGGCGGCCATCCCAAGCGCAGAAAATCAGGAAATCCTCGCCATGATCATTCGCTACGCCCTGTTCGAAGGCGAAATCCACCCCGGACGCGAGAGCGAATTCCGGCGCTTTGTCAGGGAAAGGCTAGTGCCGTTGTGGACGCAATTTCCTGGAGCCGAGGAGGTGCGCGTTCTGGATGGCACGGCACGGGATGAGGGCGCCCCCGTCTATGCCATGGCGCTCGCCATCCGTTATCACGACATGGACGCCTGCAAGAAGGCGCTGCAGTCCGACGTTCGCTTTCAGAGCCGCGATGCGACTGGAGAGCTGCTCAAGATGTTCACCGGCCGTGTGCATCACCATGTTTTCGAGGCGAACGAGTTTCCAACCGCTCGATAGGATGATCAAAAAAGCGCCACACGACAATCGCCGACGTTAAAGCCCAGACGCCTTGGTGAGGTTGGTCCGCAAGATGGGAGTCTTTGAGCGACCCCGAGGGGAAGGTCGTTCGCGCAAGACGAATTCACGCCGATGACCCTTTCGAGACCTTGCGGAGCCGAATTCTCTTTTTGGAAGTCGGCATTAGCCGGAACCAGCATTCGCGCGGGCTTCTCCAAGCCGCCGATCAGCGGCAGGGAAGCGGCATGGCCCTAGCCTGCTTGGGCGTGGCGAACGTCCACACGGGGCGGTGCTGACGTCGCGACTTTGCGAAGCTGAAAGACTTCCGTCGCTTCGCCGCGCCCGCGCAACCTGTGCTTGCCCGCCGGGATCGTTTCGAACTTTTCGTCGAGCCGCGAAACAGCCTCGCCGGAAATCGCGATGGCGGTCGCGGCATCTGGTGCGAGCAACTTGCCGAGTTCCTGAAGCCGCTGGCTGATGTTTACGGTGTCGCCGACGATTGTGTAGTTCACGCGATCGGATGCGCCGATATTGCCGACGATGACGGAGCCCGTGTGGATGCCGATGCGGACATGAAGAGGAGGCCGGCCTTCGCCAGCCGCTTCCAGATTGTCCTTGTCCAGCTCCTCGCGGATCGCCGCGGCGGCGCGGACGGCCGCCGGGGCATGGCCCTTCAGACGATCCGGCGCGCCGAAGAACGCCAGCATGCCATCGCCCAGGAACTTGTCGACCGTACCGCCATGTGCATCGACCGCGCCACACAGGATCTCGAAGTGGTGGTTCAGCAGCCTGGCCGCGGCTGCGGCGTCCATCTGCTCCGACAGCGTGGTGAACCCGACGATGTCGGTAAACATGACGGTGACGACTGCTTCGCGCGGTTCGGCGATGCCGACCTCTCCGGTGCGCACCAGCTTGGCCACCAGCGAGCGCGGAATATAGGTCGAGAATGCACGCAGACCGATCAGCATGGCGTTGAAGGCCGAAGCCTGGTTGTCCAACTCCAGAACCCTGCTGCGCGGCAGCGGAGTCACGCCGTCGAGATCGAAATCGGCAACGCGCATGGCCTGGCCGGCGATCGCCTGGATCGGTCGCGACAGGCGCCTCCCAAGCAGGATCGCGACGATGACCGCCACGGCCATCGCCCCAAGACCGAGCAGGGCCGATCCCAACACGCGCTCGATCTCCTTGCTGATCTGACTGGTCTCGAAATACGCGCCGAGCGTCCAGGGCCTGTCGCCATAGCCTGCGATCTTGCGGGTGATGGCGATGTAGGTGGCGTCGCCGCTCCACTCGGACGCATTGTCCACGCTGCGGTCGATCTCGGCGATTTCTATGTCGCGGGCGCGGCGCGTGTCGAAATCCCGCTCTACCTTCCGCGCGCTATAGGCGGCCAATACCGGATCGCCATACGTGGCCAGCGGCGTCAGCGGCAGGACGCCGTTCTTCAGAGCGTCGGGATCGGCCAGCCTTTGGTCGGCGAGCACGCGGTCTTCGCCATCGAGAATGAAGGCATGCGTGCCAAATCGCGATGATAGCTCCCGCGTGATATCGGACAGTTTCTGCAATTCGACCGCCGCGATCACCCAGGCCTGCGTCACGCCATCACGTGCCAGCGGCACTGAGACATGCGCGTACAGGCCGAACTCGTTGGCTACGAATGCCCCCCATTGCCTGCCGCCGACCCGTCTGCGTTGTTCGAGGGCGGCGCGGACTTGGGGCGACTTCTCGGGCTTGGCCGGAAAATGCTCGATGGCGCCCGTTGCAACGTTGTTTTCGACTGAGCGCGCGGCGCCGCGGCAGACCAGGTCGGGGGTGCAGATCAGCATCGCCTCGACCCCCGAGGCGGTAGCCAGAGCACCGGCAACAGCTGCAGACATCGCCTCGTCGTCGATCTGGAACTCGCCCTGGGCATACAGCTGCGCGATGCCGTCGACCGCGTTCTCGGCGTCCCCCATCTCTGCGCGCAGCGAGTCCTCCATCGCATCGATCAGGAGTGTCGACTGGGCGCCGAGCAAGTCGAACGTGTTGCGAAAATTGGCGCCGACCGACAACGCGAGCACGCCCCCGACCGACAGGAATATGAGGCTGCCAAAACTCAACGCCATGATGACCGCAATAGGGATGCGACGCCGCTTCTTTTCGGGGCGGGCCAGACGCACTGGTTGTGCGGACGTGCTCATGCAACAAGTGTCGCAATGCGCCACCGAATTGCAAGCCCCGTGACGGCTTTAAAGAGGGCGCACCCCGAATGCACGAGCCTCCTTGCTTCCGTGCCCAGCGCATCACCCGAATGTCCACTTCGGAAGATGTTTCTCAATTTCTGTTCATCGCGCGCCCGTTCCGGTTCAGATCGATCGCAGCAATGTGAGGCTTCCACCCGACCGTTGCTCATCCATGGCAGCCGCAATGAACGGCTATTCACAAAGCGGACCTTTGGTGAGGACAGAAATTGCCGCTTGCCCCGATGCAGCCATGGAAGGAGAGTCCATGTCAGGACGCACATCAGATCAGGATGGTGCAGGGAGGCTCGGCGGACCCCGACACCTCGACTACGACGCCACGGCGGTGCAATTGCGGTGCTACTACGATCCGCGCCACGCATGCCTCCCAAGCGTTGGCTATTGTCATTGCATTTTGGCTGGCGGCAGATCGAGCCATAGCAAATCCGCCTCCAGCTCGCGCCAGTCCTTGCTATGTGCGCGGCTTAATAATTGATGCTAATTCCAACGGAACCATAAACTGCCCCAACATACAATTCGCTAAAATGCCCCGGAACCTATTGCTGCTCTGCGTCTTGAGTCGCCGTCGGAGGGTGCATGCGTAACGCCACAGACGGGCTTTCTTTCATTGAGTTCCAGTCGCCGACGCTGGTCGAGAATGCGCCCGAGGGCGGCGAATGGCTTCATGAGATCAAGTACGACGGCTACCGCACCGAACTGATCATTGAGGGCGGCAAAGCGAGAGCCTTCACGCGCCGTGGCTACGACTGGTCGCACCGATACCGACGAATTGTTCAAGCGGCGGCGGGCTTGCCGGTGAAGGCGGCGATCATCGACGGGGAGGCTGTCGTTCTCGGCGACACTGGCCTGCCGGACTACCAAGCGTTGGAACGGGAGTTGGGCAACCCAGACTCGCCGAGGCTCATCTTCTACGCATTCGACCTGCTGCACCTCAACGGGCGCGATCTGCGGCAGCAGCCGCTGGTAAGGCGTAAGGCAGCCCTAGAGAAGCTGCTGAAGAACTCAGCCCCGACATTGACCTACGCCGAACATCTGGAGTTGGGCGGCACGGACGTGTTTGAACATGCCTGCCGTATGGGGTTGGAGGGCATCGTCTCCAAGCGCACCGATGCCACCTACCGCTCAGGGATCCAGACCAGTTGGCTCAAGGTGAAGTGCATCAAGAGCGACACTTTCCCCATCGTGGCATTTGTCGAGAAGCTGGGCGCTCACCCGCGCCGCATCGCATCCCTCTACATCGGTCGCCGCGAGGGCGACCGACTGCTCTATGCCGGGAAGGCCCGCAGCGGCTACACCTTGAGCGTTGCTCAACTGGTTCGAGAGCGGCTCGACCCGCTGATCATCAGCAAGTCGCCTCTGTCAGAGCCCATCGTGAAGCCGAAGGCGACGTGGGTCAGACCAGAGGTGCTGGCCGAGGTACAGTTCAGCGGCGTCACTGATCGCGGCGTGTTGCGCGAGGCAGTATTCAAGGGTCTGCGAGAAGACCTCGTGGCGATCCCGGCCAAGCCTCCGGCGCCATCAAAGCGACGTGGACCAGCCCAGGAACATGGCGTTCCCAGCGTGAACATCCTGCAACTGCTGCCCGACGCGGTCTCGCCCTCCAAGGAAGAGCTTGCGCGCTACTGGCAGAGGGTTGCCGACTACGCACTCGTCCATCTCGGCCACCGACCGCTGAAGCTGGTCCGCCATGCTCTCGGGGCAACCTTCTACCACAAGGGCGCGCTGCCGAAGATCCCCGCAGCAGTGCATCAGTTGCGCGTTCAAAAGCGCGAGGGTGGCGAAGGTGTGCGCGTGTGGGTGGACGACCTTGCCGGCTTGCTGGGGCTGGTCGAGATGGACGCGGTAGAGCTGCATCCCTGGAACGCTACTGTTGACGACATCGAACATGCCGACCGGGTTGTTCTGGACCTTGATCCGGGCGAGGGGGTCGAGTGGGATGAAGTGATCGAGACCGCGCTAACGCTCCGCGACATCATGGAAGCGGAAGGTCTGCAGAGCTGGCCGAAGGTGACGGGCGGCAAGGG